>NZ_OZ035001.1:0-328474 GCF_964031085.1 Spiroplasma endosymbiont of Asaphidion curtum | reverse complement strand
ATTCTATATACTAAAATTTCTCATTTTTTTGCTCGTCGTAGTTTTATTAATTTCTTATTAAATTCACCTTTAAATTTAGTAATTGGTGCCTTAGGAACTGGAAAAACTGCTTTAATGGTTTTAGCTTCTTACTTATTAAGTGGTTGAAAAACGATTTCTACTTTTCCGATTACAGATAAACAAATGCTTTCATTAGGGCATATGTCTTTATTAGATTATAATTATCCGATATTAGAAGAAAAGCATTTGCTGTTATGAGATGAAACTAACTTATTTTTAGAAGGAACTGACTATAAAGAAAATGATAAAGTAACCCAAGGTTTACAAGAATATTTTGCTTCAGCTCGGCAATTTACCCATATCATATTAGCAAGCGGACAACGAGCCGAACATATATGAGTTAAAGTTCGTGATATTGCGAATTCAATAATTGTTGGCATTAGAAAAAAACCGGTTAGTATCTTTCGTCCTTATTTACAAGTTATTTATGGCACTTTTAAATCGGTAAGCGAATACGAACAATGACGATTAACTTTAATTAATGCTAAAAATGATAAAAAAGGTCGCAAAATCAAGTATCGTAGCATTCCGGAATTAGACATTTATTTCTTTAAATTGAAAATTCCGATGTCAATTTTAAACCTTTATGATAATAAATATTTATCATTCTTGCGTGAATTAAGTAATCGTGCTTTGAATGATAATTATCAGCATAAATTTTGAAATGATAATGTGATGGATATTGAAGCATTAGAATACTTAAAAATGGAAAAATTCAGTAAGATACTTACTAAGTTAAAAAATAATCTGAAGAAGAAAAACAAGTAAAGGAGTTTAAAAAATGGAAAACTTAGAAAAAATGGCTAGTTTGATTGGCGATATGTTTTATAAAGTTTTTGATTTAATTTGAACTTTAACCATTCCTGGAACAAATATTCGCATTATTATTTTTCCGCTAATTATGCTTGTAATAAATCTTGTAATTGGTGGTATTTTAGGTATTCATATTGAACGACCAAAAGTTGGTTTTCGTAAAAAATATCAAAAATCAGTTGCTAATTGAGGAGTAAAGAAAAAATCATCTAGTGGTCCAATTAAGAAATTCAGTGGTAATAGTCCTAAAAATAGACCGTGAGTTAATCAACATGGACGGCGAATAAAAAGGTAGGTTTTTAAAATGTTTAAATTGATAATTTTATTTATTCTTGTTGCTGTTTTTTCTATTTTTGCTTTAAATGACTTTTTAGGTTTATGAGCCTATGTGCGTGAGGGTTTAGAATATTTTAATAAAGTTCTATCAAATAATATTAAAATTTTAGATTTGTTTAAACCAATGATAAGGTTATTTTCTCAACATCCGATTTTCCAAATTTTAGGAACGATTTGTATTTTATCAACAATATATTTAATTTTAAGGAGTTAAAAAATGAAAAAATTAAAGAAAATATTAGGTATTAAATGATTTAAAAGCGTTTTAGGTTTTATACATTTTTTTATTATACTTCATAGTGTTGTTATTATAATTTGAATATTTTTAACGGTCCTTCAAATTAAAGGGGATAAATTTTTTAAAGATTTTATACCATTAAATTTTCAAAGTGTATTTTTTAATGTTTATATTTGATTATTAATTATTTATTTCTTAATAACTGGTATTAAGTTAATTATTAGGGGTTATTACTTTAATAAAATTTTTAGAAAGCATCAAATGCAAGTTGTTAATTGTGAATGTCCGCAACATCAACAGTATAAATTTTCTGATGCTGTTAAAGCAATAAAAAAGAGTTTTAAGGCGTGATGAGATGGATAAGATTATTTCTTGATTTATTATAATGTTTATTGGTTTGGTGCCATTAGGGGCGTTCTTTGATACAAAACAACCACCAAAACCCAATATAGAACAATTCTTTATGAAACGAGAAAAACGAGCCACAAACCCCAATCAATGTGGTGAAAGTTGTGAATTAGAGTTTTCCAAGATTGGTAAAAGTGCTTGAGTAATTAGTCGTTATGGTCAGGGTTCATATCATTTAGAAATTGATGCTACTGATTTAAAGCTTTCTAGTGATTTTGATATTCAAATAGGTAATGGTGATTTTGTTCAAAGACCAGCCCTTCAATTATTTGTTGACAAAGATAGTGCTGGTTATAATCAAATTAATAACTTTTATCGTTCTAATGGTTCTTATAAGTTCAAGCCTTTTAAAGAATTTTATTTTATTGATAATTTAATTAATTTTAAAGTATTTCTTAATAAGACAGTTCCACAAGGTCTTAACACGAAAATGTTTCATATTACTTCATTCTCAGCGGAAATGCCTCCTTTACCCGAAAAACATAACGAACAACCATTACCAACCGAAATAACTAAAAATGATGGTGAATATCAGTATAATCAGTTTCAAGATAAATTAGATTATTTAATGATACAACGCCGAGATTTTGATAAATTTAATTATAGTTATTTATATTGAGTACCCATTTTTAATTTCTTTGATGATAATTTTAAATATATGAATGAAATATCAATTAAGTTAAATGGCTTTAAACAGAATAGTAAATTTAGTTTAAGTCGTAAAAATTCATATCCACCAGGTTTCATTGAAGAAGTTATTTTTAGAGAACTTTCCTTTTCTAGTTTTGGTGATGTTATTACTATAAAAACTGAGCATGGTAGCATTGTGGGCAATAATGAGTTTTTAGAAAATGGTAAATCGCTTTGAAAATCTGGCTCGCGAACAAGTTTTGGGGCAGATTTTATTAATACCTTTTTTGGACAAGTTAATTATTATGGTAATACTTTCTATTTTTTACGCTATGATGACAAATTAAAGACTGATTTTAAAGATTTTATACTTTATTATCAAGAAGATTTAACTATTGATTTCACTAATGATTTATTTAATAAAATTTATAAAGTTTTAGGTGGTTTTTTTGTGCAATTCTTTTATGCAAGTTTTGATATGGATGTTTCTACTTATGTAGAATTAGATTACAAAGGGATGCAACAAATTCCTAAAAATGTTTTACAAATGGGCTTTTTCTATCGTTCATTAATTACTTTTTATCCCAAACAGTATTTGATTAACTTTGGTTCAACAATCGAAAATAGTAAGAATATGATTTTTCGTTCTTATTTCTTTGTTAAAGATAAACAAATTGCCAATGGTTTTAACAGTGGTAAAAGTTCTTATCAAATAGATTTTAATACATTAAAATCGTATGATAACCAATTATGAAACGCCACTAGTAATAAACTGCATTTTTATAACGCTAAAGTCGATGCAATGTATGGGATTAATATTTTTACGCTGACTTTTCCACTATATAAAAAGAAAAATGAAAGTACTGAATATCATTATTCTTTATACGATTTTAACATTTTGAATTCAACAGCTTTTATTGGTGGCGGAATAAGCGGTAATATGAATGACTTAATTCCTACACCCAACTGTTCTTATTGAGGTTTATTTAGTGCCATATCTTGTGGCATTCAGCACGCTTCTGTTGGTATGTTGAATTGATTACTTGGTCTTTCGGGGATTAATATTTTAATTCGCCCCCTTGTGGACATTGCTAAAACAACAATTAATTTTACCAAAACTGCCTTTCCGGTGTTTGAAGTTATTCCGGCATTTCAGATGTTATTTGAATTTGTAGTGCCCTTAGCAATCTTATTAATGATATTAAAAAAGTTCTCTTAAATATTGCCATTATTTTTTATAATATAATTCCTTTGAAAGGAGGATTTTTCTTTATGCGAAAATTTTTATCAGCTTTAAATTTAGTATGTATAATGTTTATTTTTGGATGTAGTAAAAATAGCAATGATTTAAAAACATATAAATTACAATTTTATAAAATTGGTAAAAGTGCTTGAGTAATTAGTGGTTATGGTCAGGGTTCATATCATTTAGAAATTGATGCTACTGATTTAAAGCTTTCTAGTGATTTTGATATTCAAATAGGTAATGGCGATTTTGTTCAAAGACCAGCTCTTCAATTATTTGTTGACAAAGATAGTGCTGGTTATAATCAAATTAATAACTTTTATCGTTCTAATGGTTCTTATAAGTCCAAGCCTTTTAAAGAATTTTATTTTATTGATAATTTAATTAATTTTAAAGTATTTTTTAATAAAAAAGTTCCACAAGGTCTTAACACGAAAATGTTTCATATCACTTCATTCTCAGCAGAAATACCTAATAAAAAAAAATAGTAATTTAATAAATATGTTTGAAAATCGTATTTTTTGTAATACGATTTTCTTAATTTAAGGAGTAAAAAAATGAAATATATTATTTCCCAAGCTGATTTAGCAGATTTAAAAGCAAAAATCCAAAGTTGATTAAGTGCTAATTGCCGTAATCCTTATTACTATAAAACTAAAAAACGCATTACTGCCTATTTAAATTTATGCACTTATTTTTATATGGAAGAAACTACTTTAACAAAACTTATTAAAAAATATTTTAAGAATGCAACAAAAACCTTTTATCGTTGGGCACAAAAAATTATGACCGCTTATTATTCTGATAATTTAGATTTGTTATTGTTTAAAACTACAAAACCACAAAATCTTAATTATCAATATAGTTTAAATTCTCGCAAAAAATTATGTGATTTATATTTTGATTACAAAAATCTTCAAGCTGGCGGAATGTGGTCTTTATTTAACAATTTAAAAATCGGTTTTCACGATATTAAAAATTCAGAAGTTCCGAAAAACATCAAAACTTTTTATCGTTGAATTAAATCTGACCCTCGCTGAAAAGAATTAAAACAACAAATCAAACAAATAAAACGCCATTTTAAGCGTTATGAAATTTCTGAGATTGGTCTTTTACAAATGGATGCCAAAATTATTACCACATCAAATTTTCCGGTTGATAAAAAATATTACATTTATGATTTCATTGACGAAATGACACGCATAGTATTTGGTTATGTTTATGATAGTTTAGGAACTAACAATGCCCTTAATGCCGTGCAAAGAGCAATGAAAGATTTCGGCGAACTTGGCATAACCATTAAACGCCTTCGTACTGACAATGCTCCGGAATTTACTACTACCAATTGAAGTAATAAAAAATCATACAAAGTAAAAGAAAGGCCTTTTACAACCTTTCTTTCGAGGAACGGAATTGTCCACGAAACTACTCCAATTCGTTCGCCACAGAGTAACGGTAAAATTGAGCGGTTTCATCAACATTATACCAAATTATTTTATTCTAAGGATAAAAAATTAAATCAAAATGAGCTTCAACATTATTTAAACAAATATTATTACTTTTATAATTTTGAACGCCGTCATTCATCACTACAAAATAAATCTCCATTTCAAACATTACAAAAATTTTTAACAAAATAATTTATATTTATTTTGAATTGTACTTATTTTTCTTGAATTAAAGTTTTGCTATTTTTTCTTTTATTTCTAATAAAAGATTATCTTTATTAATTAATTGTTCTTTTAAATTAATTATTTGTTTATTTTGTAATTCAATTATTTTTTCATAATTTTGAAATATTTTTATTTGCATTTCATTAGACTTCTTGCATTACTTATTTATTAAACAAAATTCCTATAAAATATATTTAAAATAGAAATTATAAGGAATTTAAGATTATGAAATTTGATAAATTTAATTTTATTAATGATAAAGAATTATTACGATTAACTGGAATAAAGCAAAGTACTTTTAATAAAATGTTAAATATTTTAAAAGAAGCTGAGTTAAAAAAGTTTAAAAGAGGTGGTAAAAATAATAAATTATCATTAGAAAATAGATTATTGATGACTTTATCATATTGACGAGAATATCGTACTTATTTTCATCTTGGTAAAAGTTTTGATATTAGTGAAGCTAGTTGTTATCGAAATATCAAGTGAATTGAAGATATTTTAATCAAACATCCTGATTTTCAACAACTTGCTGGTAAAAAAGCATTAATAAATGATTATTTTAATGATAAAACAATTATTATTGATGCTACAGAAACACCCATTCAACGCCCAAAAAAAGACAAAAACAATCTTATTCAGGAAAAAAGAAAAAACACACTATTAAAACACAAGTAATTATTGAAAAAGAAAGCAAAATAATTATTGCAACAAATTTTTCTCTCGGTAAAAAGCATGATTTTTGTTTATTTAAAGAATCAAAAATCCCAATTTTAAAAAATACTAAATTAATAGTTGATAATGGTTATCAAGGAATACAAAAAATTCATAGTAATGTTCTAATACCTAAGAAAAAAACAAAGAAAAACCCTTTAAATAAAGAACAAAAACATAATAATAAATTAATTTCAAAAATGAGAATTATTATTGAAAATATTTTTGCTATTCTTAAAAAATTTAAAATTATTACTGAAAAATATCGTAATCGTAGAAAACGATTTAGTTTAAGATTTAATTTAATTGCTTCAATTTATAATTTGCAATTATAGATAACATAAAATATTTATTTAAAATTAAATTTAAATAATAAAATAATTTTTTGTTGTGTCAAAATTTACACATTTAATAAAATCCATAAGTATTAACCTAATAAAAGTTAGAAATTACTATATAGTATTTTTTATTTCAAATAATTTGTAATTATTTTAATAAGTAATGCAAGAAGTCTATTATATAAATTTTTCTTTTGTTCCATTTGTTTATACATTAATTCTAAATCTAATTTTATTTTATTAGAAGTTTCTTTAAGATGTTGATTTTCTTGAATTAAAAATGTAATTTCATCGATAAAATTTAAAATAATTAATTTAGTTTCTCCTTCTCAATAAAAATCATTTTCATTTGCTATAATTTTTACTTGAAATTGACCTAAATTTTGTTGTTTATTAGATATATCATTTTCATTCATATCAAGAAACTTAATGTTTGGATTAACTAATTTAAATTTATTAAATATTTCAGAATCTAAAATAATTTCAGTTAAATCTTTATATGTTTTATTTTCATCTATAATTAAATCTTTTAAATATAAATTAACAATATTTTCTAAATTATTCTTTGAATATAAAATATATGTTCCATTATCAGTAGCAAAATAAATATTATTCTTATTATCAATTAAAATATTAGTAATTTTCTCATCTATATTATTAATTTTTTGTAATTTTGTTTCTTCATTTTTCAATACATATAAACCATTATTAGTTCCAATATAAATATTGTTATTATTATCTATATTAATTAAATTTACATTACTATTTATATCATCTATTTTGCTTACGGTTGATTCCCGATCTTTTAATACATATAAACCATCATTTGTAGCAATATATAAATTATCTTGATTATTAATCATATAATTAATATTTCTATTTGTTTCAAATATTTTTCCTCCTGATGCGGATAGTATCTTTAAAAAATATATTTGATTTAATGTAGTAAAATAAAGATCATTATTTTTATCTATTGATATTAAATCAACAGGACCTCTTTCTATTCCAGAAGTGCACATAAGAGCTGTTTCTCCTTTAAAAGAATAAGGTTTTAATGTTGCATAAACTCCTGTATTAGTTGCAATAAATATAGCGTCATTATCCATTTTATTAATTAAAATATTATTAATATTACTTGTAATATTAGTTAATTGTTTTAAATATTCTGAATAATTTTCCGATGAAGAAACACCCATACTTATTCCTTTAATAAATTCTGCTTTTATTTCACCATTTTTTAATACAAAAGCACCACTATCAGTAGCAAAATATATATTATCCTTACTATCAATTGTTAAGGATTTAACATTATTTTCTATTCCTTCAATTTTTACTACTGTATTATTTCTATTATCCTTTTTTAGAACATAGGCACCACTATCAGTAGCAAAATATATATTATCCTTACTATCAATTGTTAAGGATTTAACATTATTTTCTATTCCTTCAATTTTTACTACTGTATTATTTCTATTATCATTTTTTAGAATATAGGCACCACTATCAGTAGCAAAATATATATTATTTTTACTATCATTAGTAATATAGTTAGTATTATTTATTTCGTTAATTTTTTTTAAATTATTTGTTTGTAAATAATTAATTTCACTATTTATTAATTTTGTATCTTGTTTTTGCGTTGGAGTTGGATGAGGACTCATAGCAATTACAGTTGGCATTGTGCTTCCCACTACTGCTATTGTTCCTATTAATCCTAGTAATTTTTTCATATTAATTAAATTCCTTTCGTGAATTTTTACTAATTAATAAAATTTATAACACCTTTTCCTTTCTCCAAAAATTAATCTACAGTCTTTTTACCTTGGAATTTAATTGTAAACTATTTTTGAAAATTTCTCGCATTATTTTATAATTTTTCGTCCCTTTTTAAAAAAACTGCTTGTGCTTGTCATAAGTCTGTGGTATATTACATACTTTTGATAATGTTGTGTAAAGCACACACTTATGTTAGTTTTACACAAAATCAATAAATAAATATGAGCTCATTTATTTATTGCAAGAAATATAAGGTTAAATTAACACTTATTATTTTTAATTATGTCTTATATTTTTTTGCACCAATGAAATCAAACTAAGTTAATTAGTAAACGAAGTTTACTAACAAAAATTGTTAAACATTCAAATCTCCGATATATGAATGTTTAAAAAACTTAGTTAAATAACTTAGTTTATAACAAATAAGAAAGGTAATTTACTATGAAAAACATTGAAAACATTTTCTTAAATACTAAAAAATATCTCTTAAAAGAAACGCAAAACGCAATTTTAATCAAGGCACCAAAAATTCCGTGATTTAATAAACAAATCGGTATTTGGTTTCCAAAACGATTTGTTTATAAAGGAAAATATGAAAATTCAATTTGCATCGGAATAATCAAGAATAATGAATACCAAGTAATTTCAATTAATCAACCAGAACAAGAAACCAAGTTAATTAAAGGACAAGAATTATTAAGTTTCTTCATTGCCGAAAAAGAAAACAATAAAAAAGATACAAATTATAACTATTTTAAAGGAGTTTAAAAATGAATATTACAATTGGACTAATATTTATAATCATTTGCATAATGTTACTGGCATATTTTGCTTATAAAATTTATGCCAAAATAAAAATACGAATTAAATACAAAAATGCTATTAAAAATAATACTGGTAATTTTACAAAAGACGAAAAAGTATTTATTGCTCGCTTTGAAGAATGAGTTAAAGCTCATAATTCAAAAGAAAATATCGAGGATAAAAAATAATGTTTTGAGAAATTATTATGGAGTTCTTAAAACTGTTTGTTCCGATAGAAAAAATGCCTACACAAGTTGCGTTTATTGCCGGATTAATTATTATCATTACTTTTCTTTTCGCATTAATCTCAATTATGTATTTACCAATAAAAATGATTTTTGGGAGATAAATAATGACAATAAATTTAAAAGAATTTAATTGAGAACAAATTAAACAAACTTTCTGAGATTTATTTATTCAAATTACAACTATCCCGGCTCATGTTACCGGTGGTAAAGAAATTAAATTAATAGAAGCACCACTTTGACTTTTAATAGCAAACATTGCTTTTTGATTCTTGACAGCAATTATGGTGTGATTTATTCTCATGCTACTTTGAAAAACAATATCAGTATTTAGATAGAAGCGAAATTAATGTCAAGAAGTTATATTAAAAGAAAGGGGGTGATTATATGATTGGAACTTTCTTAGTGGGAGAAACACCAGTAACAGTAGAAAAAATAACAGCTAGTGACGCAATGACTAAATTATGAAATGCGATCATAACAGCGTTTACTAAAATGTGAGAAATTATTGCTGTTAATATGCCACAAGTTGGTAACTTCTTTGCTGACTATTGAATATTCATTTTTCCATTTATTTTGGCAATATTCTTTATTTGCTTTAAAATGTTTGAAAAACTACTTGGAGCAGTACGCTAATAAAAAAATAAAGTGAGGTGCAAGATGAAATTTTGCAAATGAATAATAGAAAAAAATAACCATTTTATTGAACTAAATCGCACCTCATTTTTAATTTTATGACATTGGGGAGCAATTTGATATATTTACAACGGTTATTTTAAAAACATTGTGAGCTATTTATTTTTAGCAGGTTGTATTTTAATTTTCCTTTTTAAAATTAGTAATTTAACACAAATTAACAAAGTTATTAATTTCTTAAAAAACTCACCATTAAATATTGTTATTGGTTCATTAGGAACTGGAAAGACTGCCTTTCTAGTATACGCATCAAAATTACTAAAAAAGAAAAAATATCATATCGCCTCAACATTTCCATTACTAGAAACCCAAAAATTAAGTTTAGGTCATATGGGATTGTTAGACTTTGATTATCCGGTATTGCCAGACAAAACCTTACTTTTGTGAGATGAAACCAATTTATTTTTAGAAGGAACTGATTGAGAAAAAAATAATACCAAAAACGAAGAAACCGGTATTCAAGAATATTTCGCTCTAGCACGACATTTTGGTCATATTGTGTTGGCTAGCGGTCAAAGAGATAAACATATTTGAGTTAAAGTTCGTGATATTGCCAACAATGTGATTGTGGGAATTCGCAAAAAACCCGTTAATATTTTTCGCCCCTATTTAAAAGTCATCTATGGTACCTTTACGAGCATTGAAGAATATGAACGCTGACGAAACACATTAATTGATGCAAAAAATAATAAAAAGGGTCGTCGCATTAAATATCGTGATATTCCTGAACTTGATATTTATTTTTTTAAACTAAAAATTCCGCTACCAATATTAAACACTTACAATTCTTTTTACCTAGCGTTTTTAAGAGATTACTTAAATGCAAAAGTAAATCCTGATTATGAAGACAAATACTATACTGACACCGCAATTGATTTAGAAGACTTAGAATACTTAAAAATGGATAAATTTAGCAAATTTTTAAGAAAAATGAAAGAAAAGGAATAATGAAAAATGGCAAATCTCGCAAAAATGGCCGACTTTCTCGCTCAAATGCTTTATAAAGTTTTTGACTTAATTTGAAGTTTAGAAGTACCAGGAACAAATATTCAACTAATATTTCCTTTATTCTTAACACTGGCTGTAGAATTTCTTATGGCAATTATTCTTGGATTTGGTAGTCAACAAGTTAATTTAGAAAAACAACGCCAATATGCGGTTAAAAATAAAGGTCGTTTAAGTGCGTGAGGAAAAACTAAAAAACAAATAAAACCAATAAAAACAAAACAAGGTAACTAACAATGTTTAAACTAATTATTATTTTTATCTTAATAACCGTTCTTGGATTATTAGCTGGTAGTCATTTTGAAACTTTAACAAACTATATTAGTGAAGGGCTTGCTAATTTCCAAAAGTTTATTACTAGCAATTTAACAATTTTAGAACTATTTAAACCAATGGCTCGGACATTTTCACAGCATCCAATCTTTACCATTCTTGGGGTTACTTGTGTACTTGTTGCTTTATTTATTGTGATTAAAGGACGATAAAAAATATGAAAGGAAAATTAAAATGAAAAAACTTTTAGGAAAATTATTTAAAAAAGATAATTCAAAAGAAAAAATGGCATTAAAATTAAGAATTAAAAATTGATTTAAAAATCATTGGTTAAAAATAGTATTAAGTATCATTTTCATCTTTATAAGCTTATTAATTTGTGCATTAACAGCAAGCGATACTAAATGAATAACTGGAACAAGTAATGAATTTAATAATTTTATGAATAAAGAAATGGTTGATTTCTTTGGCAAATTTAATAGTGGTATTATGTTAGCGGGAATATTTGTTTTTTGATGGGGTGGAACAATATATTTTGCAATTAAATTTGAAAAATTAATCCGCTTAATTATTCAAAAAATTAAAGCAAAAAGAGTCTTAAAAAATGAAATCAAACAAGCTCATTAATTCTTTTAAAAAATATTGATGAATAATACTTAATTACATTATATTCATATCTTTAAGTATAGTTTTATTGTTACAAACAGATATTGAAAATTTGCAACAATTTATTAAAAATTTTGGAGCAATTGGTAAGTTAATGATTATAGGTTATTCCTTAGTATGAGTAACCATAACAGAAATAGTAAACTGTTTAATTATTTTTATATTAGACTTCTTGCATAACCTAGTTAATTGTTATCAAAATTATTTTAGATTTTAGAAAAATGTTTATTTTAAAGTGGTTAAATTTAAAATTTTTATTATTTTAATAGGTTATGCAAGAAGTCTATTAATTGCACAAAATAAAGCAGAAAACAGAAAACAATCACATGTTTATTTTCATAAGTTTAAAAATAGAGAATTAGTAAAATATGTACAACAAAAATTACTATTAGGTTGATCGCCTGAACAAATTTATGGCAGAATTAAAAATTTTCATAAAGAATGAATTATTAGTTTTAAAACAATTTACAATTGAATTTATTCTGGATTACTTGAAAAAGTTACTAATAAAAATTTAAGAAGAAAAGGTAAGAAACGAAAATCTCAAGAAAATCGCGGTAAATTTAATGGTAAATCAATTAAAGAACGAAATATTAATGTTAATAATCGTATAACTGTTGGTCATTGAGAAGGTGATACTGTAGTATCATCACGAGGTAAAAGTAAATCATGTTTAATAACTTTAGTTGAAAGAACATCAAGATTTACTTTAGCAATGTTAGTTGAAAATAGAACTACTAAAGTTGTTAACGAAAACATTAGCCATTATTTATCAATTCTTCCAAATAATCTTGTTAAGACTATAACATTTGATAGGGGTAAAGAATTTTCTAATTGACAACAACTTGAAAAAAATTTAAATGTGAAAATTTATTTTGCTAATGCGTATTCGCCTTGACAAAGAGGTACTAATGAAAATACTAATGGTTTAATTAGAGAAAAATTTCCTAAAAAATTTAATTTTTCAAATACTACTAAAAATGCAGTTCATAAATTTATATTGTCTTTAAACCAAAGACCAAGAAAAATACTAAATTATCTTTCACCAATCGAATATTTGGTTAGAAAAATAATTTAGTTGCACTTAACTTTACAATTTGGCTAAATTGAAGAAATTAATAAAATAATTTCTGAAGCAACAGATGATAAACTAGAAACTATAAAAACTATTAAAAGTCAATATCAACCATTAGGATATCAAGAAAAGAATACTGAACAAGACAAAGTTATTGTTTCTAAGTCAGAAGTAAATTTAAAAGAATTAATTGATGAAGTAACTGATGAAAATATAAATACTCAACAAAGTAATCAAGGAACAAATAATATGTTGGAAAATTCAAGTCATCAATATGTACCTAATTATTTTCACCAACGAATATTTATTCCACCAAAATATGTTCCAATTATTAATCCGCAATTAATGGCTTCTTATCATACTGAATATGCAACAATCTTTTAATTCGTTATCTCAAGAACAGTTAGAAAATAATTTAAGAGATGAAAATTTAACTAATGATAATGTTGTTAACATTGATATTAATCATTCTGATGAACAAAAGAGTGGTCATTTAGAAACTTAGAAAAATGCTTTCAAAAGTAAGAAATAGTGCTGTGGAAGCATTGATATTAAGTAATAAATATATTCTTCATTTAACATTAAATTGTGAAGTTGATATGAATAATGTTATTATTCTTTGTGAAAGGATGTCTTTGCATAGTAATAATAGTAAGACTCGTTTGAATTCCATGGTATTTATAATTAAAGCAATATCTTTAAGTTTAGAATAGCATCCAAAACTTAATGCTAGTTATGATGCCAATACTAATGAATTAGTTATTAAAAGATATCATAATATTGCTATTGCTCGACAATATGTTGATGGTTTACAAACTCCAGTTATTAGGTTAGTTGATAAGTTATCAATAGCACAATTAGCAATTGATATGGAACAATCTAATCAAAGAATTCGGGCAAGGAAAACAAATGATCTTGAATTTGTTGGTAGTACAATTACTATTACTAATTTTGGAATGGTTGGCGCAAATTCAGGTATTTCACCAATTTTTTATTCTAATGTTGCGGTTATGGGGATTGATAAGATTTTAAGAAAACCCGTTGTTTATGGTCAAAGTGTGACTATTAGACATATGATGAATATAACATTAACGGTTGATCAACGAGCTATTGATATTTATGATGCCGGACAATTTTTAGAAACTTTAAAAAATAATTTAGAAAAACCATATATTTTATCACTAAGTTAATCTTAGCGATTTTTTTATGAATAAGTTTACATTCTTTTAAAATAGTTATATAATTTTATCGGTTAGTAAAAACCATTATATATGGCGACTGTGGCGTAATGGTTATCGCATTGGTTTGTGGAACCAACATTCGTGGGTTCAATTCCCATCAGTCGCCCCATTTTTTATTGCTGAATTATACTTGTAAGTGCAAGTAAATAAAATTGCAAAAAATCTCATATAAAAATTTCATGATGCTAAGTTTATTTTAGAAAAAACAAAGCAAGGAGTTTTTATATGGGTTACAAACATCTTGGCATATATGAAAGAATTTATATTGAGAATCAATTGAAGTTTAAAGTAAAAATTAGTGAAATAGCTAAAAATCTTAATCGAAGTATTAGTACTATTATTCGAGAAGTCAATAGAAATAAAGATAGTAATCATTATTTTTCATTAATTGCACAAAATAAAGCAGAAAACAGAAAACAATCACATGTTTATTTTCATAAGTTTAAAAATAGAGAATTAGTAAAATATGTACAACAAAAATTACTATTAGGTTGATCGCCTGAACAAATTTATGGCAGAATTAAAAATTTTCATAAAGAATGAATTATTAGTTTTAAAACAATTTACAATTGAATTTATTCTGGATTACTTGAAAAAGTTACTAATAAAAATTTAAGAAGAAAAGGTAAGAAACGAAAATCTCAAGAAAATCGCGGTAAATTTAATGGTAAATCAATTAAAGAACGAAATATTAATGTTAATAATCGTATAACTGTTGGTCATTGAGAAGGTGATACTGTAGTATCATCACGAGGTAAAAGTAAATCATGTTTAATAACTTTAGTTGAAAGAACATCAAGATTTACTTTAGCAATGTTAGTTGAAAATAGAACTACTAAAGTTGTTAACGAAAACATTAGCCATTATTTATCAATTCTTCCAAATAATCTTGTTAAGACTATAACATTTGATAGGGGTAAAGAATTTTCTAATTGACAACAACTTGAAAAAAATTTAAATGTGAAAATTTATTTTGCTAATGCGTATTCGCCTTGACAAAGAGGTACTAATGAAAATACTAATGGTTTAATTAGAGAAAAATTTCCTAAAAAATTTAATTTTTCAAATACTACTAAAAATGCAGTTCATAAATTTATATTGTCTTTAAACCAAAGACCAAGAAAAATACTAAATTATCTTTCACCAATCGAATATTTGGTTAGAAAAATAATTTAGTTGCACTTAACTTTACAATTTGGCAAACAAAAATCATGCTTTTTACCGAGAGAAAAATTTGTTGCAATAATTATTTTGCTTTCTTTTTCAATAATTACTTGTGTTTTAATAGTGTGTTTTTTCTTTTTTCCTGAATAAGATTGTTTTTGTCTTTTTTTGGGCGTTGAATGGGTGTTTCTGTAGCATCAATAATAATTGTTTTATCATTAAAATAATCATTTATTAATGCTTTTTTACCAGCAAGTTGTTGAAAATCAGGATGTTTGATTAAAATATCTTCAATTCACTTGATATTTCGATAACAACTAGCTTCACTAATATCAAAACTTTTACCAAGATGAAAATAAGTACGATATTCTCGTCAATATGATAAAGTCATCAATAATCTATTTTCTAATGATAATTTATTATTTTTACCACCTCTTTTAAACTTTTTTAACTCAGCTTCTTTTAAAATATTTAACATTTTATTAAAAGTACTTTGCTTTATTCCAGTTAATCGTAATAATTCTTTATCATTAATAAAATTAAATTTATCAAATTTCATAATCTTAAATTCCTTATAATTTCTATTTTAAATATATTTTATAGGAATTTTGTTTAATAAATAAGTAATGCAAGAAGTCTATTATATTAGTTTCATATTCAGATGATTTACCTTCTCTATTTCTGTTAGGGTTAAGGGGCACTTTAAGATTTTCAGTAGTTATAAAACCATCCAAATATAAATTACTACTATTTAAAACAACTTCAATTTCACTTCTAGTAACTGTTCGTCTTTTATTTCTAGATTCTTGTTTAACATTAATTTCTATTTCATGTTTTCCAACCTTTTGTGCGGGATTATGAGGAACCAAAATTTCTTTTTCTTCAATTGTTTTTAAGGGGATTATTTTCGGAATAATATCATCTTTATTGAGATTATTTTTTTCTAATTTAAATATTTTTTTCTTCGTTGTTGGATGTTCTGTTTCGTGTGTAATATTTTCAGTTTCTTGAAAATAATTAATACTTTCTCTTAAAAAATTCTTATATTTAGACTTCTTGCATTACTTATTAAAATAATTACAAATTATTTGTAAATAAAAAATACTATATAGTAATTTCTAACTTTTATTAGGTTAATACTTATGGATTTTATTAAATGTGTAAATTTTGACACAACAAAAAATTATTTTATTATTTAAATTTAATTTTAAATAAATATTTTATGTTATCTATAATTGCAAATTATAAATTGAAGCAATTAAATTAAATCTTAAACTAAATCGTTTTCTACGATTACGATATTTTTCAGTAATAATTTTAAATTTTTTAAGAATAGCAAAAATATTTTCAATAATAATTCTCATTTTTGAAATTAATTTATTATTATGTTTTTGTTCTTTATTTAAAGGGTTTTTCTTTGTTTTTTTCTTAGGTATTAGAACATTACTATGAATTTTTTGTATTCCTTGATAACCATTATCAACTATTAATTTAGTATTTTTTAAAATTGGGATTTTTGATTCTTTAAATAAACAAAAATCATGCTTTTTACCGAGAGAAAAATTTGTTGCAATAATTATTTTGCTTTCTTTTTCAATAATTACTTGTGTTTTAATAGTGTGTTTTTTCTTTTTTCCTGAATAAGATTGTTTTTGTCTTTTTTTGGGCGTTGAATGGGTGTTTCTGTAGCATCAATAATAATTGTTTTATCATTAAAATAATCATTTATTAATGCTTTTTTACCAGCAAGTTGTTGAAAATCAGGATGTTTGATTAAAATATCTTCAATTCACTTGATATTTCGATAACAACTAGCTTCACTAATATCAAAACTTTTACCAAGATGAAAATAAGTACGATATTCTCGTCAATATGATAAAGTCATCAATAATCTATTTTCTAATGATAATTTATTATTTTTACCACCTCTTTTAAACTTTTTTAACTCAGCTTCTTTTAAAATATTTAACATTTTATTAAAAGTACTTTGCTTTATTCCAGTTAATCGTAATAATTCTTTATCATTAATAAAATTAAATTTATCAAATTTCATAATCTTAAATTCCTTATAATTTCTATTTTAAATATATTTTATAGGAATTTTGTTTAATAAATAAGTAATGCAAGAAGTCTATTGTTTTAAAACTAATAATTCATTCTTTATGAAAATTTTTAATTCTGCCATAAATTTGTTCAGGCGATCAACCTAATAGTAATTTTTGTTGTACATATTTTACTAATTCTCTATTTTTAAACTTATGAAAATAAACATGTGATTGTTTTCTGTTTTCTGCTTTATTTTGTGCAATTAATGAAAAATAATGATTACTATCTTTATTTCTATTGACTTCTCGAATAATAGTACTAATACTTCGATTAAGATTTTTAGCTATTTCACTAATTTTTACTTTAAACTTCAATTGATTCTCAATATAAATTCTTTCATATATGCCAAGATGTTTGTAACCCATATAAAAACTCCTTGCTTTGTTTTTTCTAAAATAAACTTAGCATCATGAAATTTTTATATGAGATTTTTTGCAATTTTATTTACTTGCACTTACAAGTATAATTCAGCATTAATAAAAGCATTAGTATTTAATAACCCATCAATAATTGCTTTTCCCATATTACCAGCACCTAAAAATCCAACTTTCATTTTAATTAACTCCTTTAATGTTTGTAATAATTATGACATAAAAAAAATAACCTTTTAGGTTATTTTAGGCTCGTTGTTGATATTTACCATCAACTGTGGAAACAACAATATAATCATCAGTATTAATAAATAATGGTACTTGTAATGCTAATCCAGTTTCAGCAACTGCTCTTTTGCTTGGCGAAGAACTACTATCACCTTTAACTGCTTGTTCAGCTTCAATAATTTTTAAAGTTATTTTATCTGGTAACGAAATGGTTAAAATTTCATTATCATATTGTAATACTTGAACTGGTAAACTAGAAGTTAAAAACTTTAATTCTCATTCCATTTTTATTTTATTAATTTCAACTTGTTCATAACTTTCATCATCCATAAAAATTAAGTTATTGCCATCACTATATAAATATTGCATCACGCGTTTATCAAGATGCGCCCGTTCAACTTTATCCCCACTAGTAAAAGTTAAATTAATAATTGCATTGCTTCGCAAATTTTTAACTTTAGCTTTAACATTTGCTTGACCTCTTCCAGCTTGAGCACGACCAGTATCTAAAACTAAAAATAAGTTACCACTATGTTTAAAAGTCATGCCATTGCGTAAATCATTAACATTAATCATTTTTATTTCTCCTTTTGCTTTTGCAATTTATTTCTAATTAACAAAACTTGTAAATTTATTGTGGCATTAATTTGATTCAGGGTTAATTTATTGATAATATTTTCATAATGAAAAAGTTTATCGGTTCACATTTTCTTAAATAATAACTCATATTTATTTTCTAAATTTAGTCCAAACATAATTTGTTCATCACTAACAATTAAACAACCGTGCGTTTTATTAATAACAATAATCTCATAAATAAAATTATTATCTTTAATTAATAATTCGTCTTCAATAAAATAATTGTGGTCTTGCACTCACTTACGAATTTTAGACATTTCATTATTTGTTTGAATTATATAACGATTAATTGATTTATAATCATTAGTTAAAATATTAACAATTGTCTTGGCACCTAATCCAACAATAATAACACAATTAATGTTATTACTAGCACTAATTCATTTAATGCCATCTCCTAAAATTGGAAAAATATTATTTTGTAATTGATTTTGAATAATATTTTTCTGAGCTTGAGCTAACGCTTTAGGATTAATATCACTAACAAAAATATTATTCATTCCTTTTTTCTTTACTAAATAAATAGCAACTAAACCGTGGTCACAAGCAATATCAGCAACAATATCATTCGGCTTAACTAAATTAGCAATTGTTGTTAAACGATGCGATAGTTTCATTATTAACCTTTATAAAAATCTTTCAAAACTCTTGATTTTGAAGGACTTCTTAGTTTGCGACAAGCTTTAGCTTCAATTTGCCGAATTCTTTCTCTGGTAACACCAAATTCACTACCAACTTCTTCTAATGTTTTTGGTGAATCATACTTAATTAAATGTTTATCAATAACATAATCATTTAAATTAATTACTTTTTCAATTGGAGTATCAAACTTAAAATCTAAATTCATTATTTCACTAATTAATTCATCTTTTTCGCTTCCCTCTTCTGCTAAATCAACTAGCGGTCTAACTTTAGTTGGTAATAATCCAAAACGCATCCGAATAACCTTTTCTTCGCGTTTATTTAAGATTTCTTCAAAATCCTTATCTAATTGTTCTCGTAATGATTCTCGTTCGGCATAATCATCTGGTGAAAAAATATCTTTATCTTCAACAAAATCAGCAAAGTGCGTATCATCTTCTTCACCAATTGGTTTTTCTAAAGAAACTGGTTCCATTGATAATCGTTTAATTTCACGAACTTTTTCAGGACTCATTCCCAAACCAATTTTTTCTGCAACTTCACTGTGGGTTGGTTCACGACCTAATTCTTGAGTTAATTGGCGTTCAATTCTTGTTAATTTATTAATAGTTTCCACCATATGAACCGGTATTCTAATCGTTCTTGCTTGATCAGCAATTGCTCTTGTAATTGCTTGACGAATTCATCAAGTTGCATAAGTAGAAAATTTAAATCCCCGACGATAATCAAAACGATCAACTGCTTTCATTAAACCAATATTTCCTTCTTCAATTAAATCTGAAAAATCTAAACCACGATTAGTATGCCTTCTAGCTACTGAAACAACTAACTTTAAGTTAGAAATAATTAACTTATTTCGTCCATATTGTTTAATTTCAAGATCAGGTGAATCTAACATTCTTGCATATTTTACTTCTTCTTCTTTAGTTAAAATTTTACTTGAACCTAAACGATTAAAGTAGGCTTTAATAATGTCATGAATTTTAGTTTCATTAGAAATACTTGGACCATTATTTTTAAAGTTAATAACAATATCATTATCTTCATCAAAAATAGCGCTTTCTTTAACAACATCATCATATTCATCAAAATCAGAATGTTCTAAATCAATATCAACTTCATCTTCAATTTCATCAACTAAATCGGTTCAAATAATACCATCACTTTGTAATTCATTAATAAAAGATTCTAAGAGTCCATCTTCAATATCTAACATTTCAAATGCTTTTAAAACCTCTTCTTGACTAATATGATTATCATTCTTTTTAATCTTTTTTAATAACTCATACTTAATCTCATCAAAAGTTTTTAATTTTTTAAATATTCTTTTTTGCATCTATTGACCACTCTTTTCTGTTTTAATATTTTTTTTGACAAACTAATAATTTTTTGTCCAATTGCTATTTTTTCATTAACATTATTAGTTGCTAATCATTTTTTTGCTCATTTATCTTTTTCTAATTTAATTAAGTAATTATAAATAGTTTCTTGACAATCATTAATTAACCTAGGGCGATAAATAAATTCTTGTTTACTATAAAGGTTATAAATCATTTCTAACGACTTTTTTACTTCTTCTTGCTGAAATGATTTTAGAAAATCTTCATAATTTACTTTTACTGCTTGCGGATTTTTATCATATCAACTAATAATTTCTGATAATAAAACTTTTTTAATGGGATCAATTAAGGAAAAATTATTTAATTCGCTATTAGTTAATGTTTCTTTTGTATAAAGTAACGAAAATATAATAATATTTTCCGATTTTTCAATCGGATTTAAATATAAATTCTTATTAGCCCCAGCATTTTTAGGATTTATTTTATCAGTAGTTACTATTGTTTGCTCAGCAAACAATGTTTGTTCAAGGATTTTTTTATTCAAATTAGTTAATGTTTCCAATTTATTTAAATAAAAGTTTACTTCAACAGCACTATGTAATAACTGAAAAAATGGAGTAACTTTTTTTAAAAGTTCAGTCACATTATCAATTTTTTTTAAATCTAAATTATTTTCAAAATAATTTAAAACAAAGTCTAAAGGATGAATACTATTTTTAATTAAAGCACGAACTGCTACTGCACCTTCTTTTTTAATTAAATCATCAGGATCCAATGTTGTTGGATTGTTTACTACTTTAACATTAAATTTGTGATACCATAATTCACTAATCATTTTAAACGCAGCTATAATTCCAGCATCATCACCATCCAAAAATAAAATAATTTCATTAGTAACCTTTTTTAATATTGAACAATGTTGTGCACTTAAACTTGTTCCCATAATAGCAATGGCATTGTTAATACCAATTTTGCTTAAAGAAATAATATCCATAAATCCTTCACAAATTAATAAATACTTATCTTGATGCAAATGATTTTTTGCAAAACTTAAGTTATACAATAATTGATTTTTTTTAAAAATATTAGTTTCTAAGGTATTCATATATTTTGGTTGTTGATTTTCCAAATATGAACGGCTCGAAAAACCAATGATATTATGTTCTATATCACGAATCGGAAACATAATCCTATTTCTAAAATAATCATTAAAATGATTATTTTGATAAACAACTAAACCAGAAATAACTAATTCACTAGGTTTATAACCTTTTTGTTGTAAATATGCTACTAGTCCATCTTCGCTAGGTGCTAATCCAATACTAAATTGTTCTCTTAATTTATTATCAATATTTCGCTGTTCTAAATATTTTTTTGCTTGAATACCAATTTTTCCATCTAAATGATACATAAAGTATTCACAAGCTAAAGCATTAATCGCAAATATTTTCAAAGTTTCATTATCATATTTATTTTTTGTTCATTGCTCTAATTCTTGTAAATCAATATTTACAAGTGCTGCTACTTCTTTTAAAGCTTCTAAAAACGAAATTTTTTTATATTTTTGCAAAAAGGTAAAGACATTCCCAGAAGTTTGACAAGAAAAACACCGATAAATTTGTTTTTCAGGAGAAACACTCATTGAAGGCGCATTGTCTTCGTGAAAAGGACAAACTGTTCAATAGTTACGACCTTTTTTTTGCAATTTTAAATATTGACCAATAATTTCAGTAATATTAGTTCTCGTTCTAATGAGAGAAATTTTTTTAGGATTAACCATACTAGCTTTATTTCTCCTTACACTTTAATTTTGTTCTTGCAAGTGTTTAAGGTATTTTCTTAATTTTCTAACTTTTACTCGTTTTTGCACCATCGTGTCACGAAAACGAACCGTTACACTTCTTCTTCACCGTTTTAAGCTTTTAAAATCAATTGTAATACAATAAGGCGTTCCAATAGCATCTTGACGACGATATCTTTTCCCAATATTTTGCGTCTCATCGTAAGTTGCTAAAAAATCATTAGCTAACTCTTCATATAATTTATACGCTTCTTCATTTAATTGCTTACTTAAAGGTAAAATAGCAATATAATAAGGAGCCAAATTGTGATTTAATCGCAATATCGTGCGTTTACTATTATCTGGCAAAATCTCAACATCATAAGCATCATTTAAAATGGCCAACATTAATCTGCCAACACCGACTGACGGTTCAATAACATTCGCGAATATCTTCGCATTTAATTCTGAATCTAAATAACTTAAATCTTCACCACTATGTTCACTATGCGTTTTTAAATCAAAAGAAGAACGATTACTAATACCCCATAACTCTTGCTTACCAAAAGGAAAATTATATTCAATATCCACAGTTCGCTTCGCATAATGAGCTAAAACACTATCTTCGTGTTCATTTAAACTAAAATTATCCTGTTTAATACCAATATCTAGTAAAAATTGTTGACAATAACTTAATCAATAATCAAATCACTCAGTTTGATCATTAGGATTAAAAAAAAATTCCAATTCCATTTGCTCAAATTCTCTTGTCCGAAAAATAAAGTGTCCCGGAGTAATTTCATTACGAAAAACTTTTCCAATTTGGCCAACCCCAAAGGGCAATTTCTTTCTTAAACTTCGTTGAATATTTTTGAAATTTACAAAAATTCCTTGCGCTGTTTCTGGCCGTAAATAAACAACACCTTGTTCATTTGCTAAAACCCCTTGTTGAGTTTTGAACATCAAATCAAATGAACGAACCGCTGTAAAATTATTATTCTTACAATTAGAGCACACAACTTGATGTTCTTTTAATAAGACTTGCAATTCATCAGCACGCAATTTTTGAAAATCAACAGTCACATTGTTTAACAAATGATCCACTCGAAACCGCTTAATACAACTTTTACAATCCACAAATAAATCGTAAAAATTATCAAGATGCCCCGAAGCCTTCCAAACACTACTGTTCATAATAATGACACTATCCAGTCCAACATTCAAAGGATGCTTCGTCACAAACCGTTCCCATCACAAATGTTGCAAACGATTTTTCAACTGTGCTCCCAACGGACCATAATCCCAACTATTACTTAACCCACCATAAATTTGCGAACCCTGAAAAACAAAGCCATACTCCTTCAAATGATTAACTAACAATTCCATTCTCTTATTAATATCCGCCATAGTAACCCCGCTCTAAAAAAACAAAGACCCAAGACATTATTCATTCAAATACTACTTAAATAAAACCCGAGTTCTTCACAATAATTGTATTAAATTTTTATTTATTTTTATATATGCAATAGCAATATCTACATGCACCAAGCAAGTATAGAATATACCGTATATTTTGTCAACCTATTATAAGGGTGTGTTTGTGTGGTTCATACACACATATTACACAAATTCACTAATTTTAAACATTAGACTTGGTACATAACTATAACTAGCTTAATTCAAAATTATATATTCCTGAAATTAAGTTAAATCGTAATCCAAATCTTCTAATCTTATTGCCATAACGATAAACTAGTATTTTAAATCTTTTTAATCTAGCAAAAACATGTTCAATGGCAATTCTAACTTTATTTAAAAATGTAAATCACACACAGTTATTAGACTATGCTTCTCTTAATTGATTTCATCATACCATATTTTGTATTATTAAAATGCTGAATTATACTTGTAAGTGCAAGTAAATAAAATTGCAAAAAATCTCATATAAAAATTTCATGATGCTAAGTTTATTTTAGAAAAAACAAAGCAAGGAGTTTTTATATGGGTTACAAACATCTTGGCATATATGAAAGAATTTATATTGAGAATCAATTGAAGTTTAAAGTAAAAATTAGTGAAATAGCTAAAAATCTTAATCGAAGTATTAGTACTATTATTCGAGAAGTCAATAGAAATAAAGATAGTAATCATTATTTTTCATTAATTGCACAAAATAAAGCAGAAAACAGAAAACAATCACATGTTTATTTTCATAATTTGCCAAATTGTAAAGTTAAGTGCAACTAAATTATTTTTCTAACCAAATATTCGATTGGTGAAAGATAATTTAGTATTTTTCTTGGTCTTTGGTTTAAAGACAATATAAATTTATGAACTGCATTTTTAGTAGTATTTGAAAAATTAAATTTTTTAGGAAATTTTTCTCTAATTAAACCATTAGTATTTTCATTAGTACCTCTTTGTCAAGGCGAATACGCATTAGCAAAATAAATTTTCACATTTAAATTTTTTTCAAATTGTTGTCAATTAGAAAATTCTTTACCCCTATCAAATGTTATAGTCTTAACAAGATTATTTGGAAGAATTGATAAATAATGGCTAATGTTTTTGTTAACAACTTTAGTAGTTCTATTTTCAACTAACATTGCTAAAGTAAATCTTGATGTTCTTTCAACTAAAGTTATTAAACATGATTTACTTTTACCTCGTGATGATACTACAGTATCACCTTCTCAATGACCAACAGTTATACGATTATTAACATTAATATTTCGTTCTTTAATTGATTTACCATTAAATTTACCGCGATTTTCTTGAGATTTTCGTTTCTTACCTTTTCTTCTTAAATTTTTATTAGTAACTTTTTCAAGTAATCCAGAATAAATTCAATTGTAAATTGTTTTAAAACTAATAATTCATTCTTTATGAAAATTTTTAATTCTGCCATAAATTTGTTCAGGCGATCAACCTAATAGTAATTTTTGTTGTACATATTTTACTAATTCTCTATTTTTAAACTTATGAAAATAAACATGTGATTGTTTTCTGTTTTCTGCTTTATTTTGTGCAATTAATGAAAAATAATGATTACTATCTTTATTTCTATTGACTTCTCGAATAATAGTACTAATACTTCGATTAAGATTTTTAGCTATTTCACTAATTTTTACTTTAAACTTCAATTGATTCTCAATATAAATTCTTTCATATATGCCAAGATGTTTGTAACCCATATAAAAACTCCTTGCTTTGTTTTTTCTAAAATAAACTTAGCATCATGAAATTTTTATTAGTAACTTTTTCAAGTAATCCAGAATAAATTCAATTGTAAATTGTTTTAAAACTAATAATTCATTCTTTATGAAAATTTTTAATTCTGCCATAAATTTGTTCAGGCGATCAACCTAATAGTAATTTTTGTTGTACATATTTTACTAATTCTCTATTTTTAAACTTATGAAAATAAACATGTGATTGTTTTCTGTTTTCTGCTTTATTTTGTGCAATTAATGAAAAATAATGATTACTATCTTTATTTCTATTGACTTCTCGAATAATAGTACTAATACTTCGATTAAGATTTTTAGCTATTTCACTAATTTTTACTTTAAACTTCAATTGATTCTCAATATAAATTCTTTCATATATGCCAAGATGTTTGTAACCCATATAAAAACTCCTTGCTTTGTTTTTTCTAAAATAAACTTAGCATCATGAAATTTTTATATGAGATTTTTTGCAATTTTATTTACTTGCACTTACAAGTATAATTCAGCATTTTTAGCATCAATTAAGGTGTTTCGTCAGCGTTCATATTCTTCAATGCTAGTAAAGGTCCCATAGATAACTTTTAAGTAGGGACGAAAAATATTAACTGGTTTTTTACGAATGCCCACAATCACATTATTGGCAATATCACGAACTTTAACTCAAATATGTTTATCTCTTTGACCGCTAGCGAGAATAATATGACCAAAATGCCGTGCCAGAGCGAAATATTCTTGAATACCGGTTTCTTCGTTTTTGATATTATTTTTTTCTCAATCAGTTCCTTCTAAAAATAAGTTGGTTTCATCTCATAAAAGTAAGGTTTTGTCTGGCAATACCGGATAATCAAAGTCTAACAATCCCATATGCCCTAAGCTTAATTTTTGGGTTTCTAGTAATGGAAAGGTTGATGCGATGTGATATTTCTTCTTTTTTAATAATTTTGATGCGTATACTAGAAAAGCGGTTTTTCCAGTTCCTAATGAACCAATCACAATATTTAATGGTGAGTTTTTTAAGAAATTAATAACTTTGTTAATTTGTGTTAAATTACCGATTTTAAAAAGGAAAATTAAAATACAACCCGCTAAAAATAAATAGCTTACAATGTTTTTAAAATAACCGTTGTAAATGTATCAAATTGCTCCCCAATGTCACAAAATTAAAAATGAGGTGCGATTCAATTCAATAAAATGGTTATTTTTTTCTATTATTCATTTGCAAAATTTCATCTTGCACCTCACTTTATTTTTTTGTTATCGTACCGCTCCAAGTAATTTTTCAAACATTTTAAAGCAAATAAAGAATATTGCCAAAATAAATGGGAAAATGAAGATTCAGTAGTCAGCAAAGAAGTTACCGACTTGTGGCATATTAACAGCAATAATTTCTCACATTTTAGTAAACGCTGTTATAATTGCGTTTCACAATTTAGTCATCGCGTCACTAGCTGTTATCTTTGTTACTGCTGGTGCATCAACTAAGAAAGTTCCAATCATATAATCACCTCCTTTCTCTTTAAAACATTCATCATTTATATTCAAAGTTTTTCTTAAATTTGTTAAAACCACGGTTAACCTTAACACGATTGTATTTTTTCCTAATTAATTTTGAATTTCTTTGGGAATGCATCACAATGTAACTTCTCGACATTACTTTTGCCTCTATCTAAATACTGATATGGTTTTTCAAAGTAGCATTAGCATAAATCACACCATAATCGCTGTTAAGAATCAAAAAGCAATGTTTGCTATTAAAAGTCAAAGTGTTTTTTGGGTTAAATCAATTTCTTTACCACCACTAATATGAGCCGAAATAGTTGTAATTTGAATAAATAAATCTCAGAAAGTTTGTTTAATTTGTTCTCAATTAAATTCTTTTAAATTTACTGTCATTTTTTATCTCCCAAAAATCATTTTTATTGGTAAATACATAATTGAAATTAATGCGAAAAGAAAAGTGATGATAATAATTAATCCGGCAATAAACGCAACTTGTGCAGGCATTTTTTCTATCGGAATAAACAGTTCTAAGAATTCCATGATAATTTTTCAAAACATTATTTTTTATCCGCGTTATTTTCTTTTGAATTAGGAGCTTTAACTCATTCCTCAAAGCGGGCAATAAATACTTTTTCGTCTTTCGTGAAATTACCAGTATTATTTTTAATGGCATTTTTATATTTAATTCGCATTTTTATTTTGGCATAAATTTTATAAGCAAAATATGCCAATAGCATGATGCTGATAATAATAAATATTAGACTTCTTGCATTACTTATTAAAATAATTACAAATTATTTGTAAATAAAAAATACTATATAGTAATTTCTAACTTTTATTAGGTTAATACTTATGGATTTTATTAAATGTGTAAATTTTGACACAACAAAAAATTATTTTATTATTTAAATTTAATTTTAAATAAATATTTTATGTTATCTATAATTGCAAATTATAAATTGAAGCAATTAAATTAAATCTTAAACTAAATCGTTTTCTACGATTACGATATTTTTCAGTAATAATTTTAAATTTTTTAAGAATAGCAAAAATATTTTCAATAATAATTCTCATTTTTGAAATTAATTTATTATTATGTTTTTGTTCTTTATTTAAAGGGTTTTTCTTTGTTTTTTTCTTAGGTATTAGAACATTACTATGAATTTTTTGTATTCCTTGATAACCATTATCAACTATTAATTTAGTATTTTTTAAAATTGGGATTTTTGATTCTTTAAATAAACAAAAATCATGCTTTTTACCGAGAGAAAAATTTGTTGCAATAATTATTTTGCTTTCTTTTTCAATAATTACTTGTGTTTTAATAGTGTGTTTTTTCTTTTTTCCTGAATAAGATTGTTTTTGTCTTTTTTTGGGCGTTGAATGGGTGTTTCTGTAGCATCAATAATAATTGTTTTATCATTAAAATAATCATTTATTAATGCTTTTTTACCAGCAAGTTGTTGAAAATCAGGATGTTTGATTAAAATATCTTCAATTCACTTGATATTTCGATAACAACTAGCTTCACTAATATCAAAACTTTTACCAAGATGAAAATAAGTACGATATTCTCGTCAATATGATAAAGTCATCAATAATCTATTTTCTAATGATAATTTATTATTTTTACCACCTCTTTTAAACTTTTTTAACTCAGCTTCTTTTAAAATATTTAACATTTTATTAAAAGTACTTTGCTTTATTCCAGTTAATCGTAATAATTCTTTATCATTAATAAAATTAAATTTATCAAATTTCATAATCTTAAATTCCTTATAATTTCTATTTTAAATATATTTTATAGGAATTTTGTTTAATAAATAAGTAATGCAAGAAGTCTACTGTTTTTTATTAATTCCAGAACATTAAGTTTTTTTAAATGATAAGTAGTCATAATATATGTTGATGAATAAATAACTGTAATAATAGCAAAACTAACTAAAATTACTCATCAAACTAAGGAGAACGGAATTATTAAATTAAAGAAATTTTGTAAGATATAAATAAAGATGGTCGCTGTTGTTCAAACTAATAGCACACCGCCAATAAATCCAATTAATACTGAAGGAAGAAACATTGTCAGAATTAAGTTATTAGACTTCTTGCATTACTTATTAAAATAATTACAAATTATTTGTAAATAAAAAATACTATATAGTAATTTCTAACTTTTATTAGGTTAATACTTATGGATTTTATTAAATGTGTAAATTTTGACACAACAAAAAATTATTTTATTATTTAAATTTAATTTTAAATAAATATTTTATGTTATCTATAATTGCAAATTATAAATTGAAGCAATTAAATTAAATCTTAAACTAAATCGTTTTCTACGATTACGATATTTTTCAGTAATAATTTTAAATTTTTTAAGAATAGCAAAAATATTTTCAATAATAATTCTCATTTTTGAAATTAATTTATTATTATGTTTTTGTTCTTTATTTAAAGGGTTTTTCTTTGTTTTTTTCTTAGGTATTAGAACATTACTATGAATTTTTTGTATTCCTTGATAACCATTATCAACTATTAATTTAGTATTTTTTAAAATTGGGATTTTTGATTCTTTAAATAAACAAAAATCATGCTTTTTGCCGAGAGAAAAATTTGTTGCAATAATTATTTTGCTTTCTTTTTCAATAATTACTTGTGTTTTAATAGTGTGTTTTTTCTTTTTTCCTGAATAAGATTGTTTTTGTCTTTTTTGGGCGTTGAATGGGTGTTTCTGTAGCATCAATAATAATTGTTTTATCATTAAAATAATCATTTATTAATGCTTTTTTACCAGCAAGTTGTTGAAAATCAGGATGTTTGATTAAAATATCTTCAATTCACTTGATATTTCGATAACAACTAGCTTCACTAATATCAAAACTTTTACCAAGATGAAAATAAGTACGATATTCTCGTCAATATGATAAAGTCATCAATAATCTATTTTCTAATGATAATTTATTATTTTTACCACCTCTTTTAAACTTTTTTAACTCAGCTTCTTTTAAAATATTTAACATTTTATTAAAAGTACTTTGCTTTATTCCAGTTAATCGTAATAATTCTTTATCATTAATAAAATTAAATTTATCAAATTTCATAATCTTAAATTCCTTATAATTTCTATTGCTGAATTATACTTGTAAGTGCAAGTAAATAAAATTGCAAAAAATCTCATATAAAAATTTCATGATGCTAAGTTTATTTTAGAAAAAACAAAGCAAGGAGTTTTTATATGGGTTACAAACATCTTGGCATATATGAAAGAATTTATATTGAGAATCAATTGAAGTTTAAAGTAAAAATTAGTGAAATAGCTAAAAATCTTAATCGAAGTATTAGTACTATTATTCGAGAAGTCAATAGAAATAAAGATAGTAATCATTATTTTTCATTAATTGCACAAAATAAAGCAGAAAACAGAAAACAATCACATGTTTATTTTCATAAGTTTAAAAATAGAGAATTAGTAAAATATGTACAACAAAAATTACTATTAGGTTGATCGCCTGAACAAATTTATGGCAGAATTAAAAATTTTCATAAAGAATGAATTATTAGTTTTAAAACAATTTACAATTGAATTTATTCTGGATTACTTGAAAAAGTTACTAATAAAAATTTAAGAAGAAAAGGTAAGAAACGAAAATCTCAAGAAAATCGCGGTAAATTTAATGGTAAATCAATTAAAGAACGAAATATTAATGTTAATAATCGTATAACTGTTGGTCATTGAGAAGGTGATACTGTAGTATCATCACGAGGTAAAAGTAAATCATGTTTAATAACTTTAGTTGAAAGAACATCAAGATTTACTTTAGCAATGTTAGTTGAAAATAGAACTACTAAAGTTGTTAACGAAAACATTAGCCATTATTTATCAATTCTTCCAAATAATCTTGTTAAGACTATAACATTTGATAGGGGTAAAGAATTTTCTAATTGACAACAACTTGAAAAAAATTTAAATGTGAAAATTTATTTTGCTAATGCGTATTCGCCTTGACAAAGAGGTACTAATGAAAATACTAATGGTTTAATTAGAGAAAAATTTCCTAAAAAATTTAATTTTTCAAATACTACTAAAAATGCAGTTCATAAATTTATATTGTCTTTAAACCAAAGACCAAGAAAAATACTAAATTATCTTTCACCAATCGAATATTTGGTTAGAAAAATAATTTAGTTGCACTTAACTTTACAATTTGGCTATTTTAAATATATTTTATAGGAATTTTGTTTAATAAATAAGTAATGCAAGAAATCTATTAATCCAATCGCAATATTCATTTTTAAACCCCTTTAAAATAGTTATAATTTATATCTTTTTTGTTGTTTTCTTTTTCGGCAATGAAGAAGCTTAATAATTCTTGTCCCTTAATTAATTTGGTTTCATTTTCTTTTTGATTAATTGAAATTACTTGATATTTATTATCTTTTATTATCCCGATGCAAATAGAATTTTCATATTTTCCTTTATAAACAAATCGCTTTGGAAACCAAATACCGATTTGTTCATTAAATCACGGAATTTTTGGTGCTTTAATAAGCATTGCGTTTTGTGTTTCTTTTAAAAGATATTTCTTAGTATTTAAGAAAATGTTTTCAATGTTTTTCATAGTAAGTTACCTTTCTTATAGATAAACTAAGTTATATTAACTAAGTTAGTTAACTTAGTTTTTTAAACACTTATATATCGCAGATTTAAGTGTTTAACAAGCTTTGTTATTAAATTTTGTTTTTTAATTAGATAAAGATTTTAATAATTTTAAACTTAGCATACCCCTATATAGAAATTTCTACACTTTAATATCCGCATCCTACCCTTGGAACTAATTTAATAGCGTGTATATTTTTAGAAAATCCACCCATTCATTTTTTTATTGCAAAATGAAACAAATTGCTATAGCTAATAGGGTGTTATCTATCAACTGGTAAAACTTCTTTCGGTTATGGCGACCACCCACAATTTATCGTGCTTTAATACATACCAACATTATTAATTCACTTGTATTTAATTTTCAAAGAACAAAATTTTAACACCTCATAAAATAAAAAGACAATCATTGCTGACTGTCTTAAATACTTATTCAAATCTTTACCCACCTAAGAAAACTTTATGCGTCCAATAAAAAAAGCAGAATATTCTGCTTTAAATTTTTTTATGGTACCTAAGGTCGGACTCGAACCGACACAAACTTTAACATTTACTGGAGCTTAAATCCAGCGTGTCTACCAATTCCACCACTTAGGCACTAATGGTACCCCGTGCAAGGCTCGAACTTGCGACCCTCTGGTTAAAAGCCAGATGCTCTACCAACTGAGCTAACGGAGCATATTAAATTTGGCTGGGGAGGGTGGATTTGAACCACCGCATCAAGGAGTCAAAGTCCTTTGCCTTACCACTTGGCTACACCCCAACATTATGGTGGAGGGAGAGGGATTCGAACCCCCGAACCCAAAGGAGTTGGTTTACAGCCAACCGTGTTTAGCCACTTCACTATCCCTCCAAATAATTTATGGTGCTGGCTATAGGAATTGAACCTACGACCTACCGCTTACAAGGCGGTTGCTCTGCCTGCTGAGCTAAGCCAGCAAAATGGTGGGTTGTGACGGGATTGAACCGCCGACCGCTCGCTTGTAAGGCGAGTGCTCTCCCAGCTGAGCTAACAACCCATTTAATTTAGGACTTTATAATAATATAAAAAAACATTCTCATTGTCAATTATTTTATCTTTAAAAATCCTAAATATATATAGCAATTTAAAGTATTACTTATTTAAAATTAAATAATCCTTTAATTATTTTAACTCTTACCTAATAACTTAAACATTTTTTTCTTATATACTTCAACACCTGGTTGATTAAAAGGATTAACTTCTAGTAAATAAGCACTCATTACACAAGCTTTAAAGAAAAAGTATACTAAGTAACCAAACATTATTTCATCCATTGTTTCTAACTCTAAAACAATATTAGGAACTTTCCCCTCATTACTATGAGCATCAATTGTTCCTTCTAAAGCTAAAGCATTAATTTGATGTAAAGAATAATTAGTTAAATAATTTAATTGATCTAAATCATCACTATTAGTAGCAATTTTAACATCTAAAGGTGGTTTTTTAACTTGTAAAACTGTTTCAAATAAAACTTTACTTCCCTCTTGAATAAATTGTCCTAAGGAATGTAAATCAGTAGAAAAATTAACACTAGCAGGTAAAATTCCTTTACTATCTTTTCCTTCTGATTCACCAAATAACTGTTTTCATCATTCAGCCAAACTAGACATCTGACTTTCATAACTAACTAGCATTTCTAAAGGATATTGCTTTTCTTGATGTAATATTGTTCGCACGACAGCATATTTATATGCTTGGTTTTCCAAGGTATCATTATTTAAATCTATATGTGCTTGATTAGCTCCCAGCATAACCTTATCAATATCAATTCCTGCCATTGCCATTACAAAAATACCAACAGGCGTTAATACTGAAAATCTGCCACCAATATCATCAGGAATAACTAAAGTTTCATAACCTTCTTTATCAGCTAAATTTTTTAAAATTCCATTTTTAGCATCAGTAGTAGCAATAATCCTTGTTTTAGCAATTGCTTTACCTTTTTGTTGTTCTAATAAATCTCTAAAAAGACGAAAAGCAATCGCTGGTTCGGTTGTACTTCCCGATTTAGAAATAACATTACATTAATAGCAAATTCCTTATCTTTAACATATTCTAAAACTTGATTAGTATATGTTGATGATAATGTATTACCAACAAATATTATTTCTAATGAATCTTGGGAATATAATCCTTTAATCATATCAATAGCTGCTTTAGCGCCTAAATAAGAACCACCAATTCCAATAACAATCAAAACTTTAATTTCAGGAATTAATCGTTTAGCAATGGTTTTCATTGCTTCTCATTCAGTTTTATTATAATTTTTTGAATCAACTCAACCTAAAAAAATACTGCCAAGACCTTTCCTTTCAGTAATCATTGTTTTATGAATTGAATGAACTTTATCTTGATATTTATTAAGTTCTTGATTTGTTAAGTGTGTATAACTAATATTTGTTTTAACCATATATTATTTGCCTTTTTCACCAGTTTGTTCACTATTAACAATTCATTCCGATAAGTTATTAGATAAATCTTCAAATCCTGCTCCTGATTCTTTAATAAAAACAGACCCACGATTTTCTTCTTCCTTAACAATTGCTTTATGACTTAAACTTAGTTGCCTTTTATCAGCATCATATCCTAACACTTGTAAGAAATATATTTTATCAACTTCTGCAAATTCATTAATATCTTTAACAAATCCATCAGAAAACTGACTAATATGACACAACCCAGTTACTAGCTCCTCTGACTTTGGCTGTGGAGAAGTAATGTCATCACTATCAACATAGTTTTCAACAACATAAAACACACCTCATGGTAAAATAGCAGTACATTTTACTCTAACAACGTCACCTTTTTTATACATAAAATCTCTCCTTTGATTTCAGTAAATATTTTTATATATTCACATGATATTTAATTATAACATTGAGAAAAATAAATATTCATTTTTATTTACAAAAAATTTACTTTTTATAAAAAATATAAATACTTTAAAAATTAAAATCTTTCAATTCCAATTTCAGTTATTACTTGATGCATTAAAACATCATTTTTATCAACTGTTATTTTTTCTATAGTTTTTTGTCAACTATAACCAATTCCAATAATTGGATTTTTAAAATTTACTAAAGTTCGGTCATAATATCCTTTCCCATAACCAACTCTAGCGCCGGTACCATCATACGCTAAAAATGGTAAGAAACAAATATTAATTTCCGAAGTCATTAACATTTTACATTGCAAATTAGGTTGTAAAATATTGTAATCATTATCAATTACTAAATCATCAAAACTAGTAATTTGATAAAATAATAAAGAATTATCATCTTGCATTCTTGGTAATCCAACAATCTTGTCATTATTAAAACAAAAACTAATTAAAGGATTAACATTAATTTCTCCCCTAATAGGTGAAAATAATCCAATTATTTTTGCTTTTTGAAAATCGTCATTATCAGTAATAAAATTAATAATTTTCTGATCATATTGCTCTTTATCACCTTTTGCCATTGCTAATCTTACTTTTAAAGATGATTTTCGTAATAAATGTTTATCAAACATCGCAAGCACCTCCTTATAATTTATTATAACATCATTAAAAAACCAGTACTTGCTAATAATGAACACTGCTTACGATTTGGTTGCTTTTTAGTATGAGTAAATACAATTAAGTCTTCTAAAATAACACTATCATAATCTTTAACATTAATCATTAACAAATAATTATTTAAAATTGCTATTGCTTGATGTTTTGGTTTATTAGTAATGGTTTGACAAATCAAGTCAGCACTAGAAGTTGCAATTGCACAAGCATAACCCATAAAACGAGCTGAAACAATAACATCATTGATAACTACTAACTGTAAATTTAACTGATCAGCACAACTTAAATTCGGTTGCAATCGTTCAATTGCTTGGTTATGTTCAATAAAACCTTGATACTGAGGATTTTGATAATGATTAATAATTATCTTTCTTCATTCATTATAAGAAATCATCAATGAAATTACCTCCTGTTTTTAATGCGATAATTAATTTATCAACATCTTCTTTAGTATTATAAATATAAAAACTAGCTCTTAATGAACTTTTAACACCAAGTACACGATCAATTAAAATAGCACAATGAACACCACTACGAAGACAAATATTATGGTTATTAGCTAAATTAACTGATACATCATGGGCAGCAACATTATTAACATTAAAAACTAAAATGCCACTTTTAGCATTAGGATTATAAATTGTTATATCTAAATTTTCCCTTCGTATTTCATTAACAGCATAATCTTTTAAACTAGTAATATAATTATGAATTGTTTCTAAACCTATATTTTGTAAATACTTAATCGCTTCTTGTAAACCAAAAATACCAGCAATATTTTGCGTTCCTGATTCAAAACTCATATATCCTTGTAGTAAAGAATATGTTCCGTTCTCATTAATAGTAGCCTTATTACCACCGCCTAATAACATTGGTGCTAATTTAGATAACATTATATTTTTTCCTCATAAAATAGCAATACCCGTTGGTCCTAACATCTTATGACCAGAAAATACTAAAAAATCAATATCTCAATCTTGAACATCAGTTTTAATATGACCAACTGATTGGGCACCATCAATAATAACAATAATATTAGGATTATATTGTTTAATTGCTTGACAAATTGCTTTAGTATTATTAACAGTTCCTAAAACATTACTTATATTTGCAAAACTAACAATTTTAGTTTTCGGTGTTAATAATTTTTTAATATTAGTAATAGTAATTGTTAAATCTTCCAAACCAATATATTTAATCTTTGCTTGTTTAGTTTTTGCTAAACGATACCAAGGTAATAAATTAGAACTATGTTCAGCCATTGTTAATAAAATCTCATCATCCTTAGAAATTAATGCTTCTAACCCTAATGCCAATTGATTTAATCCAAAAGTAGTTGAAGGAATAAAGATAATCTCACTATCCTTACCATTAATAAATTCAGCAACTAGTTTACGAATTTTTTGAATATTCTCATTACAATCATACGCTAGTAAAAAATCAGTATTATGAGGATTAGTAGAATACTTTAAATAATAATTAATAATATTATCAATAACACATTGTGGTTTTAAACTAGTAGCACTATTATCTAAATAAACAATATTTTTATTTTTCTGAAAAAAGGGAAAATCTTTCTTAATATTTTTTATATCTGTCATTAATTAATTTCTTCCTTTCTATCTTTAACTATTTTAATAATTCATTTAATTATTAGACTTGGTACATAACCCTCAATTTTATCTACTATTTTGATAATATTATTTTCTAGATGAAACACAAATATTAGATAAATATAAAGATGAAAGTGAATTTTATAGTTTGGTAGGTGCAAAATGTTATAGTTATGTACCAAGTCTAATATATATCTACAAATATTAGATATAAGAATTTTTAATAACTTTAAGAAATTATTATTTAATTAACTACTAGTATATTTTACCTAATTTAGGCGATAATTGCTATCCTTAACATAAAGTACCCGTAGGGCGCATAAAGTTTTCTTAGGTGGGTAAAGATTTGAATAAGTATTAAGGACAGTCAACAATGATTGTCTTTTTATTTTATAAGGTGTTAAAATTTGTTCTTTGAAAATTAAATACAAGTGAATTAATAATGTTGGTATGTATTAAAGCACGATAAATTGTGGGTGGTCGCCATAACCAAAAGAAGTTTACCAGTTAATAGATAACACCCTATTAGCTATAGCAATTTGTTTCGTTTTACAATGCTGAATTATACTTGTAAGTGCAAGTAAATTATTTTTCTAACCAAATATTCGATTGGTGAAAGATAATTTAGTATTTTTCTTGGTCTTTGGTTTAAAGACAATATAAATTTATGAACTGCATTTTTAGTAGTATTTGAAAAATTAAATTTTTTAGGAAATTTTTCTCTAATTAAACCATTAGTATTTTCATTAGTACCTCTTTGTCAAGGCGAATACGCATTAGCAAAATAAATTTTCACATTTAAATTTTTTTCAAGTTGTTGTCAATTAGAAAATTCTTTACCCCTATCAAATGTTATAGTCTTAACAAGATTATTTGGAAGAATTGATAAATAATGGCTAATGTTTTCGTTAACAACTTTAGTAGTTCTATTTTCAACTAACATTGCTAAAGTAAATCTTGATGTTCTTTCAACTAAAGTTATTAAACATGATTTACTTTTACCTCGTGATGATACTACAGTATCACCTTCTCAATGACCAACAGTTATACGATTATTAACATTAATATTTCGTTCTTTAATTGATTTACCATTAAATTTACCGCGATTTTCTTGAGATTTTCGTTTCTTACCTTTTCTTCTTAAATTTTTATTAGTAACTTTTTCAAGTAATCCAGAATAAATTCAATTGTAAATTGTTTTAAAACTAATAATTCATTCTTTATGAAAATTTTTAATTCTGCCATAAATTTGTTCAGGCGATCAACCTAATAGTAATTTTTGTTGTACATATTTTACTAATTCTCTATTTTTAAACTTATGAAAATAAACATGTGATTGTTTTCTGTTTTCTGCTTTATTTTGTGCAATTAATGAAAAATAATGATTACTATCTTTATTTCTATTGACTTCTCGAATAATAGTACTAATACTTCGATTAAGATTTTTAGCTATTTCACTAATTTTTACTTTAAACTTCAATTGATTCTCAATATAAATTCTTTCATATATGCCAAGATGTTTGTAACCCATATAAAAACTCCTTGCTTTGTTTTTTCTAAAATAAACTTAGCATCATGAAATTTTTATATGAGATTTTTTGCAATTTTATTTACTTGCACTTACAAGTATAATTCAGCTTTTAAATAAATATTTTATGTTATCTATAATTGCAAATTATAAATTGAAGCAATTAAATTAAATCTTAAACTAAATCGTTTTCTACGATTACGATATTTTTCAGTAATAATTTTAAATTTTTTAAGAATAGCAAAAATATTTTCAATAATAATTCTCATTTTTGAAATTAATTTATTATTATGTTTTTGTTCTTTATTTAAAGGGTTTTTCTTTGTTTTTTTCTTAGGTATTAGAACATTACTATGAATTTTTTGTATTCCTTGATAACCATTATCAACTATTAATTTAGTATTTTTTAAAATTGGGATTTTTGATTCTTTAAATAAACAAAAATCATGCTTTTTACCGAGAGAAAAATTTGTTGCAATAATTATTTTGCTTTCTTTTTCAATAATTACTTGTGTTTTAATAGTGTGTTTTTTCTTTTTTCCTGAATAAGATTGTTTTTGTCTTTTTTTGGGCGTTGAATGGGTGTTTCTGTAGCATCAATAATAATTGTTTTATCATTAAAATAATCATTTATTAATGCTTTTTTACCAGCAAGTTGTTGAAAATCAGGATGTTTGATTAAAATATCTTCAATTCACTTGATATTTCGATAACAACTAGCTTCACTAATATCAAAACTTTTACCAAGATGAAAATAAGTACGATATTCTCGTCAATATGATAAAGTCATCAATAATCTATTTTCTAATGATAATTTATTATTTTTACCACCTCTTTTAAACTTTTTTAACTCAGCTTCTTTTAAAATATTTAACATTTTATTAAAAGTACTTTGCTTTATTCCAGTTAATCGTAATAATTCTTTATCATTAATAAAATTAAATTTATCAAATTTCATAATCTTAAATTCCTTATAATTTCTATTTTAAATATATTTTATAGGAATTTTGTTTAATAAATAAGTAATGCAAGAAGTCTATTATATTTATTTTAATGAATTTTTATATATTTCTTTTCTGATTTCTATTTCTGAATTAATATTTTCATTAATGTAATGTAATACATTTAATTTGTTTAAATTTGCCATTTTTAAATGTAGTAGATTATTTAAATTCTTATGATTATATATTTTTGCCCCATATCCTAATTGTTGTTTTACTAAATGCGATACATCACTTTCAATGCTACAACCGATATTTCATTCTAAATTTTGATGATGAATGCCGTGCTTATTATTACTGAAATAATTACTTGCCTTCCTTAAATTTGTTTTAATATCTTTATTTAATTCATTTTTAGCAATATTACGAATGGTTTTGATTAATTCTTGATAGATTGCCATCCTTATATAATTTAATTCAACTATTTAGTGTTACTTTGCGATTTTCAAAAATAATATTAAATGCTGTTTGTTTTAATTTTTTAATAGCGTGATAACCATCTAAAATATATCTAACATTACCAAAACTATTGGCAATTTTTCTAATTCAAGTAGCGCCATCGCCACAAACAATTATTTTGTCATAATTAATATTCAAATAATGTTTTTGTAATTCTCTAATTAATAAATCACGATAATCCATCGTATTTATTTGTTTACCAATTTTTAACATTAAAAAATGACCTCGTTTGTTTTCTAACGCTCTACGAGCATTTTTATAATTTTTTTCTTTATGTCCAGTATGAAAAGTAACTAAACGAATTCTTTGGTCTTGTTTAACTTTCTGATCTAATGTCGCTAAAAATGTCTCATCTAGTTGAATATATAAGTCCTTATTTTTGACATCAATTCTAGTTTTAGTTTCTTTTTCTGCTAGTTGAAAATATTCGGCAATATCATATTTATTTAAAATATTTGAAATGCTACCTTTTGAAATATAACAATGATTTAGAGCATCTAAAACATCACGATAGCGCTTGCCATCACCTAGAAGACTTAAAACTTTAAATTGGACATCAAAATAAATGCGTTGTTTAGGTAATAAACCAATTTCTTTATCTAATAAACATACATATTCAAATTTACCTGATTTTTGATTTCAATATTTATATCGGCGTCGCTTAAAAACAACTTCACCAAAAATTGTAATAATTGTTCTTGTTGCAAAATGAACTACTTTATAACCTTGGTTTAACCGATAATGATATTTATATAAGTATTCATCTAATTTTTCATATTCATTAGCTAATTGTTCACATTTGTTAGTGTACATATTTTTATGAGTTGTAAATAAACTTAATCAATGCTTGTTTTCTATGGTTTTTACATTAGACTTCTTGCATTACTTATTTATTAAACAAAATTCCTATAAAATATATTTAAAATAGAAATTATAAGGAATTTAAGATTATGAAATTTGATAAATTTAATTTTATTAATGATAAAGAATTATTACGATTAACTGGAATAAAGCAAAGTACTTTTAATAAAATGTTAAATATTTTAAAAGAAGCTGAGTTAAAAAAGTTTAAAAGAGGTGGTAAAAATAATAAATTATCATTAGAAAATAGATTATTGATGACTTTATCATATTGACGAGAATATCGTACTTATTTTCATCTTGGTAAAAGTTTTGATATTAGTGAAGCTAGTTGTTATCGAAATATCAAGTGAATTGAAGATATTTTAATCAAACATCCTGATTTTCAACAACTTGCTGGTAAAAAAGCATTAATAAATGATTATTTTAATGATAAAACAATTATTATTGATGCTACAGAAACACCCATTCAACGCCCAAAAAAGACAAAAACAATCTTATTCAGGAAAAAAGAAAAAACACACTATTAAAACACAAGTAATTATTGAAAAAGAAAGCAAAATAATTATTGCAACAAATTTTTCTCTCGGTAAAAAGCATGATTTTTGTTTATTTAAAGAATCAAAAATCCCAATTTTAAAAAATACTAAATTAATAGTTGATAATGGTTATCAAGGAATACAAAAAATTCATAGTAATGTTCTAATACCTAAGAAAAAAACAAAGAAAAACCCTTTAAATAAAGAACAAAAACATAATAATAAATTAATTTCAAAAATGAGAATTATTATTGAAAATATTTTTGCTATTCTTAAAAAATTTAAAATTATTACTGAAAAATATCGTAATCGTAGAAAACGATTTAGTTTAAGATTTAATTTAATTGCTTCAATTTATAATTTGCAATTATAGATAACATAAAATATTTATTTAAAATTAAATTTAAATAATAAAATAATTTTTTGTTGTGTCAAAATTTACACATTTAATAAAATCCATAAGTATTAACCTAATAAAAGTTAGAAATTACTATATAGTATTTTTTATTTACAAATAATTTGTAATTATTTTAATAAGTAATGCAAGAAGTCTAATAAAATAATTTTTTGTTGTGTCAAAATTTACACATTTAATAAAATCCATAAGTATTAACCTAATAAAAGTTAGAAATTACTATATAGTATTTTTTATTTACAAATAATTTGTAATTATTTTAATAAGTAATGCAAGAAGTCTAATATTATTTCCTAGGTGAAGTACAAATGTTAGATAAATACAAAGACGAAAATGAATTTTATAGTTTGGTAGGTGCAAAATGTTATAGTTATGTACCAAGTCTATTGTGTAAAAATTCAATAATATGATAAAATAGTAAAGAATAAAAATGACAATAACAAGAAAGGCAGGGTTAGTTTAGTAATTAAATAATATAATTAGCTGATTGTTTTACTTCTTCAAAGCAATACCTAAGAAAACTAAACGCAACCTACCCGTATTTTAGAAATTACATTTTTACTATATAGTGTATAATATGTATTGTAAAATTAAATATTTTATGAAAACTAATATTTAAGGAGTGATTGAGATTAATGAAGAAAAAGATAGTTTTTCCATTTGCTTTGGTGTTATCAATAAGTCCAATATTGACATCAGCAGCTTGCTCCAATAAATGAGAATTTATTGGTGATGATGGTTCGCAAGTACTTCTTGACCTTCCAACATTAAAATTTAAAGGATTAGATTATTTTTCAGGAAAATTAGATCGCATTACAATTGATCAACTTTTCAATAATTTCATTAACAATAATGAAATTAAAAAAGAACAATTTGTTGAGTTTACTAAACGCTTACAACTATCTGTTCTTAAAAGCAAAAAAAATGATCCGATATTTAAAAAAAGTTACGATAATATGATGACCAATTTAAATACTTATATTGAAGGAACTTTACATAAACAATGAGGAAATAATAAAACCAAAGAAGAAGCTAAAGAATATAAAAAATGAGGCGGTGCAGAAGGATTTAAAGATCACTTATTATTAGATAATTCTACTCCCAATAATGTTTATGAAACTTTTCGAAAAAAATTTATTAATGACTTTCAAATTGATTATGATCGCTATAGTATGGAGCAAATTAAAAGAATTGCCAATGATTTAATAAAGAAAATCAACAGCGATGGTGATAATTTTAACATTTATTTATGATATGGTAGTAAAACCGAAACCGAAACTCGGAACCGAGCGTTAAGAAAAGCATATGAACTTAATAATAATAATGAATTAAAAGAAAAAATTGAAAGTCTTTTCAATACTTTTGCTATCAAGCTAGAAAATCTTGTTAAATTTGATGAGAACAATAAGGTAATAATGAACCCCGATGCTCAACAATCAAATAAATTAAGTAAAGAACAAAAATTTATTGCTGAACAATGATACTTTAATTTAAAACCGTTATTAGTTTCTCAAATTAATTTTAAATATGATGGTAAAGACAAAAATGGTTTAGAAGATGGTATTGAAACAAAAGATTTTGATGAAAATAAGAATTTAAAAAATATTAATGATTTTTTAAATGATGCTAAAACTAAATCTTTTGAGCAATTGGCTGGTTTATATAGCGATAATAACAAAACAACCTTTGGTCAATTACCTAATTTATTAACTTTAGATAGTTCTAATGATAAATTTAGTCCAATGTTTAAAGCAGCGACTTACGATTTAGCATACGATGGTAATGATGGTGGAAGTATTCCAACTAACTTTGATGCCCTTTTAAAGGATTTAAATGATGAACGAAAAGATAGCAACAAAAATATTATTTTTAAAAAAATTAAAATTGGTACTGATAAAGTTGTTTTTATTGCTGATACGAATGAAGTGCGTTTTATTAAAATTAATGGTTATGACAAGTTACGAAAAGGTTATGATGCTGATGGTGATATTGGCGAAAATCAAGAAAGTGACGGCAAATATCCGGCAATAACTTCACCTGTAAATATGCGTCTTGCTAAAACTCCCTATTTACAATATTTATTTGATGAATTTAAAAAACGCGTTGATGATAATCCTCAAAGTGAAAGTTCTGGTTTTAATCCTTTGAATGAAATTAAAACTTATACTGATTTTTCCCAAAATAATATTGATAATAATGAAAACTGATGATTTTGATTTTGAAATATGATGGCGTGATTAGAAAGAGATGATGATAAACCAAATAATGAATGATATAAAGAATATATTGAATCTGACCAAGATAAATGAACTGCTATTTTAGGTAAAATATTTAAAACTTCTCGTTCTTCACTGTTAGGAACTAAAATTAATATTTTAAGTAAAAATCTAAATGATGAAAATGATGCCATTAATAAGATTCCTTTCAATAAAAATAAAACTATTGGAGCATTAATTGATGTTAATACAATTATTAATGATAACTTTATGAATAATAAAGATAACTTATGAACTATTAAAGGGAAAGGGAACCTTTATTCATCAACAGAAATTAATAACTATTGATTAAAATTAGAAAAGGAGAAACATTAAGATGCAAATACTAAAGAAATTAGTCAGTTTCACAAGTACAATTTTAATATCTTCATCTCCTATTGTAACTGTTATTGCTTGTAGTAAATCTAAAGACCGCATTGATACTAATATATCTGAAAAAACTCAAGAAGAACAATTTATTAAATTATTACAAATAACCGATAAAAATAATATTACTGGAAAAGCACTATTTGATAAATTTAAAGGTAAGATTAGTGAATATGGTTTTAATGCTATTAAAGAGATTATTGCTCGCAATGAATTTGTTACGATATATGCGAAAATGCGAGGCAAAAAAATTGAAAACTTATCTGAGACAGAAATTACCGATTATTTGCAACAATTTGATAACCTTTGAAACCAAATAGCAGGTGATAAATTATATCAAGAATACTTAAAAGCAAGATTAAATAATAGTTTCTTAGAAGCAACAGTTACTAAACAAGGATACGACATTAAGCAGTCAGCCGAATGACATATTTTAGGAACTTGAGATGAAGAAAAAGATGAAGCCTATACTAATACAATTCAACCAAGCATTGATGACTTAATGACAGCCGAAATCACAAGTGGCAACAATGAAACTATAAATTATAAAGTTAAAGTCCGTGAACGATTTGCTGATTACTATAATGCACAAATTAAACCTACTATTCTTGATAATTTAATGACAATGACTTGATTACAAGATCGGATTTTTGAATTAAAAAAAGATGGTAATTATTCATTGCCAATAAGTTGAACTGTTCCTAAAAGTGTACAAACATTTGATTCAGGTAATGTTTGAGATAGTAAAATAAAAATGGTTTGAGAAGTAAAAGTTAAAAAGGAAAATGAAGCAAATTTACCTAACGATGATGTTATGTTAATTCCAGATACTGATTTCAAAAATAAATTTAAACCTAATAATAATGAAGTCAAAACAATTTTTGATCCAATATTTAATATGGCCGGTTTTCGTGGTTTTGTTGCTTATGGTAATGATAATAATCCTTATGGTGATAACACAATGGAAGATTTTTATAAAGAGCAAGTGAAAGAAAGACAAATTGTTGGTTTTGCTAGTACTAAAACTCCTAATAATTTTGAAATAAATAAATTTTATACTGAAGACCGCCGTTATGTATCTAAAATTTATGTCCTGCCAATTTTTGTCACTGATTTGTTTAAAGGTTATAAAATTGATAAAGGGATAGAATTTGAGTGAAAAAATAATACTAATAAAACTGGAACTAAAAAAAATAGCGAACGCAATAATACTGGAATGCAAACTCTTCCCAATAATAAAAAAGCATCATTAATTAATGAATTATTATTTACAATTTCCAAAGATGATAATTTAAAAAAGAATGCTGCTCAATATTTATATACAAAATACATTGTAACTAAGAAAAATATTTACAATAAAAAAATATGAGAAGATTTATCTACTTATTTCCAAGATGAAGAAGATGATTAATTTACAAAAAAAGAGAACAGTTAACTGTTCTCTTTTTTAAAACAAGGAGGACTATTAAATGAATGAACAATCTTGTTTATTTTGCAAAATTATTTTGCACCAAATTCCTAGTTATATAATTTATGAAGATGAACATACAATTGCTTTTTTAGACATTATGCCCGTTGACAAAGGACATACCCTAGTAGTTCCTAAAATTCATAGTACAAATTTTATTAATACTAATGATGAAATCATTTCTTTTGTTAATATTACTGCTAAAAAAGTAGCTAAACGAATTGAAATTCAACTCAATACTTCAGCAATTAATTTTATTTCTAATAATGGTATTCTTGTTGGACAAACTATTGAACATTATCATTTACATATTATCCCTAAATATTCTTCCAACAGTGGTTTACAATTACCAAAAAATCAAATCGTTGTTGATAGTAAAAAACTAACAACATTGCAAAAAAAACTTAAGATTAATTAAAAAAGAATTCCTAGATTTATTAGGAATTCTTTTTTAATAACTATTTACTTTTCATTGTCAAAATAATTGTGACGATAAAAACTACGATTTTCTAATCCTCCGATGCGTTGTGAAAAAGATTCATTTTCAATTTGTTCTAAACCACTATCAATCGCATAAATTCTTGCATCTAAATTATCAATATGATGCAAAATTTCTGCTTCCATAATTTGTGGTAAAACTGGAGAACCATATTCATTTTTACCGTGACTTGCTAAAACCATATGTTGTAATAAAACTACTTGTTGCATATCTAATTGTAATTTCTCGCCAATGATAGCAATTTCACCAGCCATAATTGAAATATGACCTACTAGTTTACCTTGCAAGCTATATTCAACTGTTAAATCGCCTTGTAATTCCTTAGTTTTTCCCATATCATGTAAAATAATTCCCGCATATAATAAACTTTTATTAATTTTACGATCATTATAAATTTCACAAATTGCTTTTGCTGTTTGTAACATTGTTAGTGTATGTCACATTAATCCCGAATGAATATTATGATGATGTCTAACCGCTGCTTGAGAAATTTTAAAACGAGCTTGTTGCGTCTTTAAAATTTCTTCAACAATTTGTTTTCAAACATTATTTTTAATCTCTCCAATAAATTTATTAATTTGTTCCCACATTAAACTTTCACTAACTGGAGCACTTTTAACAAATAAATTAAGATCTGCTTCTTGTAAAGGAATAATTTTATAATTATTAATTTTAACTTGTAAATTTCTTTGATATTCTGAAACTAAACCATTAATTTCAACAATTACTCCTGCTTGTAATTTAATTACATCTTCGCGTTGTGAATTTCATAAACGGGCTTCAATAAGTCCTGTTTTATCTTTTAAAGTTACTGTTAAATATGTTGCTCCATTACTTGCTGTTCCTTGATTAACTTTTTCAACTAAGAATTTATCAAGAACATTACTATTTGCTTTTAAATCTTTAATCATCTAATTTCCCTTTCTTTAAATGTAAATAATTTTTTTCTAAATCGGAAAACATTAATTCCATTTTTATTTTTGCTGCTTTTACTGATTTATCAACACAAACAAAATAAAATTTAATTTTTGGTTCAGTACCACTAGCTCTTATCGCCAATCAAGAACCATCATTAAAATAAAATTTTAATAAATCTTGGGGTGGCATGTTATATAAACCTTGCAAATAATCTTCTTTTTTTTCTAATTTAATATTATTTAAACTAACAATTGAATATTTTCTTAACTTTGCTAAAATCGTCTTAATCGCTTTTTGCCCACTAGTACCTTTTAAAACAACATTAACAGTATTAAAGTAAAAATACCCATATTTTTGATAAATATCTTCTAAAACATCTACCAATGACTTATTTTGTTGGCGATAATAATTGCAAGCCTCAGCAACAACCATTGCTGCAGCAATACCATCTTTATCACGAGTTAAATCTTTAACAACATAACCATATGCTTCTTCAAAACCAAAAACAAAATTTATATTCCGTGTCTTTTCTTTTGCCATTTCGTTACCAATTCATTTAAAACCAGTTAATGTTTTAATAACTTCACAACCATAAGATTTTGCTACCAAATCACTTAAATGACCAGTAACAAAAGTATTATACATTACTGGATTAGATGGCATAATTTTTTGCTGTTGATAATGACTCAATAAGTATTCTAACAAAATTGGTGCTGTTTCATTACCATTTAATAAACTATACTCGTTATGATGTAAAACTGCAATACCAATTCTGTCACTATCAGGGTCATTAATAATAATTAAGTCAGCATTATTTTTTTTAGCATATTTAATAGCTAATGTAAAAGATTCAGCAACTTCAGGATTAGGTGATGGTGTATTACTAAAATTAGGATCAAAATCTCATTGTTCTTTAACAGGAATTACTTCATAATTACTACTTTGTAAAACATTCATTACTCAATCACGACTAGTACCATGTTGATTAGAAAAAACTATCTTAATATTCTTTTGTTCATGAGGATAAAATTGTAATGCTTTAACATCTTTAATATATTCTTCTTCAACAAAAATCGGAACAGTTTTTATTAATTGTTTTTGGATTGGTTTTATTAGTTTAAAGACATCCTCAATAGCAATATTTTCCATATTATTACCAACTTCATCAGTAACAACTGGTAAAAATTGACAACCATTTTCATCATAAATTTTAAAGCCATTATATTCTGGTGGATTATGACTAGCAGTAATTACGGCTCCAGCTAAAGCATTTAATTTTCTCACACTATATGACAATAATGGTGTCGGTCGTAAATCATTATTAGTAAATAAGTATACGGGAATACTATAACTAGTAAAAATATTAGCTACTTCTTGACTAAATTCTAATGAATAATGACGATTATCATGAGCAATAACAATTCCTTTTTGTAATTCATCCATTTCATAATGTTTTTGTAAATATTGAATAAAAGCAATTGTTGCTTTCCTAATATTATAAATATTCATTCTTGCAATGCCAGGACCAATAACCCCACGAATTCCTGCTGTGCCAAAACTTAATGAATTACTAAAAGCATCAATAATTTCTTTTTCATTCATTGCAATTAATTGTTTTCTTAATTGTGGTTCTAAATCATTATTATTTAATCATTTTTGGTATTCTTTTTGATACACCATATTTTCCTCCTATTAATTGTTAATCTCTATTAATTTTACTATAGACTTGGTACATAACTATAACTAGCTTAATTCAAAATTATATATTCCTGAAATTAAGTTAAATCGTAATCCAAATCTTCTAATCTTATTGCGATAACGATAAACTAGTATTTTAAATCTTTTTAATCTAGCAAAAACATGTTCAATGGCAATTCTAACTTTACTTAAAAAGCTATTATATTCCTTTTTATCTGGATTTAAAGGATTATTTTTACTCTTTTTAATTGGCAATAATGTATTTTTATGAACATTTTGCAAACCTTGATATCCTGAATCAGCAATTAATTCTAATTTTGGATTTATAAGTGTATTTGATTTTAAAAATAACTTATAATCATGAATACTGCCATAACAAAAATCTACTGAAATAATTTTATTGTTAAATAAATCAATAATTATTTGCGATTTTAATGAATGTTGCCTTTTCTTACCAGAAAATAATAATTTTAGTTTTTTTAATTCTTTCAATTGGAATTTCTGTAGCATCAATTGCTAATAAATTATTATTATTATTTAGTACCCTTATTTCCCAATAATATCTTTTTGCCAGGTATATGAAAGTGACTATTTTTTATTAGAGTATTTTCAACTCAAAAGATATTACGAATACAACTAACATGACTAATATTATATTTTTTGCAATAATACGATATGTACTATATTCTTTTCAGTATTCTAAAGTCATAAATAATCTTTGCTCTATTGATAATTTATTTGGTCTACCACCATTTTTTTGTTTAGCTTCAGCTTCTTTTAAAATTTCTACCATTTTCATGAAAGTTTTATATTTTATGCCTATTAGACTATAAAATTCATTTTCGTCTTTGTATTTATCTAATATTTGTGCTTCATCTAGAAAATAATATTATCAAAATAGTAGATAAAATTAAAGGTTATGTACCAAGTCTTATAAGCTGAATTATACTTGTAAGTGCAAGTAAATAAAATTGCAAAAAATCTCATATAAAAATTTCATGATGCTAAGTTTATTTTAGAAAAAACAAAGCAAGGAGTTTTTATATGGGTTACAAACATCTTGGCATATATGAAAGAATTTATATTGAGAATCAATTGAAGTTTAAAGTAAAAATTAGTGAAATAGCTAAAAATCTTAATCGAAGTATTAGTACTATTATTCGAGAAGTCAATAGAAATAAAGATAGTAATCATTATTTTTCATTAATTGCACAAAATAAAGCAGAAAACAGAAAACAATCACATGTTTATTTTCATAAGTTTAAAAATAGAGAATTAGTAAAATATGTACAACAAAAATTACTATTAGGTTGATCGCCTGAACAAATTTATGGCAGAATTAAAAATTTTCATAAAGAATGAATTATTAGTTTTAAAACAATTTACAATTGAATTTATTCTGGATTACTTGAAAAAGTTACTAATAAAAATTTAAGAAGAAAAGGTAAGAAACGAAAATCTCAAGAAAATCGCGGTAAATTTAATGGTAAATCAATTAAAGAACGAAATATTAATGTTAATAATCGTATAACTGTTGGTCATTGAGAAGGTGATACTGTAGTATCATCACGAGGTAAAAGTAAATCATGTTTAATAACTTTAGTTGAAAGAACATCAAGATTTACTTTAGCAATGTTAGTTGAAAATAGAACTACTAAAGTTGTTAACGAAAACATTAGCCATTATTTATCAATTCTTCCAAATAATCTTGTTAAGACTATAACATTTGATAGGGGTAAAGAATTTTCTAATTGACAACAACTTGAAAAAAATTTAAATGTGAAAATTTATTTTGCTAATGCGTATTCGCCTTGACAAAGAGGTACTAATGAAAATACTAATGGTTTAATTAGAGAAAAATTTCCTAAAAAATTTAATTTTTCAAATACTACTAAAAATGCAGTTCATAAATTTATATTGTCTTTAAACCAAAGACCAAGAAAAATACTAAATTATCTTTCACCAATCGAATATTTGGTTAGAAAAATAATTTAGTTGCACTTAACTTTACAATTTGGCATAAATTAAAGTAATATCTTATTTTTAATTATAAATTAATTAAAAGCAAATAAAATAGTACTCTTAGTAAAGAGTACTATTACCAAAATTTTCTATGAGCTTTTAATCAGCTACTTTCAAAATATATAATTTATTAATACTATTTGCTTACTAATTATTGATTTTGTAAAATTATTTTAATTGTTAGCGATTTATTAATTTTCTTTTGATATTCTTTAGCAATTTGCAATGCTTTTGGCAAAGAAAAAACCTTATATAATCATTTATCATTATGCATAATTCGAAATAAATTTAAGTCTTTTTGTTCAATAATTAACATTCCGATATCACATCCTCATAATATTCTTGATAACTAATAAATGGTGAATAAATAACCCTTCCTTGTGAATAATCAGGACTATCCAACTCCATTAATCAAGCCAATGTGGCTGTAATATCATATTGAATAGTTTGTTCTAAAAATTGCCCTGTATTTTTAACACCAGCACCATAAAAGAAAACTGGTACTTTAATCTCATAATCATTAAAATTACCGTGACAATCATCACCTTGACCTTTACCACCATGATCAGCAATAAAAACAAATAATGTATTATCTTTCATTTCTGGAATATGACTAATCGTTTCTAAAACCTGTTTAACTCACAAATCAACTTGCAACGCCATTGCTTTAATTTCTGTTGTTTGATGACCAATCTTATGTCCAACAGTATCTGGTTCATTAACATAAACAAAAGATAATTCTGGTTTTTTAGCAATTAAATATTGACAATAATCATCAATAATCATCTGATTAGGTTTAATGTTATCATTACTACTAATTCAAATAGTTTTCTTAGTTGCTTTTCAAGAATCAACATCCTTAACCATCACATTACTTCAATAATCTAATGAATTGACATCTAAAATATATTGAAATTGCGATCACCGAAAAAAAGCTGCTGTTTTCAAATTAGTTTGTTTTTTAAATAATGTAAAAATACTAGGGACATTTTTATTATTCACATAATCATAAACACTTTTTGCATCACCAGTTTCAGAATCTCATTGCGTACGACCATGAAAATTAGGAGCAGTACCACATAATAATGATGTTCAGTTAACACTAGACATAATAGGAACAACACTCCGACTATTTAACGAATATGCCCCTTTTTCCATTAACATTTTAAAAGTACTTCCTGGATTATCTTCTAGCAAATATGATCCATAAGCATCAGACCCAAAAATAACAATATGCTTAATATTATTCAACATATTTTATTCCTACCTTGTGCAAAACTTCATAAATATTAGTAGTTGAAGCTTGAACTAAATCAACCCCAATTAAATAAGCAATTATTGATGCAATATCAACATTACTAGTTGGTCTAACAATTTTATGAGTTTTACCTTGTAAATGACTATCAATTATATTTAAAGGAATAACTAATTCACGCGTATCTAATCCTCCTTGATTCTCAACTCCTTGATGATATCCACCAGATGTTGAAGTAATAATAACTGTTGATTGCGGATTTTTCAAAATCATTTCATTAATAGCAATAACTTTTTCTTGCAATAGCGAAGCATACTCATTAGTATTGAAACCTTGTTTAATACCAATATCATACATTTCATCATCATAAATAGTTAATAGTTGATGTTCATTAATATTAATATCAACATAACTAATGGTATCTTTAACAATAAACTCATCTAACAAAAATTTTTCCAACATATTTTCAATCATATCAAAACTAGTAATTACACTTAATTTATAATCAGGCTTTTGTTTTTTTATAGTATAAAAAATTGTTGGATACATATTATACTTAGTATTCAAAACTGCCGTAACCAAACGATTTTTATCTCAATTAGTAACTCCATGAAATTCCAATGGCGCTCCTGTTAAAATTGAAGCCATATTATATGGTGGTAAAGTTGGTAAAATGGCACGATGTTGTTGAAAATAAATCATATTTTCTTTTGGTAATGTTTGCTTTAAACTATTAATTTTAGTTGTTAACCCTGCAAGAACTATTAAAATAATATTTGTTCGTGGTTTAACAATCTTCTTAGTTTTTTGATAAAGCATTAAAAGTCTCCTTCCTTCTATCTATTTGCTATTATAACGCAAAAAAAATGAAAGAAAATTCAAAATTAATAATATTACACCACACCTAAATAAAAACTCCTTCTTAATTAAGAATAAGAAGAAGTTTTGAAAATTATTAAATAATAAATTAACTAAAACCGTTGGTGTTGTCTTTTAGTATCAATATTTGATAAATCAATTACTAGTGGTTGATCATCTTTTTGAAGTAATGCTTGAAATACTTGATAAATAATAGTATACATAAAAATTAAATTTATCGTTGCTCTAATATTACTAAAGAATCCACGGTTTTCACTACTAAACATTTGACTTAAATAACCAATAGTATTAATTACAAGAACAATAAGCATTTTAACTAATATAAAAATAATACTAAAACCAATCATTAACTTAGCAAACTGATCATTAAACGATTTTACTGGCACATTTTGTAAGGAATTACTATCTGGTAAATTAACATTTTTTAATTTACTAATTGACAATAAACCCATCACCCCAAATAATAAGAATACCCCAGCAATACTTAAAGTAATAACAAAGGTTTGTTTTATATTGTCAATTTCACTATTAAGATTTTTTGTCAATAGTAAAGCAACAGTAAAAATTATTAACATCGCACCTGATAAAGCAAAAACGCTTGATTCATGTAATGCCATTTTTCTTTTCGCTTTAATACCAGTCTCAATTCTTTTTTGATTTAATGAAAGTAACATAAATCCAGTAAAAAATGTCATATTAAAAAAACTATAAACTAAAATTAATCAACGATGTTTAATAAATTGCTCATCATTAAGTGATATTGCTCATTTAATAATTAAAGCACTATAAATTAATTGCATTGCTCCCATATAAATAATTAATGCCATAACTGGAAAATAACCCTTATTTATAACACTAGTAATTACCATACGAAAATTATTATCATAGGCTGTTAACTCCGTAATCTGATTTCTTAATGTTGCATTTGTATAAAAAGCAATCATTGTTAACACAAAGAACGCGCCAATAAACACAAAAACATTAGCAAAAATTATAAAAAAACGGCGAAATGCAAAATTAGAATTTCTCATTATATAAAAACCTCCTTCGTTTAATTATATCCTATCTTTTTTAAAAAAGCTGAATTATACTTGTAAGTGCAAGTAAATAAAATTGCAAAAAATCTCATATAAAAATTTCATGATGCTAAGTTTATTTTAGAAAAAACAAAGCAAGGAGTTTTTATATGGGTTACAAACATCTTGGCATATATGAAAGAATTTATATTGAGAATCAATTGAAGTTTAAAGTAAAAATTAGTGAAATAGCTAAAAATCTTAATCGAAGTATTAGTACTATTATTCGAGAAGTCAATAGAAATAAAAATAGTAATCATTATTTTTCATTAATTGCACAAAATAAAGCAGAAAACAGAAAACAATCACATGTTTATTTTCATAAGTTTAAAAATAGAGAATTAGTAAAATATGTACAACAAAAATTACTATTAGGTTGATCGCCTGAACAAATTTATGGCAGAATTAAAAATTTTCATAAAGAATGAATTATTAGTTTTAAAACAATTTACAATTGAATTTATTCTGGATTACTTGAAAAAGTTACTAATAAAAATTTAAGAAGAAAAGGTAAGAAACGAAAATCTCAAGAAAATCGCGGTAAATTTAATGGTAAATCAATTAAAGAACGAAATATTAATGTTAATAATCGTATAACTGTTGGTCATTGAGAAGGTGATACTGTAGTATCATCACGAGGTAAAAGTAAATCATGTTTAATAACTTTAGTTGAAAGAACATCAAGATTTACTTTAGCAATGTTAGTTGAAAATAGAACTACTAAAGTTGTTAACGAAAACATTAGCCATTATTTATCAATTCTTCCAAATAATCTTGTTAAGACTATAACATTTGATAGGGGTAAAGAATTTTCTAATTGACAACAACTTGAAAAAAATTTAAATGTGAAAATTTATTTTGCTAATGCGTATTCGCCTTGACAAAGAGGTACTAATGAAAATACTAATGGTTTAATTAGAGAAAAATTTCCTAAAAAATTTAATTTTTCAAATACTACTAAAAATGCAGTTCATAAATTTATATTGTCTTTAAACCAAAGACCAAGAAAAATACTAAATTATCTTTCACCAATCGAATATTTGGTTAGAAAAATAATTTAGTTGCACTTAACTTTACAATTTGGCAAAATATAAAGACTATTATTAGGATAATTATTATTTGTGTTGTTTATTACATATGTTCTAAAAAAACATTATTATCAAAATCAATAACAATTTGAGCTAAATTCTCATTATCATCTGTATTTATTCCATTTATTTTACTCGGAATTATTGTACCTTGCTTCAAAATAAAAGCATTCTTTCTTGTTCCAATATATACATTATCGCTATTATCCACCGCAATTAAATGTATATGATGATTATCAGTAATACCATTAATTTTAGTTGCAATTGTTTCTTTTTGTTTTAAAATATATGCACCATTTTCTGTACCAAAATAGACATTATCTTTACCATCAACTATTATTGAATAGACTTTTGATGTAATTTCGTCTATTTTATTTGCAGTTGTTTCACCCCGCTTTAAAACATATGCACCATGACTAGTTCCAAAGTAAATATTTTGATTATTAGCAATTCTAAAACTGCCACCTAAATCAACTCCATTTATTTTTTTAAAAATTTTATCTTCTTTTTGATAATTAATTTCATTTTTTGCTGGAGCTGGAGCATTGCCAACAATACCCAACATTCCACTTCCTGCTATTGTTATTGTTCCTAATAACCCTAAAAGTTTTTTCATATTAATCAAATTCCTTTCGTGAACTTTTACTAATTAATAAAATTAATAATACCTTTTTCTTTCTCCAAAAATTAATCTACAGTCTCATTGCCTTGGAATTTAATTATAAATTATTTTTAAGAAATTCCTGCTTTATTTTATAATTTATCATCCTTTTTTTAAAAATCCTCTTGTGCTTGTCATAAGTCTGTGGTATATTACAGAATTACAAACAAAATATAGTAATTATTATAAGTTATTGCCACCTTTTAAACTTTCTATTAATGATACGAAGTTTACAGTATTTAAAATTGCTTTAGATAAAGTCGCTGATTTAGCAGGACTAGATGTAACTAAAGATAATGCTATTAGACTGGATATAGTTTATGAATATAGTTTTAGTTTTAAAGAATATAGTCCTACAAATCAAAGCTTTATTGCAAGTCATATTATTACTAATAATCTTGAATTAACAAAGAAAATTATTGCTAACTTGGAAGTTAAAATTGGTGAAGTTACATATGATCAGCTGAAAGCAGAATATGAACGCATTGAAATTAGAGAAGATAATAATCAATATCCAAAAATTACTAATGATTTTTCAACATATAATATTTGGTCTCATTATAATAACAAAATTTTTAGTCGTTTTAAGGAACTTATTGCTTCTTCTGATCGTTTTAAAAAAGCTAGTGATGATAATGATATTAAGTATAATTCTTATTCTGATTTCTTAGATTGAATAAGTATGAAAAGCGAACCATTAACTAATAATTTTAATAATGATGAATATAATAAATTTTATGAGCAAGGGATTTTATCAGCTCCCAAGGAACTTTTTAACTATCTTGTAAATAAAAATCCAAGTGTTTATGATTTTTCTAAGAATGAATTATTTACTTTTAGTACTAATGATTTAAGACTGGTACCATTAACTATTTATGGTTTGCCAATGACTGGTAAGGTACAAAAAAATAATCAAAAATTAACAGTAACGATGATTTTGCCAACAAAAATTTTAAATGCTCATTTAGAACAAATAACTAAAATGGTATTTGGTTTCTTTAAAGAATATGAAATTAAATGAGAAAAGGATCAGATTACATTTTTTGTAAATAATGATATTTTTGCAAAACTGCTAGATAATGAAACAAGTAAAGATGGTAAACCTAATAATCTTGATGGAATTTACAAGATTTTAGAAAACCATTTTAAGAAATCAGATTTTATGATTAAAGATGATATTTTAAAACATAAAGATTTTACTGTTGGTGTTGGTAATATTTCTAATATATATAATGATGATATTATTTACATTAGAAGCACATTTTTCACATTCAGCACCTCGAAGAGTAAACTTTTTATTTTTTAAATTACTATCATTTGTGACAAAATCTGTATTTTTGAAATCATTTATTAAAATATTAGACTTGGTACATAACCTTTAATTTTATCTACTATTTTGATAATATTATTTCCTAGGTGAAGTACAAATGTTAGATAAATACAAAGACGAAAATGAATTTTATAGGGGCGTATAACAAAAACAAATTGGTGGTAGACCAAATAAATTATCAATAGAGCAAAGATTACTTATGACTTTAGAATACTGAAAAGAATATAGTACATATCGTATTATTGCAAAAAAATATAATATTAGTCATGTTAGTTGTATTCGTAATATCTTTTGAGTTGAAAATACTCTAATAAAAAATAGTCACTTTCATATACCTGGCAAAAAGATATTATTGGAAAATAAGGGTACTAATAATAATTTATTAGCAATTGATGTTACAGAAATTCCAATTGAAAGAATTAAAAAAACTAAAATTATTATTTTCTGGTAAGAAAAGGCAACATTAGACTTCTTGCATTACTTATTTATTAAACAAAATTCCTATAAAATATATTTAAAATAGAAATTATAAGGAATTTAAGATTATGAAATTTGATAAATTTAATTTTATTAATGATAAAGAATTATTACGATTAACTGGAATAAAGCAAAGTACTTTTAATAAAATGTTAAATATTTTAAAAGAAGCTGAGTTAAAAAAGTTTAAAAGAGGTGGTAAAAATAATAAATTATCATTAGAAAATAGATTATTGATGACTTTATCATATTGACGAGAATATCGTACTTATTTTCATCTTGGTAAAAGTTTTGATATTAGTGAAGCTAGTTGTTATCGAAATATCAAGTGAATTGAAGATATTTTAATCAAACATCCTGATTTTCAACAACTTGCTGGTAAAAAAGCATTAATAAATGATTATTTTAATGATAAAACAATTATTATTGATGCTACAGAAACACCCATTCAACGCCCAAAAAAAGACAAAAACAATCTTATTCAGGAAAAAAGAAAAAACACACTATTAAAACACAAGTAATTATTGAAAAAGAAAGCAAAATAATTATTGCAACAAATTTTTCTCTCGGTAAAAAGCATGATTTTTGTTTATTTAAAGAATCAAAAATCCCAATTTTAAAAAATACTAAATTAATAGTTGATAATGGTTATCAAGGAATACAAAAAATTCATAGTAATGTTCTAATACCTAAGAAAAAAACAAAGAAAAACCCTTTAAATAAAGAACAAAAACATAATAATAAATTAATTTCAAAAATGAGAATTATTATTGAAAATATTTTTGCTATTCTTAAAAAATTTAAAATTATTACTGAAAAATATCGTAATCGTAGAAAACGATTTAGTTTAAGATTTAATTTAATTGCTTCAATTTATAATTTGCAATTATAGATAACATAAAATATTTATTTAAAATTAAATTTAAATAATAAAATAATTTTTTGTTGTGTCAAAATTTACACATTTAATAAAATCCATAAGTATTAACCTAATAAAAGTTAGAAATTACTATATAGTATTTTTTATTTACAAATAATTTGTAATTATTTTAATAAGTAATGCAAGAAGTCTATTCATTAAAATCGCAAATAATTATTGATTTATTTAACAATAAAATTATTTCAGTAGATTTTTGTTATGGCAGTATCCATGATTATAAGTTATTTTTAAAATCAAATACACTTACAAATCCAAAATTAGAATTAATTGCTGATTCAGGATATCAAGGTTTGCAAAATGTTCATAAAAATACATTATTGCCAATTAAAAAGAGTAAAAATAATCCTTTAAATCCAGATAAAAAGGAATATAATAGCTTTTTAAGTAAAGTTAGAATTGCCATTGAACATGTTTTTGCTAGATTAAAAAGATTTAAAATACTAGTTTATCGTTATCGCAATAAGATTAGAAGATTTGGATTACGATTTAACTTAATTTCAGGAATATATAATTTTGAATTAAGCTAGTTATAGTTATGTACCAAGTCTAATGTAACTATCTGTTATTAAATTATGAAATATTTTGCTATCAATAAGCAAGCGTTTTATCTAATTTTTATAAATTAAAAATCCAAAAAAAGTTAAGTAAATACTTAACTTTAAAAACAATATCATTATTAAATTTCTTATTATTATTTTTCTATCTTTCAGTTAAAAACAATGCCTTTATGGCGGGTCATTGACAATAATGCTTCTCTAATTCCTTGTACACCCATCCCTGAATCTTTAACTCCTAAAAAAGGAAAATAATCTGGTCCGCGTTGGGGAGCATCATTAATGTTAATTGAACCAACATCTAATTGATTAGCAATTTTAATCGCCATATCAATATCATTAGTAAAAATTGATGCTTGTAAACCATATTTAGAACCATTTGCAAGAGTAATCACTTCATCAATTGATGTTACTCTGATAATTGGCAACACCGGTCCAAAAGGTTCAATCCAAGCAATATCCATATCTTTAGTAACATTATCAATAATTGTTGGATACCACAAATTATTTTTTCTAATATTTCCTAAAACTAACGATGCCTTTTTTTCTAACGCCTCATCCACTAATTTTTGAAGAATATCGCTTGTTTTCATATCAATAATTGGGGTAATATCAGCATTATCATTAGGGCTACCAACTGTTAATTTTTCTGTTTCAACTTTAATTAAAGATACCAATTCATCAGCAATCGTATTATCAACTAAAACTCTTTTAATAGCAGTACATCTTTGACCTGAATAATTAAATGCTCCTTTAACAATTTTTTTAGCCGTCATTGCTAGATCACAGTCTTCAAGAACAATGGCTGGATCTTTACCACCTAATTCCAAAATAATATCCACTTTGTTAGTAATCTTAGTAATATGTTTTCCTGTAACATCAGAACCAGTAAAAGAAATAACATCAATTGCCGGATGAGTTACTAAACTATCACCAATAACACTTCCCTTACCAGTAACAGCATTAATAACACCAGCAGGAAAATTAGCATCAAATGCTAACTTAGCTAAAAACAATCCTGTTAAAGAACTTTGCGAAGATGGTTTAAATACCACCGTATTTCCCATAATTAATGCCGGAATTATTTTTGCTAATGATAAATTAACAGGATAGTTAAAAGGTGAAATTGCTAAAACAACTCCTTTAGCAACTCGTGAAAAAATTGCCAACTTATTTTTCACATTAAAAGCATCACCAGTATATGATTCAGGATAAATACGATATGCTTCATTAACAGTAAAATCAATATATTCAATTGTGCGTTTAATTTCAGAAATAGCTGCTTTTTTACCTTTAGCAATTTCTAAAACCATCAAATTAGCAAGCACATCAGTATTTTTAATAATTAACTGCTTTCATTGTTCAATAAATTTAATTCTTTCATTAATTAATAATTCTTCTCATTGCTTTTGGACATTCTTAGCTGCCAAAAACGCATCATTAATATTTTCTAACGAAAGAGCAGGAACACTACCAATTACTTCTAATGTGTTTGGACTCGTAATTTCAATAACATTTGTAGAAGAAAGCAATTTACCATTAATTAATGCTTCACCTTTTTCCATTTTATCACCTCTAAATATAATTATATCGTTTTTAATTTTAAAAACAGAAAAAGTTAGTTATTCTAATTTTGCTTTTTCTGTTTCATCTTTGGATTGTTCATAAGATTCTACAAAATCACATTCAGGATAATTGCTACAAGCAATAAATTTTTGATTACGACGATTAACTTTAATAACTTTTTCGCCTTCAATACATTGTGGACAAAATCCTAAGTTAACTGGATTTAGTGATGAAATATAACGACATTTCGGAAATGTTGAACAACCAATAAATTTACCATACTTTCCAAAACGATAAACTAAATCATTATCACATCGTGGACATTTAGTACCAGTTTTTTCAATTTCAACTTCTGTCATTTTTTCAAAAGCTTCTTCAACACGAGGTTCAAATTTTTCTCAAAAAGAACCAACTAGTTCTTGATAATCTTTTTCACCATGACTAATTAAATCTAATTGTGATTCTACTTGTGAAGTATAAGATTCACTAATAATATCTTGAAAAAACTCTTGCAGTTTATCACTAGTTAAAATTCCCTTTTCACTAGCTTTTAAAGCCTTATTCTCAAATAAAACATATCCTCGTTCGCGTAAAGTTCTCATAATCGGAGCATAAGTACTAGGTCGCCCCACTCCTAATTCTTCTAATGTTTTAATTAATCGCGCTTCACTATATCGTGGTTTTGGTTTGGTTCAATGTTGCAACGCCTTAATATCTTTAATATTTACCACATCACCAATCTTTCAAACTGGTAATTTAATGCTAATATTATTTTCCTCATCATCCTGATAATATTTTAAAAATCCTAAAAATAAGATTGTTTGTCCAGTCAACCGAAATTCATAACCATTATTATCCAAAATAATAGTTTTCCCAGTAATTTTCGCTGGTGCCATTAATGATGCCATCGCCCGATTATAAATTAGTTTATAAAGTCGTAATTGTTCTTTACCTAAATAATTTTTTGCCTTCTCAGGAGTCATTAAAATATCTGTTGGTCGAATTGCCTCATGCGCATCTTGAACATTATTTTTCTTTTTAGTAATTTTTTCTTGCCCTAAATAATCTTTTCCTAATGATTCTGTAATAAAAGCAAAAGTATCACTAACAAATTTATCACTTAAACGAATTGAATCGGTTCTTGGATAAGTAATAAATCCTGTTAATAATCCATCAATATCAATTCCTTCATATAATTGTTGTGCTAATAAAGATGTTTTATTAGCAGCAAAATTTAATCGTGATGATCCATCTTGTAACATTGTTGAAGTAGTATAAGGATTATTTGCTTGTCTAATTCGAAGTTTTTCTTGAATATCAATAACTTTATATTTACTACTTAAATTATTAATAATATTTTGGGAATCTGCTTCAGTTTTAATTTCAATATTTTTATTTAAATATTTTGTTAATTTTAAAATATGTTTCTTCCAATAAGCTTCAATCGTTCAGTATTGTTCAGGAATAAAAATTTGATGTTCTTTTTCTCGTAAAACAAGAAGTTTTAAAGCTACTGACTGAACTCTTCCTGCTGATTTTGAACGAATTTTCTTTTGTAATAACTTACTTAACCGAAAACCAATCATCCGATCAATCATTCTTCTTGCTTCTTGTGAATGAACTAAATTCATATCCAACTCTCTTGGTACTTTAAAAGCTTCAATAACAATATCTTTAGTAATTTCATTAAAACTCACTCGAACTGATTTACTTTGAATTTTTAAAACTTCATTTAAGTGATATGAAATTGCTTCTCCTTCACGATCGGGATCAGTTGCTAGAAAAATTTTATCAGCATCTTTTACTAAACCTTGCAACTTCTTAACAAGTGGCTTTTTCTTAGTTTCAATTCGATAATATGGAGTAAATGTTTCTAAGTCAATCCCTAAATAATATTCACCCTTATTCGCTAAATTGGTAATATGTCCTTCCGAAGAAACAACAGTATAATCATCTCCAAGATATTTTTGTACCGCTTTAGTTTTCGTTGGCGACTCCATAATAACAACATTTTTACTCATAACATTTTACTCCTTAAAATAATCTTTTGATTCTCAATATTTTTATAAATACGGCAATATTTTAGTACATTTTAAAAACTTTATCAAGTTTATAAAATATCATCAATAGTTTGCACTAATTTAGCATTATTTTTAATAAGATTATTAGTAGCAAAATCCTCATAAATTTGATTAGGAACCGCAAAAACATCTTTATTTTCATTAAAAGCAATGTCTACTAATGAATGAACAATTTTTTCATCACCAAACGGTAATACTAATAATGCTTTTGATAATCCTAATAAGATTCTTTGAACATTACTATCCACTGGACTAATATTTTCTCTTGTCATATTAAGCGGATATTCACTAATTACTAAATGATATCTTTTAAGATACGAAACCAATTCTTTTTGATTTTCATCATAATTATTACTATCATTAATAATAACCACACTATTTCCAGAAATATTATTTTCTTTAATTAATTGATGAACTAATATTTCAACCCCAGCATTAAATGAAGTTATTAAAATTTTTTGATGATTAACTAATTGCTGAACCATATCCTTAGCAACTTTTTTAATATAAACATTAGGATAATGTGAACCTATAATAGCAATAATTTTTTGAGAATATTTTAATAAATCAATATTTCCTTCATAAAAAATTACAAACGGTGGTTTATAAATTGTTTTTAAACCAGCCGGATATTGTGAACTTAAAATTGTTAAATATTGACAAGCAATTTTATCTTCAATGTTTTGTAATTCTTCCAACGCATTTTTTTCCTTTTTATCCAATGCTTCATATACTTTATCTCAATTACCATGGTAATTGATAACAAAATATTTATTTTTATTATCATATGCTGAATTATACTTGTAAGTGCAAGTAAATAAAATTGCAAAAAATCTCATATAAAAATTTCATGATGCTAAGTTTATTTTAGAAAAAACAAAGCAAGGAGTTTTTATATGGGTTACAAACATCTTGGCATATATGAAAGAATTTATATTGAGAATCAATTGAAGTTTAAAGTAAAAATTAGTGAAATAGCTAAAAATCTTAATCGAAGTATTAGTACTATTATTCGAGAAGTCAATAGAAATAAAGATAGTAATCATTATTTTTCATTAATTGCACAAAATAAAGCAGAAAACAGAAAACAATCACATGTTTATTTTCATAAGTTTAAAAATAGAGAATTAGTAAAATATGTACAACAAAAATTACTATTAGGTTGATCGCCTGAACAAATTTATGGCAGAATTAAAAATTTTCATAAAGAATGAATTATTAGTTTTAAAACAATTTACAATTGAATTTATTCTGGATTACTTGAAAAAGTTACTAATAAAAATTTAAGAAGAAAAGGTAAGAAACGAAAATCTCAAGAAAATCGCGGTAAATTTAATGGTAAATCAATTAAAGAACGAAATATTAATGTTAATAATCGTATAACTGTTGGTCATTGAGAAGGTGATACTGTAGTATCATCACGAGGTAAAAGTAAATCATGTTTAATAACTTTAGTTGAAAGAACATCAAGATTTACTTTAGCAATGTTAGTTGAAAATAGAACTACTAAAGTTATTAACGAAAACATTAGCCATTATTTATCAATTCTTCCAAATAATCTTGTTAAGACTATAACATTTGATAGGGGTAAAGAATTTTCTAATTGACAACAACTTGAAAAAAATTTAAATGTGAAAATTTATTTTGCTAATGCGTATTCGCCTTGACAAAGAGGTACTAATGAAAATACTAATGGTTTAATTAGAGAAAAATTTCCTAAAAAATTTAATTTTTCAAATACTACTAAAAATGCAGTTCATAAATTTATATTGTCTTTAAACCAAAGACCAAGAAAAATACTAAATTATCTTTCACCAATCGAATATTTGGTTAGAAAAATAATTTAGTTGCACTTAACTTTACAATTTGGCATATATAATATGATATCTCTCCTTTTTTACTATAATCTCCGCTCTAAATTCCAGCAATTGAATAATAAAAATATTTCTAAACAACTCAGTAACTTTTTTATTATTTATTTCTACTTTGACAAAATAAAAAATAGTACTTTAAAGTACTATTTTAAATATTTATTTTATCTTGATTTTATCATTACTATAAATTAAAAATTAATATTTTTGAAATTACTTTATTATTTAATTTTGTTTTTATTAGTAAAAATAATTTATCTTTATTTATTTTTATTTTTTTTATTTCATCATTAATAGTTAATAATGGTATATTTATCTTTTCAACTAAGTTTGAACCTTGTTTTAAAATATAAACACTATCTTTAGTACCAAAATAAATATTATTTTCATCAAAATCAAAATACTTAATAAACAAGTTATTTGTTCCATCAATTTGTTTAACTTTAATTTCATTGTGTTTTAAAACAAAAGCACCTTCTTCTGTTGCAAAATAAATATTATTCTTATATTCATAAATACCATTAATATTTTTTTTATCTAATATTTTTTCTATTTTATCATTTTTAAGAACATAAGCCCCTTCCTTTGTTCCAAAATATAAATTAGCGGTTTTAAAATTAGTAATTAAATGTTTATTTACTATTTTTATTTTTTTTATTTCTTCATTTAATTTTAAATTTGGTTTTAATAACGATAAATTATCGCGAGATTTTAAAAAGAAAGCATCATCATTTTTAATATATATTAAATCAACCCCAATATCATTTAATTGAGTAATTTTCAAATTATTGTCTAATTTATATAATCCATTATCTGTTCCAATATAAACATTATTATCAAACGCAGAAATTGCATTTATATAAAAATCTGTTTGTTTTAATATAGATGGTGTTATTTCACCTTGTTTCAAAATATACATACCATTATTCGTTCCAAAATAAACATCATTATTTTGTACTAAATGTGAGGTTATATGTTTATTTTCTATTCAAGAAATTTTTGTCATTTCCTGTTTATTTAAATCTAAAAAAAATACCTTTGTTTTAAATTCCTTATTAATTAAATTACGAGAAATAATAATATTTGTATTATTATAAGTAACTCATTCTGTTTTTGCTAAAACTGGAAATTTGTCTATTTTATTAAAATCATTATTATTTTTATAGAACATTAAAATTAAACTAATGAAGACAATTATTAATAAAATAACTAAACTTAAAATATATAATAATTTTTTAAAGTTTTTAATAACCATCATTAAAAGATAAAAGACTTTTTATTTTTCCTAATATTGCTTTATTTCTTTCATCATCAGTTTTGAATTTTTTTATTTCTTGCTCACTAAAAAGATCTTCACTGATTTTATTTAAAAAATTATTTAATTGTTGATTTGTTAATTCCAATTCTGCTATTTTTTCGTTTAATTGGTGATTTGTCAATTCCACTTCTGCTATTTTTTTGTTTAATTGTTGATTTGTCAATTCCAATTCTGTTATTTTTTTGCTTAATGTATTTTCATCATTTTGAGTAACTGCTAATTTTTCTTGTAAGGATTCTATTTCACCAGTTAATTCCGTTATTTTCTGTTGTTTTTCATCTAATTTTGTATTTAAACTACTTTTTACTTGATTTATTTCCCTATTTTTATCATCTAAATCCTTCTGTAAATTTTCAACACTTTTTTCTAATTGAGATATTACTATATTTAATTGATTTTCCTTATTATTTTCAATTTCGATCTTTTCTTGTAATGTTTTTATTTCATTAGTTAATTCCGCGATTTTTTGTTGTTTTTCATCTAATTTTGTATTTAGTTCATTTTTTAGTTCTGCTATTTTATTGTTTCTATTATTTATATTTCTTTGTAAATTTTCCATCATTTTTTCATTATTTTCACTATTGCGCAACTTGTCTTGCAAGGAAGTAATGAAAACTTTTGATAAATTTATTTCATTATTTAGTTTATTTATTTTTTTACCTTCATTTTTTTCTAATTCTGCTATTTGTCTATTTTTATCATCTAAATCTTTCGCCATATTTTGAATTTTTACCTTTAACATAAAAAGAGATTGATTTAAATTTTCATTTAATTCTGTTAAAGATATATTTTTAAAAGAACTAACATCATTATCTAATAAAAATTCAATTTCATTATTTAAAGTTTCTAAAGTATCATTTAAACTATTTTTTTCTAATTTTGCTGTTTTTAATTCAACTTCTAATTCCGCGATTTTTTGTTGTTTTTCATCTAATTGTGTGTTTAGATTACTTTCCAGTTGATTTATTTCATTAGTTAATTCCGCAATTTTTTGTTGTTTTTCATCTAATTGTGTGTTTAAATTACTTTCCAGTTGATTTATTTCTTTATTTTTATTATCTAGATTTTCTTTTATTAATTTTAATTGTTCTTTTATTAAAAAAAGTATATTTTTTGTTGACATTTCACTATTTAATTTAAATTTTGATTCTAAAAGATTTTGTAAATTTAAATTAATTTCTTTTAATTCTTTTGTAAAAGAATTTTCTAAATCTTTTTTTTCTTTAATTAATTGTTTTTTTGTAATTAACATGTTTTTTAAACTATTATAATCTAAATAATATATATTATTTTGAGTAACAAAATATATATTTTCTTTACTAAAAAAAACTTCTTTTATATTTCTTAATTTGTTTTTTATTTTTTTAAGAAAAATTCATTCTTTTGTATTTACATTTAAAAAATACATTTTCTCTTCACATATAATATATATATTATTTTCAATATCAAAAAACATATTTTTAACATAGTAACCTAGTTTTAAGATAAATTTATCACAGTTATCTTTATTTACTATATTATTAGAAAATTTATACAATTCTTTATTAAAAAAATCTTTTGAAGAAATAAGATAAATATTACTTTTGTTATCAATTTTAATTCCTTCTATATTTAAATTTTGATTAATTTGTTTTAAAAAATCTAAGTTAAAATGTTGAAACTGACTTTGATAATAAATATTTAAATTAAAAGAAAATTTTTTATCTTTCTTCTGACTAACAAAATAAACATCATTTTCATTATTAACATCAAAATCTAATATTTGTTCTTCAGAAAAAAAATTTTCTGCATAATCTTTGTTACTATTTCTTAAATTATACTTAAATATATTATCACCTGATAAGAAATAAATACTGTCCTTGCTGGTTTTAATTTTTGAAATATTAAAATTTTTAATACCACCTATATGAATATCTTTGATATAAGAACCATTTAAATTAAATCTAAAAATACTATTATTTAAAAGAAAATAAATATCATTTTCATTGATTAAAAATCGTATTAAATTATTTAATGAATAATTATATTCATTTGGTAAAGTAAAAGTTCTTTTATTTAACTGCTCCACTGATTCATTTGTTTTTGAATAAAGATAAAGTTCATTATTTTCGATATTTTTATACAAGAAATAAAAATCATTATTTTTAATATATGAACTAATAAATTCCAAATTTGAATTATCTTTTTTATCTAATAAACTATTATATTTTTGTATTAGATTATTTTTTTCTTTTTGCTCTTGAATTAAATTATTTAATTCTTTTTGTTTTTGAATTGGATAATTAGCAACAACTGCTGGCATACAACTACTTGTTATTGCAACTGTTCCTAATAATCTTACAAGTTTTTTTCTCATTTTGCTATTGTTCCTTTCTTTTTCGTTATTTTATTAAATTAAATATGCATTATTGTTAAACAAATAAAAATAAAAAATATTAGCAGTAGCAACAAGGTTATTAATAGCAAAGCAACCTAAACTCTTATTTAGGAAATTAATTTTATCACATAACAAATATTTTTAAAATAGACTTGGCACATAACCTTTAATTTTATCTACTATTTTGATAATATTATTTCCTAGGTGAAGTACAAATGTTAGATAAATACAAAAGACTTGGTACATAACCTTTAATTTTATCTACTATTTTGATAATATTATTTTCTAGATGAAGCACAAATATTAGATAAATATAAAGATGAAAGTGAATTTTATAGTTTGGTAGATGCAAAATGTTATAGTTATGTACCAAGTCTAAAGACGAAAATGAATTTTATAGTCTAATAGGCATAAAATATAAAACTTTCATGAAAATGGTAGAAATTTTAAAAGAAGCTGAAGCTAAACAAAAACAAATTGGTGGTAGACCAAATAAATTATCAATAGAGCAAAGATTACTTATGACTTTAGAATACTGAAAAGAATATAGTACATATCGTATTATTGCAAAAAAATATAATATTAGTCATGTTAGTTGTATTCGTAATATCTTTTGAGTTGAAAATACTCTAATAAAAAATAGTCACTTTCATATACCTGGCAAAAAGATATTATTGGAAAATAAGGGTACTAATAATAATTTATTAGCAATTGATGCTACAGAAATTCCAATTGAAAGAATTAAAAAAAACTAAAATTATTATTTTCTGGTAAGAAAAGGCAACATTCATTAAAATCGCAAATAATTATTGATTTATTTAACAATAAAATTATTTCAGTAGATTTTTGTTATGGCAGTATTCATGATTATAAGTTATTTTTAAAATCAAATACACTTATAAATCCAAAATTAGAATTAATTGCTGATTTAGGATATCAAGGTTTGCAAAATGTTCATAAAAATGCTGAATTATACTTGTAAGTGCAAGTAAATAAAATTGCAAAAAATCTCATATAAAAATTTCATGATGCTAAGTTTATTTTAGAAAAAACAAAGCAAGGAGTTTTTATATGGGTTACAAACATCTTGGCATATATGAAAGAATTTATATTGAGAATCAATTGAAGTTTAAAGTAAAAATTAGTGAAATAGCTAAAAATCTTAATCGAAGTATTAGTACTATTATTCGAGAAGTCAATAGAAATAAAGATAGTAATCATTATTTTTCATTAATTGCACAAAATAAAGCAGAAAACAGAAAACAATCACATGTTTATTTTCATAAGTTTAAAAATAGAGAATTAGTAAAATATGTACAACAAAAATTACTATTAGGTTGATCGCCTGAACAAATTTATGGCAGAATTAAAAATTTTCATAAAGAATGAATTATTAGTTTTAAAACAATTTACAATTGAATTTATTCTGGATTACTTGAAAAAGTTACTAATAAAAATTTAAGAAGAAAAGGTAAGAAACGAAAATCTCAAGAAAATCGCGGTAAATTTAATGGTAAATCAATTAAAGAACGAAATATTAATGTTAATAATCGTATAACTGTTGGTCATTGAGAAGGTGATACTGTAGTATCATCACGAGGTAAAAGTAAATCATGTTTAATAACTTTAGTTGAAAGAACATCAAGATTTACTTTAGCAATGTTAGTTGAAAATAGAACTACTAAAGTTGTTAACGAAAACATTAGCCATTATTTATCAATTCTTCCAAATAATCTTGTTAAGACTATAACATTTGATAGGGGTAAAGAATTTTCTAATTGACAACAACTTGAAAAAAATTTAAATGTGAAAATTTATTTTGCTAATGCGTATTCGCCTTGACAAAGAGGTACTAATGAAAATACTAATGGTTTAATTAGAGAAAAATTTCCTAAAAAATTTAATTTTTCAAATACTACTAAAAATGCAGTTCATAAATTTATATTGTCTTTAAACCAAAGACCAAGAAAAATACTAAATTATCTTTCACCAATCGAATATTTGGTTAGAAAAATAATTTAGTTGCACTTAACTTTACAATTTGGCAAATACATTATTGCCAATTAAAAAGAGTAAAAATAATCCTTTAAATCCAGATAAAAAGGAATATAATAGCTTTTTAAGTAAAGTCAGAATTGCCATTGAACATGTTTTTGCTAGATTAAAAAGATTTAAAATACTAGTTTATCGTTATCGCAATAAGATTAGAAGATTTGGATTACGATTTAACTTAATTTCAGAAATATATAATTTTGAATTAAGCTAGTTATAGTTATGTACCAAGTCTAATGAATTTTTTCACATTTTTAATTAATGAATGAACATCTTTATTAAGTTTTTCTCTTAATTTACTGGGCGTATAACAAAGAGGTAGGGAAATAAAGTTGGTTTAATTTTATTAATTAAAATACCTACCTCCTTTTAAAAATTATTGTTAAGAGGAAGGAGTATTCTTACTGGTCTAAAATGGTTACCTTACACACATAATATAAACCAATCTCCAATATTTATACGAAGTGCATATTTTTTTTACAAAAGAACAAAAAAGACGATAATTATCGTCTTTTTCTTATTTCCCTACCTCTTTGTTATACGCCCTAATTTACTTTCTTTTTAATCTTTAAAAATTAAAATAGCGGATGCAAACCAAGAACAAAATTATAATGTCAATATTTATTTTCATACGCCCCCATTATTATTTTGGTTTTTCTCAAGAAATATTTTTAATTGTTCCTTTTGTAAAAGCATAATAAAAATTTGTCATCATTTGAATAATTTGTTGTTCAGAAGAACCTAATACATTATTTGCTTTAGCCATTTGTAAAAAATAACAATCCATTTCTTTAGTTTCCATATCTTGTTTTAACTCAATAATAAGCGCATAATATTCCTTTAAAATATGAGGATAATGCTTTGCTAAAAAATTAAACGCATAGTAACTAATATCAATAAATGGTAATAATTGCTCTTTAATAGCTCCAATTAATGACAAATGCATCGCCACTAGTGGATCATCAAGTTTAGGTCATAAAATTCCCGGAGTATCTAATAAATGAATATTTTGTGCTAACTTAACTCATTGAATCCCTCTCGTAACTCCTGGTTGATTGGCAACATTACTTACTTTTCTTTTAACTAAATTATTAATTAACCGTGATTTGCCGACATTAGGAATCCCAATAATCATCACCTTAATTTGTCAATTTGGTATCCCACGAGATTTTTGATGATTAATTTTATCATTCAATAATTCATTAATTAACAAAATAATTTCATTTTTGGGTTGATCAACTAATAAATTAGTTAATACTACTTTAACTAACGGGTCTTTTTTTAAAAATGACATTCATTCTTGATTTACTTTCTTATCACTTAAATCTTTCTTATTCAAAATAATAATTCGTGGTTTATTTTTAAACAACTCTTGAATAATCGGATTAATACTAGAGTTAACAGCTCTAGCATCACGAAGTTCAATCACTAAATCAACTAATGCTAATTTTTCTTTCATCAAGCGAATAGCTCTTGCCATATGACCTGGAAATCAATTAATATTTAACTTTTCCATTAATATGTCTCCTTAATTGAAAAATAAAGGTAAAATTCTACCTTTATTAATATTCTGCCTTATTTTTTTTCTTATTAAAACTAACTACTTCTTTAATTTTTGCAGCTTTACCAATACGATCACGCATATAGTATAATCTCGCTCTTCTAACACGACCAATTTTTAAAACTTCAATCTTACTTATTAATGGTGAATGTAAAGGGAAAGTTCTTTCAACGCTAATACTACCAGTAAGTTTTCTTACGGTAAAACTAGAACTAATACCTGACCCTTGACGTTTTAAAACTAAACCAGTAAAAACTTGTGTTCTTTTTTTGTTACCTTCATTAATTTCAACAGCAACACTTACTGTATTGCCAGATTTAAATTTTGGAATATCAGTACGAAGTTGTTGTTCAGTAATTTGTCGATCTAATTGCATATTCATAACAATTGCTCCCTTCATTATTATTTATTTTTTATCTTTTTTTAATTCAGCAATTCAAATTTGTTCTTGTGGTGTTAATTGATTTAAATCAATTAAATCTGGTCGCTTTTTATATGTATTATAAAAAGCTTGTTGTTTTCTTCAAATATCAATATTTTTATGATGACCTGATAATAAGACATCAGGAACTTGTTGATCATTAAAAACTAATGGTTTAGTAAATACAGGATAATCTAAATGCTTACTAGTAAATGAATCATTTTGATGTGACGATTCTTGAATAACACCTGGTAATAAGCGAATAACAGCATCACTTATAACCATACTAGCAATTTCACCAGCACTAAGTACATAATCACCAATGGATATTTCAATATCAACAAAATCTTTAATTCTTTCATCAAATCCTTCATAATGACCACAAACTAAAATTAATGAATTATTACTACTAGCCATTTCACTAGCAATATGCTGTTTAAATGTTTTTCCTTGTGGCGATAATAAAATCACTTGACTATTAGGGATTTGCTTACGAGCATAATTTATTGCCGCAACTACAATCGGTGCCATTAATACCATCCCATTACCACCACCATATTGATAATCATCAACTTGTTGATGCTTATCAATAGCAAAATCACGAAGATTAATGATATTAAACTTTACTTTTTCTTTCTTAACAGCATTCTTAATAATTGATGTATTAATAAAACTAACAAAGAGTTCAGGAAATAAAGTGATAATTTGAATTGTTGTCATTAATTTCTTGCCTCCTTTATGAATTTATCAATTATTAATTAACTTAACATAAACAGCATTTTGTTCTCAAAAAATATTTATAATAAACTGTGAAACATCGGCCAACATTTTTTGTTTACCAACAACTGTTTGAATAACAAAAACACCATGCGCTTTAGTAATAAAGTAATCAATTACTTCACCAATAAGTGAATTATCATCAACATTGATAACTTGTAATCCAATATAGTTTTTAACTTCATCATCATTTACTAAATGAGAATTATTACTAAGTTGAAATAAATCTTGAGTCTTTAAAAATAAAATGTCGTTAATATAATCATAATTTTTAAATTTAACTAAAAGATCACCTTTATGACTTCTAGAACTATCAACCGTTAATATTTCATAAGTATAACTATTAGAATCATAAAAATATATATCATGATTAACATCAAAGAATCGTTCATATTTAGGCATTAAGCATCTAATTTTTACTTCGCCTTTTAAAGCATGGGTATTAATAACCTTACCAATTTTAACAAACTTCATTATTCGTTAAAAGCCTCTAAAGATACTTTAATTCTTTTTTGTTCTCTTGATGCCTTAACATTAACTAAACGACGAATCGAATCAATAATTAATCCTTTTTTACCGATTAATCTTGCCAAGTCACTATCACTAGTCATAATAAGAATTTCTAATTCATTATCATTTTCATTTAACATTCTAATTTGAATATTATTAATATCTTTAACAATTGGACTAATTAATATTTTAACAATATTAATGTAATTCATCATTAGCTAACTCCATTTATTCTTTCGAATTTTTAATAACCTTTGCTTCTTTTGAAACTTTAACTGTTGATTTAGAATTACTACTTTTAATATCATTTACTTCGTTTTTAACTTCTTTAGTTAAAACTTCTTTTTTAATCATTTTTTTCTCTGTCGTTGGTTTCTTTACTTTATTTTTTTGTCGTAATTCATGAAATGCCTGCATAATTTTTTCTTTTGCAAATAAACTACGAACTGTTCCAGTTGGTTGAGCACCAACAGTTAATCACTTTAAAGCTAATTCTTTATTAATTTTTAACGAATCATTTAAAGAATAATATGTTCCAATTAATTCAATATATTCACCATCTCTTTTAATACGAGAATCAATAGCAACAATACGATAAAAAGGCTGTTTACTTTTCCCCATCCTTTTTAGTCTTAATTTAACCATAGAATATAAGTACTCCTCTCACTATATATTATTGGCTTAGTTATCTTTTTAAACCATAATTAATAATATCGTTAATATATATATATGTCAAGTAAATTTACTTAACAGGTCGCGTTTAGTTTTCTTAGGTATTGCTTTGAAGAAGTAAAACAATCAGCTAATTATATTATTTAATTACTAGACTTCTTGCATTACTTATTTATTAAACAAAATTCCTATAAAATATATTTAAAATAGAAATTATAAGGAATTTAAGATTATGAAATTTGATAAATTTAATTTTATTAATGATAAAGAATTATTACGATTAACTGGAATAAAGCAAAGTACTTTTAATAAAATGTTAAATATTTTAAAAGAAGCTGAGTTAAAAAAGTTTAAAAGAGGTGGTAAAAATAATAAATTATCATTAGAAAATAGATTATTGATGACTTTATCATATTGACGAGAATATCGTACTTATTTTCATCTTGGTAAAAGTTTTGATATTAGTGAAGCTAGTTGTTATCGAAATATCAAGTGAATTGAAGATATTTTAATCAAACATCCTGATTTTCAACAACTTGCTGGTAAAAAAGCATTAATAAATGATTATTTTAATGATAAAACAATTATTATTGATGCTACAGAAACACCCATTCAACGCCCAAAAAAAGACAAAAACAATCTTATTCAGGAAAAAAGAAAAAACACACTATTAAAACACAAGTAATTATTGAAAAAGAAAGCAAAATAATTATTGCAACAAATTTTTCTCTCGGTAAAAAGCATGATTTTTGTTTATTTAAAGAATCAAAAATCCCAATTTTAAAAAATACTAAATTAATAGTTGATAATGGTTATCAAGGAATACAAAAAATTCATAGTAATGTTCTAATACCTAAGAAAAAAACAAAGAAAAACCCTTTAAATAAAGAACAAAAACATAATAATAAATTAATTTCAAAAATAAGAATTATTATTGAAAATATTTTTGCTATTCTTAAAAAATTTAAAATTATTACTGAAAAATATCGTAATCGTAGAAAACGATTTAGTTTAAGATTTAATTTAATTGCTTCAATTTATAATTTGCAATTATAGATAACATAAAATATTTATTTAAAATTAAATTTAAATAATAAAATAATTTTTTGTTGTGTCAAAATTTACACATTTAATAAAATCCATAAGTATTAACCTAATAAAAGTTAGAAATTACTATATAGTATTTTTTATTTACAAATAATTTGTAATTATTTTAATAAGTAATGCAAGAAGTCTACTAAACTAACCCTGCCTTTCTTGTTATTGTCATTTTTATTCATTACTATTCTATCATATTATTGAATTTTTACACAATAGACTTCTTGTATTACTTATTTATTAAACAAAATTCCTATAAAATATATTTAAAATAGAAATTATAAGGAATTTAAGATTATGAAATAATTGAGGTCAATATAGTAAAAAATATTATGATATGAAAGACAAAAATATAGAATTTAGTAGTGACGAAAAAGAAAAAATATATGATATTTCTATTTTATCTACAAAAGATAATTAAAAAACGAAAAAAATATTAAACATTTTAGGTTTAATCACTTTAATTGGAACAAGTACAGTACAATAAGAATAAGTTTAATCTTTTGTAGAAACAAGAAAAATATTCAAACCAGTAATTTTAATTACTGGTTTCTTATTTTGTTAAAATAGAAAAAATGAAAAAGTTGTTTAGTTATTTAAGGGTATTGTCATAATGAAAAACCATCTTTCTTGTAAAGAAATCTTTACATTTTATATAAGACTTGGTACATAACCTTTAATTTTATCTACTATTTTGATAATATTATTTTCTAGATGAAGCACAAATGTTAGATAAATACAAAGACGAAAATGAATTTTATAGTTTGGTAGGTGCAAAATGTTATAGTTATGTACCAAGTCTATTATACAAAAATTCTTAAAATCATTAGAAAAATGGCAAAACCGATTAAAAATTGAAAGGTATAGTAAAAGGCTGGCACTGTTTTAAAAACTGGAAAAATGGCAGTTGAAAAGTTAACTGTTGCTTTTGCAATAATCGCTAATGGTCGTAAAATCGTAATGACTTGTGAAGCTGTAAGCATTCAGTTTAGCATTTTGATACCAGCATTTTGAATGGCACATCCAATATCATTAAATGTGGGTATTCATCGCCCTGAATATTTGCAATTTGGTGGCGGAATTAAGTCGTCTCATTCTGAGTTGGTTGAACCGTCAGGGATAAAGGCTGTAGAATTTAAGACATTAAAGTCGTAGATTTTAAAACTGTAGTTAGAGTTGTTTCCTTTATGATAAAGTGGAAATGTTAAGGTAAAAATGTTAATACCATAACGAATATCAATGTCGGTATTGAGATAATTAATTTTGCTATTTATTGGTTCAGATAGTATGGTAATAAGTTTATTATCGTAAGATTTAAGCACATTGAAGTCAATTTGGTAGATACTATTTTTATTTTTAAAGGCATTATAATTCTCTTGGTGCGTTTTTTTATCAAAAGTAAAGAAATAACTTCTTAGTAATAATTCCGAATTACCAGTAACATTGATTAAATATTTTTTAGGATAAAAGGTAATTAATGAGCGATAAAAGAAACCGATTTGAATAAAATAATCCTTATTATAGTTTTCTAGACCTTTAAAATCAATTTCGGTATAAGTTTTCTCGTCCATATCAAAAGTAGCATAAAATAAACTGGCAAAGAAATTCCCAAGAATTTCGTAAATTTCATCAAAAGTATTTTTATAATTATTACTGTTAATACTAGGAATATTGTTTTTAAAATAAAGGTAAATGTCATTTTTTAATTCAGAGTCGTATCTCAAAAAACTAAATTTAACATTAAGATAATTTAAGGTTCCAAAAAGATACTTAATTAGATAATAATCGTTAGCATTTGCAGTATCATATTTTCAGATTTCCTTTTCACCGTGTAATAATTGTAAATAATTGTTTCCAGCAATTAGGGTTTTGTTAAATGCCTTGATTTTAAGGATATTTTCATTAATAGACTTCTTGCATTACTTATTAAAATAATTACAAATTATTTGTAAATAAAAAATACTATATAGTAATTTCTAACTTTTATTAGGTTAATACTTATGGATTTTATTAAATGTGTAAATTTTGACACAACAAAAAATTATTTTATTATTTAAATTTAATTTTAAATAAATATTTTATGTTATCTATAGCCAAATTGTAAAGTTAAGTGCAACTAAATTATTTTTCTAACCAAATATTCGATTGGTGAAAGATAATTTAGTATTTTTCTTGGTCTTTGGTTTAAAGACAATATAAATTTATGAACTGCATTTTTAGTACTATTTGAAAAATTAAATTTTTTAGGAAATTTTTCTCTAATCAAACCATTAGTATTTTCATTAGTACCTCTTTGTCAAGGCGAATACGCATTAGCAAAATAAATTTTCACATTTAAATTTTTTCAAGTTGTTGTCAATTAGAAAATTCTTTACCCCTATCAAATGTTATAGTCTTAACAAGATTATTTGGAAGAATTGATAAATAATGGCTAATGTTTTCGTTAACAACTTTAGTAGTTCTATTTTCAACTAACATTGCTAAAGTAAATCTTGATGTTCTTTCAACTAAAGTTATTAAACATGATTTACTTTTACCTCGTGATGATACTACAGTATCACCTTCTCAATGACCAACAGTTATACGATTATTAACATTAATATTTCGTTCTTTAATTGATTTACCATTAAATTTACCGCGATTTTCTTGAGATTTTCGTTTCTTACCTTTTCTTCTTAAATTTTTATTAGTAACTTTTTCAAGTAATCCAGAATAAATTCAATTGTAAATTGTTTTAAAACTAATAATTCATTCTTTATGAAAATTTTTAATTCTGCCATAAATTTGTTCAGGCGATCAACCTAATAGTAATTTTTGTTGTACATATTTTACTAATTCTCTATTTTTAAACTTATGAAAATAAACATGTGATTGTTTTCTGTTTTCTGCTTTATTTTGTGCAATTAATGAAAAATAATGATTACTATCTTTATTTCTATTGACTTCTCGAATAATAGTACTAATACTTCGATTAAGATTTTTAGCTATTTCACTAATTTTTACTTTAAACTTCAATTGATTCTCAATATAAATTCTTTCATATATGCCAAGATGTTTGTAACCCATATAAAAACTCCTTGCTTTGTTTTTTCTAAAATAAACTTAGCATCATGAAATTTTTATATAAGATTTTTTGCAATTTTATTTACTTGCACTTACAAGTATAATTCAGCATAATTGCAAATTATAAATTGAAGCAATTAAATTAAATCTTAAACTAAATCGTTTTCTACGATTACGATATTTTTCAGTAATAATTTTAAATTTTTTAAGAATAGCAAAAATATTTTCAATAATAATTCTCATTTTTGAAATTAATTTATTATTATGTTTTTGTTCTTTATTTAAAGGGTTTTTCTTTGTTTTTTTCTTAGGTATTAGAACATTACTATGAATTTTTTGTATTCCTTGATAACCATTATCAACTATTAATTTAGTATTTTTTAAAATTGGGATTTTTGATTCTTTAAATAAACAAAAATCATGCTTTTTACCGAGAGAAAAATTTGTTGCAATAATTATTTTGCTTTCTTTTTCAATAATTACTTGTGTTTTAATAGTGTGTTTTTTCTTTTTTCCTGAATAAGATTGTTTTTGTCTTTTTTTGGGCGTTGAATGGGTGTTTCTGTAGCATCAATAATAATTGTTTTATCATTAAAATAATCATTTATTAATGCTTTTTTACCAGCAAGTTGTTGAAAATCAGGATGTTTGATTAAAATATCTTCAATTCACTTGATATTTCGATAACAACTAGCTTCACTAATATCAAAACTTTTACCAAGATGAAAATAAGTACGATATTCTCGTCAATATGATAAAGTCATCAATAATCTATTTTCTAATGATAATTTATTATTTTTACCACCTCTTTTAAACTTTTTTAACTCAGCTTCTTTTAAAATATTTAACATTTTATTAAAAGTACTTTGCTTTATTCCAGTTAATCGTAATAATTCTTTATCATTAATAAAATTAAATTTATCAAATTTCATAATCTTAAATTCCTTATAATTTCTATTTTAAATATATTTTATAGGAATTTTGTTTAATAAATAAGTAATGCAAGAAGTCTATTGTTTAAATCTGTCGATGTTTTGTGATAAAAATAACTTTCGTTTTTAAAGCCGTGATTTTTAATGGTGAATTCTTTATAGTAACCTTTTTCTAAGGTGTCAATGAAATTAAATACTGGTGTCAATAAAGATAAGAATAATTAAATTTGTCAAAATCACCACGATGAATCATTAAATAGTCAAGATTATCAATAATATCACTGTATTTATGGTTGCCATCAAAATTAGTTGTTGTTGTCGGAAATTCAATATCGGTACTTTCTTTTTTAGTTTCAATTTCAAAATCATTTGTACTATTTAATGTGTAATCTCATATGTTATTAATAACTGATTCTTTGAAATTAGTTAAATTTGTGCCTTGTGCTTTGATTGTTATTTTTTTATTAATTACTCAGAATTTGAACCCATTTATCTCTGTTATTTCTTGTCCGTGTGTAGTTATTAGTTGTCTAATCTTATTTTGTTTACTCTGATTATTTTGTAATTCTTGTGTAAATTTGAAACTAAGGTTGTTTAAATATCTTAATTCTGGTAATTTTTCATTTAGATTGTTATTATCTATTTTATTTATTTGAACTTGTGTAAGGTAATTTTTGCTTGGCGAGAAATGAAATTTCACTTTTTGTAAATTTTTGATTTCAAAATCATAAATTTTATTATCTTCTCTTTTATTTCTAACTAGTTGTGTTGTTATTTTGTCGTTGTTAATATTTTGGGGAATAGTAAAAATGTTATTGAAACTAATAATTAACATGGTAAATATTTTCATAAACATTTTTATCACTCCTTTTTAAAATATTTTATTTTTCATTGTTCTTTTAGTTTTGATTTTTTTAATAAGCCATTCGATGCTACAGTTCATAATTACCGCTATTGTAATGCATATATCTAAATATCCTAGTATCATAAGTGAAATTAATGCTTCAAATTTTTCATATAATAATTTCAAATCATTAATTTCCAATTTTAAAAATGGAATGAAAAAGATAATAACCATAAAAATGTAAGGTAAAATTCTTCATCAATATTTTTTTAAAGAATTAATGAGTTTGTTTGATTTCATTTTTCAAGACTCTTTTTGCTCTAATTTTCTGAACAATAAAGCGGATTAATTTTTCAAATTTAATTGCAAAATATATTGCTCCGCCTCATCAAAAAACAAATATTCCTGCCAGCATAATACCACTATTAAACTTGCCAAAGAAATCAACCATCTGTTTATTCATAAAATCATTAAATTCGTTACTTGTTCCGGTTATTCATTTAGTATCAATTACTGTTAATGTACAAAGTAATAAGCTTATAAAGATGAAAATGATACTTAATACTATTTTTAACCACTGTTTTTTAAAAGAATTTTTAATTCTTAATTTTAACGGCGTTTTTTCTTTTGAATTATCTTTTTTAAATAATTTTCCTAAAAGTTTTTTCATTTTAATTCTCCTTTCATATTTTTATCGTCCTTTAATCACAATAAATAAAGCAATAAGTACACAAGTTACACCAAGAATAGTAAAGATTAGATGTTGCGAAAATGTTCGTGCCATTGGTTTAAATAGTTCTAAAATTGTTAAATTGCTAGTAATAAATTTTTGGAAATTGGTAAGACCTTCGCTAATATAGTTCGTTAAAGTTTCAAAATGACTACCAGCTAATAAACCAAGCACAGTTATTAAGATAAAAATAATAATTAGTTTAAACATTTTTAGTTACCTTGTTTTGTTTTTATTGGTTTTATTTGTTTTTTAGCTTTTCCTCACGCACTTAAACGCCCCTTATTTTTAACAGCATATTGGCGTTGTTTTTCTAAATTAACTTGTTGACTACCAAATCCAAGAATAATTGCCATAAGAAATTTTACAGCCAGTGTTAAGAATAAAGGAAATATTAGTTGAATATTTGTTCCCGGCACTTCAAGACTTCAAATTAAATCAAAAACTTTATAAAGCATTTGGGCGAGAAAGTCGGCCATTTTTGCGAGATTTTCCATTTTTTAAACTCCTTTACTTCCTTTTCTTCTTCAGATTATTTTTTAACTTAGTAAGTATCTTACTAAATTTATCCATTTTAAAGTATTCTAAGTCTTCTAAATCAATTGCTGTGTCATTATAGTATTTGTCTTCATAGTCAGGATTTACTTTTGCATTTAAGTAATCTCTTAAAAACGCTAGGTAAAAAGAATTGTAAGTGTTAAGTATTGGTAAAGGAATTTTTAATTTAAAAAAATAAATATCAAGTTCAGGAATATCACGATATTTAATACGGCGACCTTTTTTGCTATTTTTTGCATCAATTAAGGTGTTTCGTCAGCGTTCATATTCTTCAATGCTAGTAAAGGTACCATAGATGACTTTTAAGTAGGGACGAAAAATATTAACTGGTTTTTTACGAATTCCCACAATCACATTATTGGCAATATCACGAACTTTAACTCAAATATGTTTATCTCTTTGACCGCTAGCGAGAACAATATGACCAAAATGTCGTGCCAGAGCGAAATATTCTTGAATACCGGTTTCTTCGTTTTTGGTATTATTTTTTTCTCAATCGGTTCCTTCTAAAAATAAATTGGTTTCATCTCATAGCAGTAATGTTTTGTCTGGCAATACCGGATAATCAAAGTCTAATAATCCCATATGTCCTAAACTTAATTTTTGAGTTTCTAGTAATGGAAATGTTGAGGCGATGTGATATTTTTTCTTTTTTAGTAATTTTGATGCGTACACTAGAAAAGCGGTTTTTCCAGTTCCTAATGAACCAATCACAATATTTAATGGTGAGTTTTTTAAGAAATTAATAACTTTGTTAATTTGTGTTAAATTACTTATTTTAAAAAGAAAAATTAAAATACAACCTGCTAAAAATAAATAGCTTACAATGTTTTTAAAATAATCGTTGTAAATATATCAAATTGCTCCCCAATGTCATAAAATTAAAAATGAGGTGCGATTTAATTCAATAAAATGGTTATTTTTTTCTATTATTCATTTGCAAAATTTCATCTTGCACCTCACTTTATTTTTTTATTAGCGTACTGCTCCAAGTAGTTTTTCAAACATTTTAAAGCAAATAAAGAATATTGCCAAAATAAATGGAAAAATGAAGATTCAGTAGTCAGCAAAGAAGTTACCGACTTGTGGCATATTAACAGCAATAATTTCTCACATTTTAGTAAACGCCGTTATAATTGCATTTCACAATTTAGTCATCGCATCACTAGCTGTTATTTTTTCTACTGTTGCTGGTGCATCGGCCAAGAAAGTTCCAATCATATAATCACCCCCTTTCTTTTTAAAACATTCACATTTATATTTAAAGTTTTTCTTAAATTTGTTAAAACCGCGGTTAACCTTAACATGATTGTATTTTTTCCTAATTAATTTTGAATTTCTTTGTGAATGCATCACAATGTAACTCGGCGACATTACTTTTGTCTCTATCTAAATACTGATATGGTTTTCCAAAGTAGCATTAGAATAAATCACACCATAATCGCTGTTAATAATCAAAAAGCAATGTTTGCTATTAAAAGCCAAAGTGTTTCTTGAGTTAAATCAATTTCTTTACCACCACTAATATGAGCGGGAATAGTTGTAATTTGAATAAATAAATCTCAGAAAGTTTGTTTAATTTGTTCTCAATTAAATTCTTTTAAATTTACTGTCATTTTTTATCTCCCAAAAATCATTTTTATTGGTAAATACATAATTGAAATTAACGCGAAAAGAAAAGTAATGATAATAATTAATCCCGCAATAAAAGCAACTTGTGCAGGCATTTTTTCTATCGGAATAAACAGTTTTAAAAATTCCATAATAATTTCTCAAAACATTATTTTTTATTCTCATTATTTTCTTTTGAATTAGGAGCTTTAACCCATTCTTCAAAGCGAGCAATAAACACTTTTTCGTCTTTTGTGAAATTACCAGTATTATTTTTAATGGCATTTTTATATTTAATTCTAATTTTTATTTTGACATAAATTTTATAAGCAAAATATGCCAATAACATTATGCAGATGATAATAAATATTATTCCAATCGCAATATTCATTTTTAAACTCCTTTAAAGTAGTTATAATTTATATCTTTTTTGTTGTTTTCTTTTTCGGCAATGAAGAAGCCTAATAATTCTTGTCCCTTAATTAACTTGGTTTCTTGCTCTTGTTGATTAATCGAAATTACTTGATATTCACTATTCTTGATTATTCCGATACAAATAGAATTTTCATATTTTCCTTTATAAACAAATCGCTTTGGAAACCAAATACCGATTTGTTCATTAAATCACGGAATTTTTGGCGCTTTAATAAACATTGCGTTTTGCGTTTCTTTTAAAAGATATTTTTTAGTATTTAAGAAAATGTTTTCAATGTTTTTCATAATAAATTACCTTTCTTATGAATAAACTAAGTTATATTAACTAAGTTAGTTAGTTAACTTAGTTTTTTAAACACTTATATATCGCAGATTTAAGTGTTTAACAAGCTTTGTTAGTAAATTTTGTTTTTTAATTAGATAAAGATTTTAATAATTTTAAACTTAGTATACCCCTATATAGAAATTTCTACACTTTAATATCCGCATCCTACCCTTGGAACTAATTTAATAGCGTGTATATTTTTAGGAAATCCACCCATTCATTTTTTTATTGCAAAACGAAATAAATTGCTATAGCTAATAGGATGTTATCTATTAACTGGTAAACTTCTTTTGGTTATGGCGACCACCCACAATTTATCGTGCTTTAATACATACCAACATTATTAATTCACTTGTATTTAATTTTCAAAGAACAAATTTTAACACCTTATAAAATAAAAAGACAATCATTGCTGACTGTCTTAATATTTATTCAAATATTTACCTACCTAACAAAACTTTATGCGTCCTATTAGACTATAAAATTCATTTTGGTCTTTGTATTTATCTAACATTTGTACTTCACCTAGGAAATAATATTATCAAAATAGTAGATAAAATTAAAGGTTATGTACCAAGTCTATTGTAGAAATAATGCGCTTCTTTTTAGAAATCCCTTTCATCATATAAAAAATACCAGCTAAACTATAAACAATAATATTAATTGTCAGCACCATTAAAGCTAAAAACTCTGGTGATGTCATTAATCTTTGAAAAAAAGACTATTACCAGAAGTAAAAAATACCATTGCTAATAACGATGTTAAATTATTTCTTAAAACAAATTCTGATTTACCATTATGAATGGTAGTTTCCTTTTCCGTTAAAATAACAATTGGTAACGAAAAAAATATTAAAATAATCGCAATTGCCATCGTAATAAATTTCCAATCAACTATTTTTAAAAATCTTAGAAAACCTTGCTTCATTTGTTAACTCCTTGGTTAGCATTTTTAATATTAATTAAACCTTTGAATGTTAAAGGTACCATAAACCATTGTCACAGGAATAACAATAATAAAAGCTTTATTATCAATTCTTGTTACATTATATTTAACTTTTTTATATTCTATTAAAGAAATTGTGGCAAAAATTGTTCCCGAAACCTTACCACTCTTAATATCACTAGAACTAATTAAAGTAGTATCATGAGGATATTCATGAGTTTTAAAATATTCACAAACATCTAATGGTAATTTTGTAAAAATCATTACATTAACTAATTTAAATTTTGGATAAATAAAATTAGTAACAACAGTACTAATCGTTGCAAAAATAATAGATACATATAAAGTAAAGTTTTTAAAAAAAGCATAAATTAAATTACCTTCATTTTTTTGGACAAAATATTTAATTAAAATTGCTAAAACAATAATTGCATAATTCATATATTTTTGAAATTTACCGACACCTTGTTTTTTTCATACTGCTAAATAAGCAGCTAAAAAATCTGAACCACCAGAACTACCACCAGCAATAAAAGCAATTGCAATTGCGAAACCTCAAATAATTGAACCAATAAAAGCATAAATAAAAGCTGCCAAAGTCATCACCGCTTTTCCGGTATCGGTATCCTTAGGTAAAATTAATTCTTCCATAATTTTTAATTGATCTAAAATGGGAATTGCTCGTAAAATAAAGTTTCATGCTGTTTGCATTAACATAAAAAATAAAGTATAAACAGTAAAATATCGTCCAACTTTAAAATATCCAAAAATTATAAAAGGAATATTTAACATTAAAACAACAATGTAAAACCACATCGCTTGTTCTTTAGGTGATGAAAAAATTGAATAAACAATAATTTGCGATATCCCACTAAAACCACCATTATAAAAACCTACAGGATTAATAAAATAGTTAAAAGTTAAAGTTAATAGTAATGCTGCTAATGTTAACAATAACAAACTTCTCATAATGCGAGTAAATTTAGTATTATGAATTTTTTGAAAAAATAATTTCACTTGTTTGGAAAAACTAGGCTTTTTAAACTTTACTCTTTTTTTCATTACAACAAGTCTCCCAAATACATTACATTTAGTAATAAAACAATTTTAACAATAAATAAATCGTTGTAAATGATTTTAACAAAAAAACTTAATTTTATTGTTTGAATAATAAATAAAATTAAGTTTAAGTCATTAATTAAATTAAAATGGTGGACCCGAACGGGATTGAACCGCCGACCCCCTGCGTGCAAGGCAGGTGCTCTCCCAGCTGAGCTACGGGCCCATTCAATGGTGGGACTAAGTGGGCTTGAACCACCGACCTCACGCTTATCAAGCGTGCGCTCTAACCAACTGAGCTATAGTCCCAATTAAAGCATATATCTCAAATATATGCTAAAATATAAATTATCTTTTTGAAAATTGCTTTCCTGCTCGGGGACCTTTTAATCCATACTTATCTCTTTCTTTAATTCTTGCATCACGAGTTAATAAACCTTTTGGTCTTAACTTCAACCGATAATCTAGTGAAGACTCCAATAATGCTTTCGCAATACCTAATCTTGTAGCTCCTGCTTGACCGCTAAAACCACCACCATTAACTTTAACATTAACATCAAAATATTCTTTCATATCTGTTACTAACAATGGTTGTTCTAATTCTTGAACTAATGTTGCATAAGGAAAAAAAGTAAGTGCCGGTCTATTATTAATAGTAATGTTTCCTTTTCCTGGAGTTAATAATACTTGTGCTACTGATTTTTTTCTTCTACCCGTACCACGATAAATAATTTCTTTTTTCATTAAATCTATTTAACTCCCTTCTTCTTGTAATACTAATAGTTTTGGCATTTGAGCACTATGGGGGTGTTTTTCACTATCATAAACAAATAAATTCTTACCTTGTTTTCTTCCCAAACTAGTATGAGGTAACATTCCTTTAATAGTTCTTTCAACCATCTCAATTGGATACTTATCTTGCATTACCTTAGCTGTTCTAATTCTCATACCACCAACAAAACCAGAATGGTTATAATATTTTTTATTATTCATCTTATTGCCACTTAATATTACTTTATGAGCATTAATAATGATAATATTATCACCACAATCAACATGGCTAGTAAATGTTGGTTTATGTTTACCTCTTAAAATACTTGCTACTTTTGTTGCTAAGCGTCCTAAAATTAAACCGCTGGCATCAATAATGTATCATGTTTTTTTCACATCTTGTGAATTAATCATTGTTGTTTGTCGCATTTATATCTCTCCCTTTGCATTTGCTCTTGTACCGAAGCTATAATGCATAAAAACAATAAAATTATATAACAAATATCTCGTTAATGCAATGAAAATAATAATTTTTAGTAAAAAATACTTCCCAATTTAGGAAGTATTTTTTACTAAATCTTTAAAATAACTAGTTATTTCCTTCTTCACTGTTTTCATTTGGCATATTATTATTTTCCATATCTTGATTATTATGATCATCGTGTCCATCATTTGGACGATGCTCTTGTTGTTCATTAGACTTGGCATCTCATTATTTTCTTCTGGCATTGAACCGTTACTATTACCATCAATCATATCATTTAAAATAATCATTTCTTCACCTCCTATTAAACATAATTATAAACTTTAAGAAAATTAATTAAAGATAAATTAAAATAAAAATTTAATACTTAATATTCATTAAGTACAACCCCACACCAGATACTTGATATTTAGTTTTCAAAGCTAAAGGATTTAATAATTTTTCTTGCAACTGTGCTAACGATATTTTTCCTTCATAACAAGCTAAAATACTACCAACAATCATTCTTACTTGATGACGAATAAAACTTGGGGCTTTAATAATAATTATCACTAAATCTTGATGTTTTTTAATTTTAATACTCTTAATATTTCGTACACGATTAATAGTTTCGTTATCTTTTAATAAAGAAAAATTAGAAAAATCATAAGTCCCAACAAAAATCTTAGCAATCTTTTGTAAATTTCTTTTTCGTAACGATTTGTTGTATTGATAAATATATCTTTGCTGAAATACATTGTAAGGCCCACAATTAATCTGATAATTATATGTTTTTAAAACACATTTTTTTCGCACATGAAAATCATTAGCAACAATAAAACAATTAGTAATATAAATATCATTAGGTAACTTATTATTTAAAATTCATTGTAATTGTTTCGGTTCTAATCTGATATTAAATGATAATTTAACTTTTTGGTCATAACTATGAACTTTTTTATCAGTACGACTTGCTGCTTGAATTTTAAACTCACAATTAAAAACACTAGTAATAACTGCTATTAATGAACCTTCAACAGTAATTTTGTTATTTTGACGGGCCCATCCCCAATATTTGCTACCATCATAACTAATGGATAATGCCAAATTGTAAAGTTAAGTGCAACTAAATTATTTTTCTAACCAAATATTCGATTGGTGAAAGATAATTTAGTATTTTTCTTGGTCTTTGGTTTAAAGACAATATAAATTTATGAACTGCATTTTTAGTAGTATTTGAAAAATTAAATTTTTTAGGAAATTTTTCTCTAATTAAACCATTAGTATTTTCATTAGTACCTCTTTGTCAAGGCGAATACGCATTAGCAAAATAAATTTTCACATTTAAATTTTTTTCAAGTTGTTGTCAATTAGAAAATTCTTTACCCCTATCAAATGTTATAGTCTTAACAAGATTATTTGGAAGAATTGATAAATAATGGCTAATGTTTTCGTTAACAACTTTAGTAGTTCTATTTTCAACTAACATTGCTAAAGTAAATCTTGATGTTCTTTCAACTAAAGTTATTAAACATGATTTACTTTTACCTCGTGATGATACTACAGTATCACCTTCTCAATGACCAACAGTTATACGATTATTAACATTAATATTTCGTTCTTTAATTGATTTACCATTAAATTTACCGCGATTTTCTTGAGATTTTCGTTTCTTACCTTTTCTTCTTAAATTTTTATTAGTAACTTTTTCAAGTAATCCAGAATAAATTCAATTGTAAATTGTTTTAAAACTAATAATTCATTCTTTATGAAAATTTTTAATTCTGCCATAAATTTGTTCAGGCGATCAACCTAATAGTAATTTTTGTTGTACATATTTTACTAATTCTCTATTTTTAAACTTATGAAAATAAACATGTGATTGTTTTCTGTTTTCTGCTTTATTTTGTGCAATTAATGAAAAATAATGATTACTATCTTTATTTCTATTGACTTCTCGAATAATAGTACTAATACTTCGATTAAGATTTTTAGCTATTTCACTAATTTTTACTTTAAACTTCAATTGATTCTCAATATAAATTCTTTCATATATGCCAAGATGTTTGTAACCCATATAAAAACTCCTTGCTTTGTTTTTTCTAAAATAAACTTAGCATCATGAAATTTTTATATGAGATTTTTTGCAATTTTATTTACTTGCACTTACAAGTATAATTCAGCAATAAATAAGAAACCATTATTTATATATTATTGGTCGTCAAACAAATTGATCAACATAACGCATCGGTTTTCAAACATCGCAACTATTTAATCATTCAATACCAATATTAGTAGATAATACCACCATTAATGATAAAAAACTAAGAATTAAAATTAAAATGAATACATCTAAAAATCCAATCCGATATTGACAAAATCTTGTTCTTTTTTGATGGGGATCATAACCTCGAGCATCCATTGCATAAGCCATATCTTCAGCTTTTTGAAATGATGATACTAGTAAAGGAATAATTAAAGAAACGATTGATTTAACTTTATCTTTAAATTTACCATTTTTAGAATCCATCCCTCTTGATGCTTGTGCTTTTTTAATTCGCATTGCTTCTTCAAATAAAGTTGGTAACATTCTTAATGCCATTGAAATGATAATTGAAATAATATGAACAGGAATTTTAATTAGTTTCAAAGGTCACATTAAATCTTCCAAAGCTAATGTCAAATCTAATGGTTTTGTTGTTGATGTCAAAATCGTTGTTACTAAAACCATCAAATAAATTCTTAAAGAAATATATAATGCCGTTAAAATCGCTTTTCAAGACACAATAAGAATCTTAAACTTAGCTGGTTGATATATGAGACCTACTGTATCTCAATCTGGTTGTTTATTTGCATTAAATTCTGGTTTAATAAGAAAGAAATTTAATACTAATAATACTAAAGTTACAAAAATAACAAACTTAAACAAAGAAAATAATAATCGTAATGGTAATTTAGAAATAAAGAAAATACTAATAATTATTGTTCCAGTTAAAATATAACCAGTAAAACCTGTACTAATAAAAACCGTTGCAATTAAAGCAATTATTGATAACATTTTAATTCTAGGGTCTAGACGATGAACAAGAGAATTATATGGCAAATACCGCCCAAATGATATATTCATAAACTAACTCCTTCTACTTACTATTAATTCTTTGTGCTAATTGGGTTACTAAATCTTCAACAGTCCGAGCATTAATACTACTAGTATCAAAACCATTATCTTTTAACTTTTGTAAAAAATGAAAAATTTTTGGTGGTTCAATATTAATTTCTTTAATTAATTGAGCATTAGCAAAAAGACTAACCGGATCACTTTGATGATATAATTGAGCATTTTTTAAAACAACAACTTCATCAGCATATTGCAAAACATGATCCATATTATGGGTAACAAGAATAATGCGTTTTTTATCTTGTTTATTAAATTTAAAAAATAACTTCATTAACTCTTCTTCTCCATCAGGATCTAAACCGGCTGTTGGTTCATCTAAAATTAAAGTATGACCTTCAATCGCCAAAATTCCAGCAATTGCTACTCTTCTTTTTTGACCACCAGATAAATCAAAAGGCGAACGAGTTAAATATTCTTGACCTAATCCCACAAGTTCTAAATACTTAGCAGCTTTAAGTCGAGCTTCATCTTTTTTAACACCAAAGTTTAAAGGACCAAACATAATATCCTTTTCAATTGTTTCTTCAAATAATTGATATTCCGGAAATTGAAAAACTAACCCTACTGATTTTCGTAATAATTTCTGCTTTTTAATTTTTCTCTGCTTTGCTTTAATCAAAAAATCACCAACAATAATTTGCCCCGCTGTTGGAATTAATAATCCATTCATATGTTGAATTAAAGTTGATTTACCACTACCAGTAGAACCAACAACCGCCGTAATAATAGAATCCTTTATTCACAGACTAACATCTTTTAAGGCTTGAAATTGAAATGGACTTTTAGGAGCATAAATATAGCTAACATTACTAAATTTAATTAAGTTCGATGGATTATCAATAATTATTTTTTTTGACATATTTGTTGTACCAATTCCTCTTCATATAATGTTTCGTCAATATTAACACCATACTTTTTTAATCCATAAGATACTTTTAAAATAAAAGGAATATCTAAATGAATACTTCTTAAAAAATCAACTTCTTTTAAAATTTCTTCTGGTTTACCAAAACGAACAACTTTTCCTTTATTCATTACTAATACCTTATCAGCATTAATAATTTCATCCATATCATGGGTAATTGAAATAATTGTTTTCTCACGCGATTCTTTTAATTGCACCATAATTTCTTTTACTTCTCTTTTTCCCTTAGGGTCTAACATACTAGTAGCTTCATCAAAAATAATTAATTCTGGAGTTAATGCTAAAGTCGAAGCAATCGCTACGCGCTGTTTTTGACCACCTGATAATAATAATGGTTCGTGATCTAAATAACTTTCCATTCCCACCATTTGTGAATATTTAGTAATAATATCCGGCATCAATTTTGGGCCAACACATTTATTTTCTAAACCAAAAGCAATATCATCACGAACTGTTGAACCAATAAATTGATTATCCGGATTTTGAAAAACAATTCCTAATTTACCCGAAATTAATTGACTATTTTCTTTAGTTACTAAATTACCAAATACTTCAATCTTACCTTTTTGTGCTTTTAAAACACCAATAATAATTTTTGATAAAGTTGATTTCCCACTACCATTATGACCAATAATAGTTACATACTCGCCATGATTGATACTAAAACTAACACCATCAACAGCATTAGGATAATTTGTACGATATTTAAATTCAATATCTTGTACTTTTAAAGCAATATTATTTTTTCTTGTTAATGTTTCCAATTTTTCGTGGGCTTTTTTTTTCTTTCTCATTAAATATACTCCCAAATATCTAAATAATTAATATTTAACTATTTAATTTTAACACACTAATAAAAGAATGTTAAATAGGAAACATTAAGCAAATATTAATTCCCCCTAATAAATATAATTTATTGATATTTATAATTGATTTTCAGCTTCGTTTTTTTGCTTTCTATTTTTCAACATTCGTTTTTTACTTTAGACTTGGTACATAACTATAACATTTTGCACCTACCAAACTATAAAATTCACTTTCTTCTTTATATTTATCTAATATTTGTGCTTCACCTAGGAAATAATATTATCAAAATAGTAGATAAAATTAAAGGTTATGTACCAAGTCTAATGAAAGCAGATAAGAAATTCTTTTTAACTAATATCTTGTAAAATTAGTTATTTCCCAGTAATATAACTTATATAACAATACATGAAAAGGAGAATTAAATATGAAAAAAAGTTTTATATCATTTTTGGCAACCTTAACATTAACCCCCCCATGACATTAATGACAGTAATGCTGACAGTATCTTGTAGTTTAAAAAGTGTTGATGCTCGCATTAATGCGTTGCCAGATACTGTGGAAATAAAAGATGTTGATGAGAAATGGTGAGTTTCGCATGACTTGACTGGTCTAATTGTATATGATCTACTAATTAAGATAGGATTGCAAATTGATCAAGCGAATTCGCAGATTGATTTAATTGATCCTGGAGAAATTGATGTAACTGGTACTACTGCCACTGTCGATATTACTGTTAAGACATTAGAAGAAAAAGGAACAGCATCCAAAACAGTTAAATATAATTTTACTAAAAAAGTAGTAAGTTAGATTTTAGTCGTTAGTAATATTTAAATCTTAATCATATTAATTTTGAAATACATTTACAAATATAAGTGTATTTTTCTTTTTTTAAATAATTTTATAAATCCTTTTAAAAATTGTTGTTTTCTAATATAATTGCTTATGGAAATTAATATTTCAGGGAGTTTTAAATGAATGTTATTTTAAAAAATATTAGTATTGATTATGGTGAAACATTAGCGGTCAATAATTTTAATATGCATGTGAAGACAGGACAATTAGTTACTTTGTTAGGACCATCTGGTTGTGGAAAATCAACAACGCTTTATGCGATTGCGGGATTATTACAAGTTAGTCAGGGACAAATTATTTTTAATGGTAAAGATGTAACCAAATGGTCACCGCAAAATCGTAATATTGGTTTAATATTCCAAAATTATGCTTTATATCCGCATTTAAATGTTTTTAAAAATATTGCTTTGCCTTTATATCAAGATAAAAAATTTAAGCGAACTGTTAGAAACAGTAATACTAATATTCGGTTATTAATTAAAAATTTGCAAGATAGTGGTTTAAATGTTGAAAAACAAAGATTTAAAGATCAGATTGCAATATTACTTTCTGAGTATTTAGAAACTTATGATAAGTTAGTTAATGAAATGATTGCTAATTATTTAGCAGATATTTTTAAATTTCATAAGCGTGAAGCAGCAATAATTTATAATGAAAAGCATTTAGAAACATTTCGTAATCGGATTCATAGTCAGTGATATGATCAGTCAAGATTAGCTGTTCATATTAAATATTGTGATTTTTTAAATTTAATTTATCATAATATTTCACAGTTAAAAATAACTATTAATAATAATTTAAGTAGTTTTAAAACAACAAATAAGAATTTTAAAACTCGGGAAATTAATTTTGCAATTAATAAGTTTTTATTGCAAATGAAATATAATTATTTAAATCCTGCTAAAAGTAAGCTAAATGCTTTAAAAATTGTAATGAAAGATCATCAAAAAGCATATAATGAATTAGTTAAAAATTTTAAAAAACAACAGAAAAAAGATCATGCTTTACAATATAGTTTGAGTCATAGTAAGTATGTGAGTTTTTTTAAGAAACATCAGCAATTATGAGATAAAGAAGAACAAAAGGGACTTGATAAGTATCAAAAGAAAATTGGCAATAATTTATTAGTAGCTTATGATGAGATGTTAATAAAATTAACAACAATTGCTAATGAATATTATCAGTTATCACCAGCATTAATAACAATAAAAACTGATGAGCAATTAAATAATGAATTACAAGCATTAAAGCAACAATTAACTTCATTTAGAAAAGAAGTTAGTAAGAGTGTTAATCTTGTTGCTCAGCAAGTAGAAATTAGTAATCAATTAAAGAAACGACCAGCTAATTTATCTGGTGGTCAACAGCAAAGAGTAGCGATTGCGAGAGCAATTGTTAAAGCTCCAGATATTTTATTGTTAGATGAACCGTTATCTAATTTAGATGCCAAGTTAAGAGTAACAACAAGGGAGTGAATTCGGCGTTTTCAACAAAAATCACAAATTACAGCAATTTTTGTAACTCATGATCAAGAAGAAGCAATGTCAATATCTGATTATATTTATATTATGAAGCAAGGGGTCTTACAACAAGTTGGAACACCACATGAAGTGTATAATCAACCAGTTAATAAATTTGTTGCACAATTTATTGGTAATCCCGCAATGAACTTTTTTAATGGGATAATTGATAAGCAACATAATATTTGAATTGATGAAATTAAGATTGGTAAAGCCATAAAAGCTAAACATGGTTATATTACTATTGGTATTCGCCCTGAAGATTTAAAATTAAATAGTGATTCATTAAATACTAAGTTTGTTAATAAAGAACCTTTAATTGGTGAAATTTCTTTGTTTGAAGAATTAGGTCGGAGTGCCTTTGTAACTATTAAGATTAGAAATAATGAATATGTTAAAGCAGTTTATGATATGGATGAAGATAAGTTTTATGAACACGGTGAAAAAGTAAAAATTAATTTTGTTAAAAAGACGATTTTTTTATTTGATCCAGAAACTGAATTAACAGTGGAGGTTGTTTAATGGCTAGTAAAAAACCGATTGAAAAATCTTTACAAACAAAATCTTCACAAAATTTTTTTAATTATTTAAAGCGATATTATAAAAAACCTAATAATGCTCAAAAACGCGATAGTACTCTTATTTCATTAATTTGGTTAACACCAGCATTAGCATTATTAGGAATATTTATGTTTTATGCAATTTTTATTGTTGCTAGAACAGCTGTTAATGGTGGTCCGGAAATTGCTTTTAAATTTTCGTGAAAGCATTTTGAATTAGTATGAAAAAATCGTGAATTTCAAATTGCTTTAAAAAATTCCTTAATTTATTCAACAGCAGTTGTACCTTTATCATTAATTATTTCATTGATAGTTGCTAAGTCGTTAACTAGCATTATGTCAAAACGAATTTTTAATTTTTTGCAAGGTATTTTCTTTTTGCCATATGTTACTAGTGTGATGGCTGTTGCCATGACTTTTGCTTTTATTTTTAGTCCTGAAGGAGTAATGAATACTTTGTTTGCTCTTTTTGGTTTGGAAAAACGACCTTGATTAAATGATGCTAATTATGCGATTTGAGTTTTAATTATTTATGGAATATGAAAATCATTACCTTTTAATATCATTATGTTAACAACAGCGTTATTAAAAATAAATAATCATTATTATCAAGCTGCAGCCATTGATGGGATGAGTAAAAGTAAGCAGTTATTTAAAGTGACAGTACCTTTAGTTATTCCGATGTTAATTTACTTATTTACTATTGGGTTAATTGATTCTTTTAAAATATTTCCTTTAGGATTATATGCTAATTATGTTCAAGCATCTACTTATCAGATTCAAACAGTCGTTTTTTGAATTTTTCAACGCCGAATGAATGCTAGTTACAATGAAGCTGCTGCAGCTTCAATAATCTTAATGATAATTATTTTATTAATTACAATTGTAACACGAATTATTAGTAAACAATTATCAAGAAAATATAGTTAGGAGATTTTATTGATGAATAATTTCGGCAAGAAAATTAATGAATTGTTAAAGATGAGTTGCAATAAAATTAGTTTATGATTTAAAACTTGAGTCAGTCGTCAAACTGTTGTGCGCAAAACCAATTTTACACAACAAATGGCCGGAAATAAAGATAAAGGTTGAGAAAAATGAATTAGCATTGCAATGCGATTCTTATTTTTATTAGTTATGGCTATTATTGTTGTTTTTCCATTTTACTGAATGATTATTACTTCATTTAAAACTGATGCTGATTTAGATCCAACAAAACCGCAAGGATTATGACCTGAAATTTGAACTTTTAAGTGGTATACATATCTTTTAGAAAATTCACAAATTAATGTTGGCAAGTATTTATTTAATTCATTTTTAGTAGCATTTCTTTCCACAATATTGAAATTATTTATTTGTGCTTTAGCAGGGTTTGCTTTAGCACATTATCGGACAAAGTTTCGGGAAGCAATATTTATTTTGTTATTATCAACATTAATGATTCCTGGGGAAACGATTATGATTGGGCAGTATTTGCTAATGTTACGGATTGTATGAGATAATACCTTAGAAGCATTAGTAATTCCATTTATTGCTTCGGCTTTTACAATTTTTATGTTACGCCAAGCATTTGAAGGGATTCCGAAATCAATTGTTAGTGCTAGTAAGATTGATGGGTTATCAACTTTTAAATTCTTTTGAAAAGTAGCGCTGCCATTAGTTCAACCAGTATTATGAATAGCAGGATTAATATCTTTTATTGCTAGTTGGAATGCAGTATTATGACCAGTAACAGTTTTAGATGCTGATTCAAAATGAGTAACTTTACCAATGTTATTATGAGAATTAATTCAAGTAACAGAACCATGACCTAATAATCCAAGTACGCTAAGAGATCCACAGCATTTAAAAATGGCATCTGCTGTTATTTCTATTTTGCCAATGATTGTTTTATATTTACTTACTAAGAAACGTATTATTAATAGTATTACAAAAGATAGTAGTGGAACTAAGGGCTAGGATTTAATAGGAAGGAATAATAATTAATGAAAAAAATTAAGGTAATGTTAACAGCAACAATTTGATTAAGTTCGATTTTAACAATTTTTGCTTGTAGTCATTCGGAACGAAATGTCATTATGACAACTTATTTTATAAAAGGTCAATTTCAATGAAATGCTTTAGAAAATGTTATTAATAATTTTAATAAGGTCAATGCTGATAACTCGGAATTTGATCATCGCAAAATAATTTTAAAATTTGTTCAAAATAATGGTGTTGAGAAGGAAGTTAATACTGGTTATTATGGCGTGAGAAAATTACCTAATTTGTTTACTAGTTATGCTGATGAGGTTGTTAAATATTCTAAAACTTTACAAGAACAGTTAGTTGATGTTAAGGTTCCCGATCTTAGTTCTTACATTGATAAACCAAGCATTATTGATTCTTATTGACAAGAAACAATGTATAAGGGTAAACAATATACAGTTCCCATTGGAAAATCATTAGATTTAATGTTTATTAATAAGAAATTATTGTTAGAAGTATTTGCTAAAATTGATGGTTTAATCCCCCAAGCAAATTTGTTATTACCACTTGGCGATAATTTAAGTAATTATCAAGGAATGAATGGACAATGAAAAGTTAATAAAAGTATTGATTGAAGTAAATTTCAAGCTCAACTTAGTGTTTTAAAACAATGAAATTCTCTGGAAACAATGAAAGCGGGAATTATTACTTGAAGTAGTTATCTTAGTTTAGTGCAAGTAACTAGTCACTTATTAAAAAATTTAGCTAATTTAAAGAATCTTAATGAAGTGTATGCAGTAGCGATGGATGATTTGCCTAATGGATTATATGCACAATATGCTAATAGTGAGACATTAAATTCTAAAACAAAAACTAATGAATTTCTTTATCATGAAAATAGTAGTGGTAAATTCGTTTTAAACTTAAAAGGAAAATCTTTTGAAATATTGCAGAAACATTTAAGCGGTCTTCAAGAGTTAAAAGATTTAGCTAATCGTCCATCTAATGATATTAAGCGCAATACAGGATTGCATGTTAAAGTACCAACAGCAACATCACCACAGGGGACATTTGCTAGTACCTTGTTTAATCAATCTAAAGCTTTAGTCGGTATTGGTTCAACATCAGGAGTTCAGTTTTTGTTACAGGAAAAACGACTTAAACCTGAGGATATTTGAGTGTTACCGTTACCATTTTCTGCTGCTGGTAAGTATGCTATTCAACAAGGCCCAGGAATTGCCATGTTTAAAATGAATGATCCGATTAAAGATAAAATTTCCGAAGCATTTATTAAATATGTAACATCACAAGAAGCTAATGAAGTTTATGCTTTTGATTCGGGATATTTGCCGATTAATAAAGCTTCCTATGAAACTGGTTCTTCTTATGGTCAAAAATTACATGATGCTTCGTCAGAATCTTATTTACGGGTTATTGCACAAATATGAGAATTGATGAATGCCAAGCAAATAACAACCGCCGCACCACCATTAACGCAATGAGGAGCAATATTTCGTCAAACGGTATTAAAGTCATTAAATATTTTTTATCAAGATTTATTAAATGCGTCATATCTTGAAAGGCCATTAAGTAAGAAAGAATTTTTAAATATTCTTAAAAGGCAAACTAAAGATGATGGGATTCATGATTTTGTTATTGAACAATAGACTTCTTGCATTACTTATTAAAATAATTACAAATTATTTGTAAATAAAAAATACTATATAGTAATTTCTAACTTTTATTAGGTTAATACTTATGGATTTTATTAAATGTGTAAATTTTGACACAACAAAAAATTATTTTATTAGCCAAATTGTAAAGTTAAGTGCAACTAAATTATTTTTCTAACCAAATATTCGATTGGTGAAAGATAATTTAGTATTTTTCTTGGTCTTTGGTTTAAAGACAATATAAATTTATGAACTGCATTTTTAGTAGTATTTGAAAAATTAAATTTTTTAGGAAATTTTTCTCTAATTAAACCATTAGTATTTTCATTAGTACCTCTTTGTCAAGGCGAATACGCATTAGCAAAATAAATTTTCACATTTAAATTTTTTTCAAGTTGTTGTCAATTAGAAAATTCTTTACCCCTATCAAATGTTATAGTCTTAACAAGATTATTTGGAAGAATTGATAAATAATGGCTAATGTTTTCGTTAACAACTTTAGTAGTTCTATTTTCAACTAACATTGCTAAAGTAAATCTTGATGTTCTTTCAACTAAAGTTATTAAACATGATTTACTTTTACCTCGTGATGATACTACAGTATCACCTTCTCAATGACCAACAGTTATACGATTATTAACATTAATATTTCGTTCTTTAATTGATTTACCATTAAATTTACCGCGATTTTCTTGAGATTTTCGTTTCTTACCTTTTCTTCTTAAATTTTTATTAGTAACTTTTTCAAGTAATCCAGAATAAATTCAATTGTAAATTGTTTTAAAACTAATAATTCATTCTTTATGAAAATTTTTAATTCTGCCATAAATTTGTTCAGGCGATCAACCTAATAGTAATTTTTGTTGTACATATTTTACTAATTCTCTATTTTTAAACTTATGAAAATAAACATGTGATTGTTTTCTGTTTTCTGCTTTATTTTGTGCAATTAATGAAAAATAATGATTACTATCTTTATTTCTATTGACTTCTCGAATAATAGTACTAATACTTCGATTAAGATTTTTAGCTATTTCACTAATTTTTACTTTAAACTTCAATTGATTCTCAATATAAATTCTTTCATATATGCCAAGATGTTTGTAACCCATATAAAAACTCCTTGCTTTGTTTTTTCTAAAATAAACTTAGCATCATGAAATTTTTATTAGTAACTTTTTCAAGTAATCCAGAATAAATTCAATTGTAAATTGTTTTAAAACTAATAATTCATTCTTTATGAAAATTTTTAATTCTGCCAAATTGTAAAGTTAAGTGCAACTAAATTATTTTTCTAACCAAATATTCGATTGGTGAAAGATAATTTAGTATTTTTCTTGGTCTTTGGTTTAAAGACAATATAAATTTATGAACTGCATTTTTAGTAGTATTTGAAAAATTAAATTTTTTAGGAAATTTTTCTCTAATTAAACCATTAGTATTTTCATTAGTACCTCTTTGTCAAGGCGAATACGCATTAGCAAAATAAATTTTCACATTTAAATTTTTTTCAAGTTGTTGTCAATTAGAAAATTCTTTACCCCTATCAAATGTTATAGTCTTAACAAGATTATTTGGAAGAATTGATAAATAATGGCTAATGTTTTCGTTAACAACTTTAGTAGTTCTATTTTCAACTAACATTGCTAAAGTAAATCTTGATGTTCTTTCAACTAAAGTTATTAAACATGATTTACTTTTACCTCGTGATGATACTACAGTATCACCTTCTCAATGACCAACAGTTATACGATTATTAACATTAATATTTCGTTCTTTAATTGATTTATCATTAAATTTACCGCGATTTTCTTGAGATTTTCGTTTCTTACCTTTTCTTCTTAAATTTTTATTAGTAACTTTTTCAAGTAATCCAGAATAAATTCAATTGTAAATTGTTTTAAAACTAATAATTCATTCTTTATGAAAATTTTTAATTCTGCCATAAATTTGTTCAGGCGATCAACCTAATAGTAATTTTTGTTGTACATATTTTACTAATTCTCTATTTTTAAACTTATGAAAATAAACATGTGATTGTTTTCTGTTTTCTGCTTTATTTTGTGCAATTAATGAAAAATAATGATTACTATCTTTATTTCTATTGACTTCTCGAATAATAGTACTAATACTTCGATTAAGATTTTTAGCTATTTCACTAATTTTTACTTTAAACTTCAATTGATTCTCAATATAAATTCTTTCATATATGCCAAGATGTTTGTAACCCATATAAAAACTCCTTGCTTTGTTTTTTCTAAAATAAACTTAGCATCATGAAATTTTTATATGAGATTTTTTGCAATTTTATTTACTTGCACTTACAAGTATAATTCAGCACTAATATCAAGTGAATTGAAGATATTTTAATCAAACATCCTGATTTTCAACAACTTGCTGGTAAAAAAGCATTAATAAATGATTATTTTAATGATAAAACAATTATTATTGATGCTACAGAAACACCCATTCAACGCCCAAAAAAAGACAAAAACAATCTTATTCAGGAAAAAAGAAAAAACACACTATTAAAACACAAGTAATTATTGAAAAAGAAAGCAAAATAATTATTGCAACAAATTTTTCTCTCGGTAAAAAGCATGATTTTTGTTTATTTAAAGAATCAAAAATCCCAATTTTAAAAAATACTAAATTAATAGTTGATAATGGTTATCAAGGAATACAAAAAATTCATAGTAATGTTCTAATACCTAAGAAAAAAACAAAGAAAAACCCTTTAAATAAAGAACAAAAACATAATAATAAATTAATTTCAAAAATGAGAATTATTATTGAAAATATTTTTGCTATTCTTAAAAAATTTAAAATTATTACTGAAAAATATCGTAATCGTAGAAAACGATTTAGTTTAAGATTTAATTTAATTGCTTCAATTTATAATTTGCAATTATAGATAACATAAAATATTTATTTAAAATTAAATTTAAATAATAAAATAATTTTTTGTTGTGTCAAAATTTACACATTTAATAAAATCCATAAGTATTAACCTAATAAAAGTTAGAAATTACTATATAGTATTTTTTATTTACAAATAATTTGTAATTATTTTAATAAGTAATGCAAGAAGTCTAATCTATTTTCTAATGATAATTTATTATTTTTACCACCTCTTTTAAACTTTTTTAACTCAGCTTCTTTTAAAATATTTAACATTTTATTAAAAGTACTTTGCTTTATTCCAGTTAATCGTAATAATTCTTTATCATTAATAAAATTAAATTTATCAAATTTCATAATCTTAAATTCCTTATAATTTCTATTTTAAATATATTTTATAGGAATTTTGTTTAATAAATAAGTAATGCAAGAAGTCTATTTATGTTTAACAAAATTTGTTAGTAAACTTCGTTTACTAATTAACTTAGTTTATTACTATCAAGGCACAAAAAAATACAAGGCATAACTAAAAATAATAAATATTAATTTAACCTTATATTTCTTGTAATAAATAAATGAGCTCGTATTTATTTATTAATTAAGAGCAAGCTTGTAAAAACCAAAATCTTGTCATATGTATATGGTTTCTACACTAATTTTTACTTTAAACTTCAATTGATTCTCAATATAAATTCTTTCATATATGCCAAGATATTTGTAACCCATATAAAAACTCCTTGCTTTGTTTTTTCTAAAATAAACTTAGCATCATGAAATTTTTATATGAGATTTTTTGCAATTTTATTTACTTGCACTTACAAGTATAATTCAGCATATAAAAAAATAGTAAAGAAAAATATTCTCTACCACTTTAAAACATTATTTTAATTCCTAATAATAATTATATCTTTAATACTCAATAGCAACTTTAATCGCTGGCCCCATAGTAGTAGTAATACTAATATTTTTTATATAAGTACCTTTAACAGCTGCTGGGCGAGCTTTTCTAAGCGTTTCATAAATAGTTTGATAATTTTGCTTTAACTGTTCTTCACTAAAAGAAACTTTACCAATAATTACATGAACATTACCTTGCTTATCAACACGATATTCAATCTTCCCCTTACGAACTTCTGAAATTGCTTTTTGAACATCAGTAGTTACCGTTCCCATTTTCGGATTTGGCATTAAACCCTTAGGTCCTAATATTTTACCAATTTTTCCTAATTCAACCATAATATCTGGTGTTGCAATAATAACATCAAAATCAAATCAATTTTCTTTTTGAATTTTTTCAATTAAATCTTTACCACCAACAAAATCAGCTTTATTATCAATAGCTACTTGATTCATACTATTAGTTAATACTAAAATTCTTTGTTTTTTACCAGTTCCTGCCGGTAATACTAACGCTCCACGAAGTTGTTGATCAGCATGTCTTGGATCAATATTTAAACAAAAAGCTAATTCAACTGTAGCATCAAATTTTGTTATTGAAGTTTTTTTAACTAATGAAATAGCTTCATCAATCGAATATATTTTAGTTTTATCAAACATTTGGAATACTTTTTGATAATTTTTAGAATAACGACTCTTTTTAACAATTACCATAACTATTTTTGTTCCCCTTTTGATAGCTTTTCAACAACAATTCCCATATTTCTTGCTGTTCCTTCAATAATTTTCATTGCCTTTTCAATATCATTAGCATTTAAATCAACCATTTTATATTCAGCAATTTCTCTGATTTTATCTTCAGTAATCGTTGCTGCTTTTTCTTTTTTACTACTACTTGAACCTTTTTCAATATTAGCTGCTCTTTTTAATAAAACAACTGCTGGGGTTGTTTTTAAAACAAAATCAAATGATTTATCATCATAAGCAGTAATAACAACAGGGACAACATCACCCATTCTTGTTTTTGTTGCATCATTAAAAGCAAGACAAAATTGTGGCATATTAATCCCTAATGAAGCTAATTCCGGACCTGGTTTAGCTTGTACCGCATTAAACTGTAATTTAGCAATCCTTTTAATTTTTTTAGCCACGAGCAACACCTCCTATACATAATTGTTCTCGCTGTGGTCAACGATATCTTCTCCCACATTAACCTATTTTTTCAGGCTTATATATAATAACATTATTATTGTTACAATTCAAGATAACTACTATTAGAGGGTCGCGTTTAGTTTTGTTAGGTATTGCTTTGAAGAAATAAAACAATCAGCTAGTTATATTATTTAATTACTAGACTTCTTGCATTACTTATTAAAATAATTACAAATTATTTGTAAATAAAAAATACTATATAGTAATTTCTAACTTTTATTAGGTTAATACTTATGGATTTTATTAAATGTGTAAATTTTGACACAACAAAAAATTATTTTATTATTTGCCAAATTGTAAAGTTAAGTGCAACTAAATTATTTTTCTAACCAAATATTCGATTGGTGAAAGATAATTTAGTATTTTTCTTGGTCTTTGGTTTAAAGACAATATAAATTTATGAACTGCATTTTTAGTAGTATTTGAAAAATTAAATTTTTTAGGAAATTTTTCTCTAATTAAACCATTAGTATTTTCATTAGTACCTCTTTGTCAAGGCGAATACGCATTAGCAAAATAAATTTTCACATTTAAATTTTTTTCAAGTTGTTGTCAATTAGAAAATTCTTTACCCCTATCAAATGTTATAGTCTTAACAAGATTATTTGGAAGAATTGATAAATAATGGCTAATGTTTTCGTTAACAACTTTAGTAGTTCTATTTTCAACTAACATTGCTAAAGTAAATCTTGATGTTCTTTCAACTAAAATTATTAAACATGATTTACTTTTACCTCGTGATGATACTACAGTATCACCTTCTCAATGACCAACAGTTATACGATTATTAACATTAATATTTCGTTCTTTAATTGATTTACCATTAAATTTACCGCGATTTTCTTGAGATTTTCGTTTCTTACCTTTTCTTCTTAAATTTTTATTAGTAACTTTTTCAAGTAATCCAGAATAAATTCAATTGTAAATTGTTTTAAAACTAATAATTCATTCTTTATGAAAATTTTTAATTCTGCCATAAATTTGTTCAGGCGATCAACCTAATAGTAATTTTTGTTGTACATATTTTACTAATTCTCTATTTTTAAACTTATGAAAATAAACATGTGATTGTTTTCTGTTTTCTGCTTTATTTTGTGCAATTAATGAAAAATAATGATTACTATCTTTATTTCTATTGACTTCTCGAATAATAGTACTAATACTTCGATTAAGATTTTTAGCTATTTCACTAATTTTTACTTTAAACTTCAATTGATTCTCAATATAAATTCTTTCATATATGCCAAGATGTTTGTAACCCATATAAAAACTCCTTGCTTTGTTTTTTCTAAAATAAACTTAGCATCATGAAATTTTTATATGAGATTTTTTGCAATTTTATTTACTTGCACTTACAAGTATAATTCAGCAATGTTTGAAATAAGTATTGCATTTGTGTTAAAAACATATTATTATTATCTTATGCTATCAATAGTCTATAGACAGCAACGGGGGAACCTTAATTATGTTGCCGAGGATTAAAAGGTATAGGATTTTGGATTACAAAAACTCTTTTAAACTCGGTATGTAATACCGAGTTTTTTTATGTAAGATAGATATTGATTTCAGGATTAAACGGTTATGTTTAAGAAATTAGGAAGGGATGGATGAATGCGACCAGCAAAAGAAATTAAAAGTAATATTGTTCAAGAGATTAAAACAAAGATTGCTTCATCAAAGTCAACAACTATTATTCATTATCATGGATTTTCTGTCCAAGATTTAACAAATTTAAAGTTACAGTTAAGAAGTGAAAATGCTAGTTTAAAAATTTATAAAAATACATTAGTAAGAAGAGCATTACAAGAGTTAAAAATTACTAATTTAGATGATATATTATTAGGTCCTAATGCGTTAGTATTTTCGGCAACCGATGAAATTGTAGGCCCAAGATTATTAACTAAGTTTGCAAAGGAACATAAAAATTTAGTATTGAAAAGTGCTATTTTTGACGGTGAAGTAGTGTTATATGATGAATTACAAGTATTAGCCACATTGCCTTCAAAAGAGGATCTTATTTCAATGTTTGCTTCAGCAATTATTAGTCCATTAATTAATGTTGCTTTAGCAATTAAAGCCATTATTGATAAGAAGTAAATAGAATAAACCAATATATAAAAATAAAATAAAAGGAGAGAATTATATTATGGCAGAAAATAATCCAATAAAAAAAGAAACACAAGAAGAAATAGAAAATAAAATTAACGAAGAAAAAACAATTAAAGAAAAAAGTGATAGTGTTAAAAAAGGTAATAAAATAACAAAACAAGATATTATTGATTCCCTAGAAGATATGAAATTAACAGAACTAAATGAATTAGTAAAAGCAATTGAAGAACATTTTGGTGTTACTGCTAGTGCACCAGTAATGATGCAAGCAGTTTCACAAGGTGATGATAGTGCTGCGCCGACAGAAGTAAAGGTTATTTTAACTGAACTAGGTGGTTCTAAAATTGCAGTTATTAAAGTAGTAGCAGAAATTATAGGAAAACCTTTAATGGAAGCTAAGAAATTAGTTGAAGGTGAAAACCCAGTAATTAAAGAAAAAATTAAACCAGAAGAAGCCGAAGAAATTAAAGAAAAACTTGTTGCTGCTGGTGCTGTTGTTGAAATTAAATAAATAAATTTTAAAACTAACTAAGAAAGTATTTACATTTTATATTAAAATATGTTAATATAAAGATGTCCTATTTAAGGACATTCTACACAAAAATGTCCGATGACTAAGATAAAGGCGTGCGATATTAATTCGCACAGCACTGTTTTAAGTTAATTAGTCTTGTGCGGTATTGGGGTATCCCGAAATGTTCCTCGCTAAAACCTAGCAAATATACCTTTGCTAGGTTTTTTTGTTTGTCAAATAATGGGCGGCTTATCGCTATCTTGAAGAGATATTTCAACTTTAAAATTATATGATTATTTTGACATTTTTGTGTCATAATTATTGTAGTTAAGATTGTATAAATAACTAAATAATTTAAAGTGAGGAATAATGATGAGTAAGTTTTTATTTTATAAACCATTATTAGTAATTGCTTCGTTATTTATTAGTACTAATGGTACAAAATTTTTATTTGCTAATAAGTTAACAGGAAATAATGATTTAGTGGCAGTAACTTCTAATTCATTAAAATCACAACCAAAATCAGGAATTCTTAATAATGATTTTTGTGGATATCAATATAAATATGGTGAACATATAAATGATGTTGATTATTTCTTTTTAAGATATCCGAAAAGTTCATTTAATAAAATTGAAAGGAAAGGCAAATCAACTTGAAATTTTGATTATAAAGTTGAAGGTAAGGTGCAAACATCTTTTCTATGAGTGGAGAAATACTATATTACTGATTATTTTGTTGATAATTGCGATACCTTAGTGATGTCATCATTAATATCAGATCACTATTCCCTAAAAGATATTGTTATTCCTTTTAAACATTATAATCAGTTTTTAGAGCACAATGGTTATCTTAACCCTAAATTTTCCTAATGAAGCATTACAATTAGATTTTAAAGAAGAAAGCAATAAAATTTTAAAAATTATTGAAGAAATTGCTTCACCAGTTATTGGATATATTCCGGTTGTTGGTAATATTATTAGTAAAGTTAGTGAAGTTGTTGATGCGATTATGGGTGCCCTAAATGTTTGAGATAATAACTGAATATATACTGCTAATAATATTAGTTTTACTAAAAGATTATTAACAGCAATTCAATTTACATTGTCAGGAAATCTTAATTTCTATTATAATCTGGACTCAAAAACACCGCGAAGAACTATTTCTGCTAATGCATTTAAGGAGTTTACTAATAATTTTAGCGAAGGTTTAGTTTTAAGACATAGCATTAAAATTGATAATTGGGATAAAAAAGTTTTAAGTGAAAAAGTAGCGGTATATAATAATGATTGAATTCATTAAAACTTGAAATTGATGCTTATAAATTATCCGAAGAAAGATATGTTAGAGTAACGCTAGTTGATTATTATGAAACTACATGTAAAATGCATCGTTGACATTGTGTTAGTGATAATGACCCTGGATATTGTATGAGAGTTGAGAAACAATTCCCATTTATAAATATGTTACTTGAGATAAATGAGATTGAAGTTTTAAACTTTAGACTTGGTACATAACTATAACATTTTGCACCTACCAAACTATAAAATTCATTTTCGTCTTTGTATTTATCTAACATTTGTGCTTCATCTAGAAAATAATATTATCAAAATAGTAGATAAAATTAAAGGTTATGTACCAAGTCTTTTGAAATATTTAATTTTTAAGGAGTATTTTTGAAATGATAAGAATCCGAAAATCACTATTATTAATAATATGTTTTTTTCTAATGATGGGATTAGTATCTTTTTATCCTAGTTTAATATCAATATTAAAACTGATGGCATATATTTGAAATCTGAAGTTAATATTGATGTTTTAAAACAATTGGCCGCTAAAAATCTTAGTAGTGATGATTTAGAAAAAAATGATTTTGATCCCTGAGATTTTGACTTTAATAATGTCAAAATTTTTTATAATAATAGACTTGGTAGGGCGCGTAAAGTTTTGTTAGGTGGGAAAAGATTTGAATAAGTATTAAGACAGTCAGCAATGATTGTCTTTTTATTTTATAAGGTGTTAAAATTTTGTTCTTTGAAAATTAAATACAAGTGAGTTAATAATGTTGGTATGTATTAAAGCACGATAAATTGTGGGTGGTCGCCATAACCAAAAGAAGTTTACCAGTTAATAGATAACATCCTATTAACTATAGCAATTTGTTTCGTTTTGCAATAAAAAATGAATGGGTGGATTTCCTAAAAATATACACGCTATTAAATTAGTTCCAAGGGTAGGATGCGGATGTTAAAGTGTAAAAATTTCTATATAGGGGTATGCTAAGTTTAAAATTATTAAAATCTTTATCTAATTAAAAAACAAAATTTACTAACAAAGCTTGTTAAACACTTAAATCTGCGATATATATAAGTGTTTAAAAAACTAAGTTAACTAACTTAGTTTATAACAAATAAGAAAGGTAATTTATTATGAAAAACATTGAAAACATTTTCTTAAATACTAAAAAATATCTTTTAAAAGAAACACAAAACGCAATGTTTATTAAAGCACCAAAAATTCCATGATTTAGTCAACAAATCGATATTTGGTTTCCAAAGCGATTTGTTTATAAAGGAAAATATGAAAATTCTATTTGCATCGGAATAATAAAAGATAGTAAATATCAAATAATTTCAATTAATCAAAAAGAAAATGAAACCAAATTAATTAAAGGTCAAGAATTATTAGGCTTCTTCATTGCGAAAAAAGAAAACAACAAAAAAGATATAAATTATAATTATTTTAAAGGAGTTTAAAAATGAATATTGCGATTGGAATAATATTTATTATCATTTGCATAATGCTATTGGCATATTTTGCTTATAAAATTTATGCCAAAATAAAAATTAGAATTAAATATAAAAATGCCATTAAAAATAATACTGGTAATTTTACAAAAGACGAAAAAGTATTTATTGCTCGCTTTGAAGAATAAGTTAAAGCCCCTAATTCAAAAGAAAATAATGAGAATAAAAAATAATGTTTTGAGAAATTATTATGGAATTCTTAAAACTGTTTGTTCCGATAGAAAAAATGCCTGTGCAAGTTGCGTTTATTGCCGGATTAATTATTATCATTACTTTTCTTTTCGCCTTAATTTCAATTATGTATTTACCAATAAAAATGATTTTTGGGAGATAAAAAATGACAATAAAGCTGAATTATACTTGTAAGTGCAAGTAAATAAAATTGCAAAAAATCTCATATAAAAATTTCATGATGCTAAGTTTATTTTAGAAAAAACAAAGCAAGGAGTTTTTATATGGGTTACAAACATCTTGGCATATATGAAAGAATTTATATTGAGAATCAATTGAAGTTTAAAGTAAAAATTAGTGAAATAGCTAAAAATCTTAATCGAAGTATTAGTACTATTATTCGAGAAGTCAATAGAAATAAAGATAGTAATCATTATTTTTCATTAATTGCACAAAATAAAGCAGAAAACAGAAAACAATCACATGTTTATTTTCATAAGTTTAAAAATAGAGAATTAGTAAAATATGTACAACAAAAATTACTATTAGGTTGATCGCCTGAACAAATTTATGGCAGAATTAAAAATTTTCATAAAGAATGAATTATTAGTTTTAAAACAATTTACAATTGAATTTATTCTGGATTACTTGAAAAAGTTACTAATAAAAATTTAAGAAGAAAAGGTAAGAAACGAAAATCTCAAGAAAATCGCGGTAAATTTAATGGTAAATCAATTAAAGAACGAAATATTAATGTTAATAATCGTATAACTGTTGGTCATTGAGAAGGTGATACTGTAGTATCATCACGAGGTAAAAGTAAATCATGTTTAATAACTTTAGTTGAAAGAACATCAAGATTTACTTTAGCAATGTTAGTTGAAAATAGAACTACTAAAGTTGTTAACGAAAACATTAGCCATTATTTATCAATTCTTCCAAATAATCTTGTTAAGACTATAACATTTGATAAGGGTAAAGAATTTTCTAATTGACAACAACTTGAAAAAAATTTAAATGTGAAAATTTATTTTGCTAATGCGTATTCGCCTTGACAAAGAGGTACTAATGAAAATACTAATGGTTTAATTAGAGAAAAATTTCCTAAAAAATTTAATTTTTCAAATACTACTAAAAATGCAGTTCATAAATTTATATTAGACTTCTTGCATTACTTATTAAAATAATTACAAATTATTTGTAAATAAAAAATACTATATAGTAATTTCTAACTTTTATTAGGTTAATACTTATGGATTTTATTAAATGTGTAAATTTTGACACAACAAAAAATTATTTTATTATTTAAATTTAATTTTAAATAAATATTTTATGTTATCTATAATTGCAAATTATAAATTGAAGCAATTAAATTAAATCTTAAACTAAATCGTTTTCTACGATTACGATATTTTTCAGTAATAATTTTAAATTTTTTAAGAATAGCAAAAATATTTCCAATAATAATTCTCATTTTTGAAATTAATTTATTATTATGTTTTTGTTCTTTATTTAAAGGGTTTTTCTTTGTTTTTTTCTTAGGTATTAGAACATTACTATGAATTTTTTGTATTCCTTGATAACCATTATCAACTATTAATTTAGTATTTTTTAAAATTGGGATTTTTGATTCTTTAAATAAACAAAAATCATGCTTTTTACCGAGAGAAAAATTTGTTGCAATAATTATTTTGCTTTCTTTTTCAATAATTACTTGTGTTTTAATAGTGTGTTTTTTCTTTTTTCCTGAATAAGATTGTTTTTGTCTTTTTTTGGGCGTTGAATGGGTGTTTCTGTAGCATCAATAATAATTGTTTTATCATTAAAATAATCATTTATTAATGCTTTTTTACCAGCAAGTTGTTGAAAATCAGGATGTTTGATTAAAATATCTTCAATTCACTTGATATTTCGATAACAACTAGCTTCACTAATATCAAAACTTTTACCAAGATGAAAATAAGTACGATATTCTCGTCAATATGATAAAGTCATCAATAATCTATTTTCTAATGATAATTTATTATTTTTACCACCTCTTTTAAACTTTTTTAACTCAGCTTCTTTGCTGAATTATACTTGTAAGTGCAAGTAAATAAAATTGCAAAAAATCTCATATAAAAATTTCATGATGCTAAGTTTATTTTAGAAAAAACAAAGCAAGGAGTTTTTATATGGGTTACAAACATCTTGGCATATATGAAAGAATTTATATTGAGAATCAATTGAAGTTTAAAGTAAAAATTAGTGAAATAACTAAAAATCTTAATCGAAGTATTAGTACTATTATTCGAGAAGTCAATAGAAATAAAAATAGTAATCATTATTTTTCATTAATTGCACAAAATAAAGCAGAAAACAGAAAACAATCACATGTTTATTTTCATAAGTTTAAAAATAGAGAATTAGTAAAATATGTACAACAAAAATTACTATTAGGTTGATCGCCTGAATAAATTTATGGCAGAATTAAAAATTTTCATAAAGAATGAATTATTAGTTTTAAAACAATTTACAATTGAATTTATTCTGGATTACTTGAAAAAGTTACTAATAAAAATTTAAGAAGAAAAGGTAAGAAACGAAAATCTCAAGAAAATCGCGGTAAATTTAATGGTAAATCAATTAAAGAACGAAATATTAATGTTAATAATCGTATAACTGTTGGTCATTGAGAAGGTGATACTGTAGTATCATCACGAGGTAAAAGTAAATCATGTTTAATAACTTTAGTTGAAAGAACATCAAGATTTACTTTAGCAATGTTAGTTGAAAATAGAACTACTAAAGTTGTTAACGAAAACATTAGCCATTATTTATCAATTCTTCCAAATAATCTTGTTAAGACTATAACATTTGATAGGGGTAAAGAATTTTCTAATTGACAACAACTTGAAAAAAATTTAAATGTGAAAATTTATTTTGCTAATGCGTATTCGCCTTGACAAAGAGGTACTAATGAAAATACTAATGGTTTAATTAGAGAAAAATTTCCTAAAAAATTTAATTTTTCAAATACTACTAAAAATGCAGTTCATAAATTTATATTGTCTTTAAACCAAAGACCAAGAAAAATACTAAATTATCTTTCACCAATCGAATATTTGGTTAGAAAAATAATTTAGTTGCACTTAACTTTACAATTTGGCTTAAATAAATATTTTATGTTATCTATAATTGCAAATTATAAATTAGACTTCTTGCATAACCTATTAAAATAATAAAAATTTTAAATTTAACCACTTTAAAATAAACATTTTTCTAAAATCTAAAATAATTTTGATAACAATTAACTAGGTTATGCAAGAAGTCTATTGAAGCAATTAAATTAAATCTTAAACTAAATCGTTTTCTACGATTACGATATTTTTCAGTAATAATTTTAAATTTTTTAAGAATAGCAAAAATATTTTCAATAATAATTCTCATTTTTGAAATTAATTTATTATTATGTTTTTGTTCTTTATTTAAAGGGTTTTTCTTTGTTTTTTTCTTAGGTATTAGAACATTACTATGAATTTTTTGTATTCCTTGATAACCATTATCAACTATTAATTTAGTATTTTTTAAAATTGGGATTTTTGATTCTTTAAATAAACAAAAATCATGCTTTTTACCGAGAGAAAAATTTATTGCAATAATTATTTTGCTTTCTTTTTCAATAATTACTTGTGTTTTAATAGTGTGTTTTTTCTTTTTTCCTGAATAAGATTGTTTTTGTCTTTTTTTGGGCGTTGAATGGGTGTTTCTGTAGCATCAATAATAATTGTTTTATCATTAAAATAATCATTTATTAATGCTTTTTTACCAGCAAGTTGTTGAAAATCAGGATGTTTGATTAAAATATCTTCAATTCACTTGATATTTCGATAACAACTAGCTTCACTAATATCAAAACTTTTACCAAGATGAAAATAAGTACGATATTCTCGTCAATATGATAAAGTCATCAATAATCTATTTTCTAATGATAATTTATTATTTTTACCACCTCTTTTAAACTTTTTTAACTCAGCTTCTTTTAAAATATTTAACATTTTATTAAAAGTACTTTGCTTTATTCCAGTTAATCGTAATAATTCTTTATCATTAATAAAATTAAATTTATCAAATTTCATAATCTTAAATTCCTTATAATTTCTATTTTAAATATATTTTATAGGAATTTTGTTTAATAAATAAGTAATGCAAGAAGTCTATTATGTTCAATACTAGTAAAATTTTTTTCATAAAAATCACGAACAGTTTTTACGATAGACCAATAAATATAATTACCAACAGGGCCCAAATCATTAGGTAATTGATTTTTAACAAAAGCAACATCTAATCATCCGTCTTTTAAATTATAAGTTGAAGGAGTAAAACTACTATTCAAAATTTCAGAAAACTCAAAATTACAACTATTACCACATTGACTGGGATTTGTAGCTCGTTTTTCTCGTTTCATAAAAAATTGTTCCATATTAGGTTTAGGTGGTTGTTTTGTATCAAAGAAGGCACCTAGAGGAACTAAACCAATAAACATTATAATAAATCAAGAAATAATCTTATTCATCTCTTCACGACTTAAAACTCTCTTTTATTGCTTTAAAAGCATGAGAAAATTTATATTCATAATATAATGGACATTCAGAAATATTAATAACTTCTTTTTGATGTTTTCTAACTACTTTATTAAAATAAAAACGCTTAATAATTAACTTAACAACTGTCATTAACAAATAAACCATTAATAATCAAAAATACACTTTAAAAAATACATTTTGAAAATCAAACAATATAAAATCTTTAAAAAACTCAACTGTGTTAGTTCGAATTCTTGTTAAAAATACTCAAATTATAACCATAACAGTATGAAATATAATAAAAAAACGCATAAAACCTAAAATGCTTTTAAATCATTTAATACTTAATATTTTCTTTAACTTTTTCATTTTTTAACTCCTTAAAATTAAATATATGGTTGATAAAATACAAATCGTTCCTAAAATTTGGAAAATCGGATGTTGGGAAAATAACCTTATCATTGGTTTAAACAAATCTAAAATTTTAATATTACTTGATAGAACTTTATTAAAATATTCTAAACCCTCACGCACATAGGCTCATAAACCTAAAAAGTCGTTTAAAGCAAAAATAGAAAAAACAGCAACAAGAATAAATAATATTATTAATTTAAACATTTTCTAAACCTACCTTTTTATTCGCCGTCCGTGTTGGTCAACTCACGGTCTGTTTTTAGGACTATTACCACTAAATTTCTTAATTGGACCACTAGATGATTGTTTTTTAGTTCCTCAATTAGCAACTGATTTTCGATATTTTTTATGAAAACCAACTTTTGGTCGTTCAATATGAATACCTAAAATGCCACCAATTACAAGATTTATCACAAGCATAATTAGCGGAAAAATAATAATGCGAATATCTGTTCCAGGAATGGTTAAAATTCAAATTAAATCAAAAACTTTATAAAACATATCGCCAATCAAGCTGGCCATTTTTTCTAAGTTTTCCATTTTTTAAACCCCTTTACTTGTTTTTCTTCTTCAGATTATTTTTTAACTTAGTAAGTATCTTGCTGAATTTTTCCATTTTTAAATATTCTAATGCTTCAATATCCATTACATTATCATTTCAAAATTTATGTTGATATTTATCATTCAAAGCACGATTACTTAATTCACGCAAGAATGATAAATATTTATTATCGTAAAGATTTAAGATTGACATCGGAATTTTCAATTTAAAGAAATAAATGTCTAATTCCGGAATGCTACGATACTTGATTTTGCGACCTTTTTTATCATTTTTAGCATTAATTAAAGTTAATCGTCATTGTTCGTATTCGCTCACCGATTTAAAAGTGCCATAAATAACTTGTAAATAAGGACGAAAGATACTAACCGGTTTTTTTCTAATGCCAACAATTATTGAATTCGCAATATCACGAACTTTAACTCATATATGTTCGGCTCGTTGTCCGCTTGCTAATACGATGTGGGTAAATTGGCGAGCCGAAGCGAAATATTCTTGTAACCCTTGGGTTACCCTATCATTTTCTTTATAGTCAGTTCCTTCTAAAAATAAGTTAGTTTCATCTCATAACAGCAAATGCTTTTCTTCTAATATCGGATAATTATAATCTAATAAAGACATATGCCCTAATGAAAGCATTTGTTTATCCGTAATCGGAAAAGTAGAAATCGTTTTTCAACCACTTAATAAGTAAGAAGCTAAAACCATTAAAGCGGTTTTCCCAGTTCCTAAGGCACCAATTACTAAATTTAAGGGTGAATTTAATAAGAAATTAATAAAACTACGGCGAGCAAAAAAATGAGAAATTTTAGTATATAAAACATACAAAGCAATTAATAAATAAATAATATCAAATAACATTCGTCAACTTTGAGGATTATAATAATACAAAATCGCACCATAGAATCACGCAATAATAAATAAAGTGCGATTTAAAGCGACAAAATCATATAATCTTAAATTTATTTTCTTAAACAATAGCATCATTTAAATCACACTTTCTTTATTTTTATTACTATCTGCCGGGCATTAATTTTTCAAACATTTTGAAAGCAATTAAAAATAAACCAATAATTACTCCAAGCAAGAAAACTCAATATGTAGCAAAAAAATTAACAACATTAGGCATATTACCACCAATAATATCGGTTCAAATGTGACCAAAGGCTCCAATTAACGCTTTTCATAAGTTAGTAACCGCTTGTTCACCAGTGACAGCCACAGGCGTGGTCGCTTCTACTAAGAAAGTTCCAATCATATAATCACCCCCTTTCTAAACAAAATATGATTTAACCTTATAAAATAAAATAACCATAAATAAGACAATGAATACTAACACCATTCAAAAGGCAATATTTGCTATTAAAAGTCAAAGTGGTTCTTTGATTAAATCAATTTCTTTACCAGAAACCCACGCCGGAATAGTTGTAATTTGAATAAACAAATCTCAAAAATACAATTTTGTCATTTCTCAATCTAAATCTTTTCAAGCAACTAAAAACATAATAATTACCGCTTAAAAGGTCAAAATAGTAGAAAAATAATTGCCGAGAAGAGCATTACAATTATTAAAATTGAAAACAAAAATACAACTTGGGGCGGTAAATCGGTAGTTGGATAAATTAATTCAATTAACTCGATAATTATTTTTTTAAACATTTTCTAAACCTACTTTTTAATTTCTTTTTCATCTTGTTCTAACAAATTTCGTTTAAACTTTGCAATAAATATTCGTTGTGAATAAGTAAAATCTTTTGGTAGCTGTTTTGCTTCACTACCATATTTCTTTTTATCTTTAAAAAACCGATAAATATTAACAGCAATATAATATGCTAGTAATAATGTTAAAATCGTAAAAAACACTAATCCAAATATACTCATCTTTCTTTTCTCCTTAATTTTCTAATTAATTTATTTTTTTAAACAATTATGTTCAACAAAATCAAAACAAAGTCAATTATCACCAACTAAATCAGTTCTAACAGAATCAACTGCAGATTTAGACGCTCAAATTTTTTGTTCTAATCCGGTTTTTTTATTAATAGAATAGACTTGGTACATAACCTTTAATTTTATCTACTATTTTGATAATTATTTTTTAGATGAAATACAAATGTTAGATAAATACAAAGATAAAAATGAATTTTATAGTTTAGTCGGCATAAAATGTTATAGTTATGTACCAAGTCTAATATATAAACTCTTGACAATAATCTTTGCCAGGCTCATCCACACTAACTCACATTTTCATTTCTAAAACTCCAAAATTAATTTTTTTACTACATTAAATCAAAAAATGCAATAACTTAGTTAAATAACTCAAACTAACATTGATAATTAACGGGCGGAGCATACGCTTTCCGCACCGTTTAAACACCTTAAAAACCAACCTAAATTTTTTTAAACTATATTTTTCTTTACCTCTATTCTTAAAATGCCTTAAAACACCTTTAAAATGAATTTTTAAAATAATTAAAACTTACATCCTTTTTAGCAATCTCTTTCTCCGCAACAAAAAAACCTAACAACTCATGACCTAAAATCAAACTAGATTCTTGACCTTTCTTATTATTAACTAAAACCAACTGATACTCACCATCTTTAATTATTCCGATACAAATAGAATTCTCATATTTTCCTTTATAAACAAATCGTTTTGAAAACCAAATACCAGTAGATTCATACAATCAGGGAATTGCTGGTGCTTTAATAAGTACTGCATTTTGCGTTTCTTTCAAAAGATATTTTTCAGTATTTAAAAAAATATTTTCAATATTTCTCATATACATACCACCCTTACAATATTTAGTTATATTAACTTAGTTATATTTAACTTAGTCTTTTAACTTAGTTCAATATATTTCTCTTTAAACTCTTTCTTTAAACTAAATTAACATAACTTGTTAGTAAACTTCGTTTACTAAAAAACTTAGTTTATCAACAACAAGGCACAAAAAAATACAAGGCATAACTAAAAATAATAAATATTAATTTAACCTTATATTTCTTGTAATAAATAAATGAGCTCGTATTTATTTATTAGACTTCTTGCATTACTTATTTATTAAACAAAATTCCTATAAAATATATTTAAAATAGAAATTATAAGGAATTTAAGATTATGAAATTTGATAAATTTAATTTTATTAATGATAAAGAATTATTACGATTAACTGGAATAAAGCAAAGTACTTTTAATAAAATGTTAAATATTTTAAAAGAAGCTGAGTTAAAAAAGTTTAAAAGAGGTGGTAAAAATAATAAATTATCATTAGAAAATAGATTATTGATGACTTTATCATATTGACGAGAATATCGTACTTATTTTCATCTTGGTAAAAGTTTTGATATTAGTGAAGCTAGTTGTTATCGAAATATCAAGTGAATTGAAGATATTTTAATCAAACATCCTGATTTTCAACAACTTGCTGGTAAAAAAGCATTAATAAATGATTATTTTAATGATAAAACAATTATTATTGATGCTACAGAAACACCCATTCAACGCCCAAAAAAAGACAAAAACAATCTTATTCAGGAAAAAAGAAAAAACACACTATTAAAACACAAGTAATTATTGAAAAAGAAAGCAAAATAATTATTGCAACAAATTTTTCTCTCGGTAAAAAGCATGATTTTTGTTTATTTAAAGAATCAAAAATCCCAATTTTAAAAAATACTAAATTAATAGTTGATAATGGTTATCAAGGAATACAAAAAATTCATAGTAATGTTCTAATACCTAAGAAAAAAACAAAGAAAAACCCTTTAAATAAAGAACAAAAACATAATAATAAATTAATTTCAAAAATGAGAATTATTATTGAAAATATTTTTGCTATTCTTAAAAAATTTAAAATTATTACTGAAAAATATCGTAATCGTAGAAAACGATTTAGTTTAAGATTTAATTTAATTGCTTCAATTTATAATTTGCAATTATAGATAACATAAAATATTTATTTAAAATTAAATTTAAATAAATAATTTTTTGTTGTGTCAAAATTTACACATTTAATAAAATCCATAAGTATTAACCTAATAAAAGTTAGAAATTACTATATAGTATTTTTTATTTACAAATAATTTGTAATTATTTTAATAAGTAATGCAAGAAGTCTATTAATTAACAGCAAGTTTGTAGAAACCAAAATCTTGTCATATGTATATGGTTTCTACATGTAATTATAAATTGTGGTATTGAGTGACTTATTAAAAAAATTAAAGAAAAAAGAACAACGAGAAATAAAATATTTTAAAAGGAGTGATAAAAATGTTTATGAAAATATTTACCGTGCTAACTATTAGTTTCAATAACATTTTTACTATTCCACCAAACATTAACAACGAGAAAACGGCAGTGCAATTAGTTAGAAATAAAAGAAAAACTCAATAGACTTGGTACATAACTCTCAATTTTATCTACTATTTTGATAATATTATTTTCTAGATGAAGCACAAATATTAGATAAATATAAAGATGAAAGTGAATTTTATAGTTTGGTAGGTGCAAAATGTTATAGTTATGTACCAAGTCTATTGAAGCAATTAAATTATTACTTAATAATGGTATTAATATTAATATGAAAAGTCATAAAGGCGAGTCGCCAATTTTTTATGCCATAAAAGTTGAAAATATTGAACTTATTGAATTGTTACTGGATGGTGGCTGGTCATCGCTTATTTTAGCAATTAAAAAGTCTAATTTAGAAATTGTTCAATTATTGTTGGAGCGGGGTGTGGGATGTAAATATGCAAGATAATAATGATTGTACGCCACTTTATTATGCATTATGAAATCGTGACATTGAATTCATTAAATTGTTGCTGGATAGTGGTGCTAATATTGGAATTGATTCATTGCAACTAAAGCAGTTTTCTGATGATTAGGAAATAAGAAAAATTACGATTTGTAGAAATATTTACAGTGATTTTAATCATTTAAAATAAATAAAAATAAACTAAGGATTTTTAGATAATTCTTAGTTTTTCTTTGTTAATTTAATTGACATCACTATAAAATCGTATATAATCGTTTTGTAATTAAACTTAATGTTTACTAATACTAAACAAAAAATGGTGGTGTTTTATGGATATTGGTAAGAAAATTAAAGCATTACGATTAAAACAAGATTTAACAATTGATGAATTAGCACAACGATGTGAGTTAACTAAGGGGTTTATTAGTCAATTGGAACGAGATTTAACATCACCAAGTATTGAAACATTACAAGATATTATTTCGGTATTGGATTGTTCTTTAAGTGAATTTTTTAAAGATGATGAAAAAAATAAAAGTTATGTGTTTTCTAGTGATGCGATGTCAATTTTAGAAGAAGCGGATTATCATATTAAGTGACTTATTGCTACGAGTCAAGCTCATAATATGGAACCAATTTTAATAACATTAAAAGCAGGAAAAAGTTCGCCAAAAATTAATCCTTTTGTTGGCGAAGTGTTTGGATTAGTTTTAACTGGTCGGGTCGCTGTTATTGTTGGCAATAAACAGATTACTGCCAATACTGGCGATGCTTTTCATTTAGAAGTTAATGAAGAACATTATTTAAAAAATAATATGTTAAATGGTGACAGTAAAGTTCTTTGAATTACAACACCACCAAGGTTTTAAAAAGATATTTACTATTTAGGAGTGTTGAAAAAATGATTGATACAGTAATTAAACCTAATATTTTAGAATTACGAAATATTACGAAAGATTTTTCTGGTGAAGTAGTTTTAAAGGGAATTAGTTTAAATATTAAAGCTGGTGAATTTATTACTTTATTGGGACCAAGTGGTTGTGGAAAAACTACTACTTTAAGAATTATTGGTGGTTTTGATGACCCTAATAGTGGTGAAATTCTTTTTGAAAGTCAGAATATGCTTCGGGTACCAATTCATAAACGCAAAATTAATACAATTTTTCAAAATTATGCGTTATTTCCACATTTGAATGTTTATGAAAATGTTGCTTATGGTTTAAAAATTAAAAAATTAAAAATTGATGTTATTAAAAAGGCAGTTTTAGAAGCATTGGAATTAGTTAATTTAGTTGGTTTTCAAGATAAAGATATTGATGAATTATCTGGTGGTCAAAAACAACGCGTAGCAATTGCGAGAGCATTAGTTAATAAACCTAAAGTTTTATTATTAGATGAACCATTAGCAGCTTTAGATTTAAAATTAAGACAACAAATGCAGTTAGAATTAAAACGATTACAAAATGATTTAGATATTACTTTTATTTTAGTAACTCATGATCAAGAAGAAGCATTTACAATGTCTGATCGGATTGTTGTTATGAATGAAGGACAAATTCAACAAGTAGGAAGTCCAGAAAATATTTATAATGAACCAGAAAATAAATGAACAGCTAAATTTGTTGGAGCATCAAATATTATTGAAAATGCAGTATTTGTTCATGATAATTTAGTTCATTTTGATGGTCGTGATTTTCGTTGTTTAGATAAAGGATATGGTACTAATGAAACTAATATTGATATTGTAATTCGTCCGGAAGATATTGATATTGTTGGTGAAAAGAGTGGATATTTTCGTGGTACCGTTAAGAGTGTAACTTTTAAAGGTGTTTATTGAGAAATTGTTATTGTAACTCGAAGACTAAGTTTTCTTGTGCATTCAACAGATACAGTTATTGTTGGTAAAAAAGTTGGTGTTAGGTGGTCAGTAGAAGACATTCATGTAATGTGAAAAGAGGTTGAATAAGATGAAAAAAAATAAAGATAAAAATAACTTTTTTAGTCGGATAACACATAATGTCAAAATTCGTTTTCAATGATTACAAGAAAATTTTAAAAAGAATTTACAAAATATTAAGGAAAATCGTTTTATTAAAAAAAATAATAATAGTTGAGTTCCATTAATGATTCCTTATGTTATTTTAATGATATTATTAATTGTTGCACCACTTTTTATTCTCTTACTATATTCGCTAATTAGTCCTACTAATGATGTTTTAATTTTTGATTTTACAATAAATAATTTTAAAAGTTTTTTTTATGAGCAATCATTTTTAGCATCATTAGGTCGTTCACTATTATATGCAACTGTTGCGACATTTTTTGCCATTCTTATTGGTTATCCAGTAGCATATTTAATGGCCTTTTCAAAGTCAAAATTAGTATCAAAAAATATTTGAATATTAGTAACATTACCAATTTGAATTAATATGTTAGTAAAAACTATTGGTTTAAAAACAATGTTTGATTTAATTGAAAGAATAACTAATGTGCATTTATTAGGAACACCAATAGCAATCGTTATTGGAATGATTTATATGTTTATTCCTTTTGTTATTATTCCTATATTTAATAGTTTGGATAAAATGGATCGTAGTTGAATTGAAGCGAGCAAAGATTTAGGTGCTAGTCCTTATCAAACATTTTGAAGAATTACTTTTCGTTATTCAATGCCAGGAATTATTACCGGAATTATTTTTATGTTATTACAAGCGGCAACAAGTTTAATTGTTGTTAAGTATATGGGACAAGAAAAAATTACTTTAATATCTTCTATTATTGAAGCATATTTTTTTCAAGGTGCTAATTTTGGTTTAGCAGCTGCAATTTCAGTATTTTTAGGATTTATAATTTTATTATTAGTTATTGTGTTGCGCTTATTAGGCAAAAGAATTTATGGTAAGGTAGGACGAAATAATGATTAAAAAAATCTTTAAAAGTTCTTATTTACTTTTAGTATTATTATTTATTTATGTTCCAATTAGTATTTTAATTTTTTATTCTTTTAATGATGAGCGAAGTTTAACACATTTTAATGGTAATTTTTCATTAACTTGATATGAAAAGTTTTTTCAAGATCGATTGTTTGTTGAATCAATTATTTCTAGTTTGTTAGTAGCAGTTATTTCAACAATTGTTTCAGTTATTATTGGAACTTTAGCTGCCATTGGTATTAGTAAAGCTAAAAAAGTAACGCAATCGTTAACATTAAATATTTCTAATATTCCTTTAATTAATGCTGATGTTGTTACTGCGGTATCGTTAATGATGTTATTTATCGCTTTAGGTTTTAACTTTGGTCTTTTTAGTTTAATTTTAGGGCATATTTCTTTTAATATTCCTTATGTAATTATTACGGTTTTACCACGATTAAGAAGAGTTCACCCATCAATTATTGAAGCATCGTTGGATTTAGGTGCTAGTCCGAGATATACTTTAAGAAAAGTTATTTTACCTTTAATTTGACCAGCTATTATTGCTGCTAGTGTTATTTCTTTTGCCATGTCGTTTGATGATTTTATTATTTCTTATTTTACTGGTGGCAATGTAACTAATGTTGCCACATATATTTATACTTTAAAACGATTAACGCCGGTTGTTAATGCTTTTGGTACAATATTAATTTTAATTGTTGCGATTTTAGTTTTAAGTTGGAATTGTTATACCATTGTTAATACCCAGATTAAGTCACGAAATCATAAAATTTTAACAGAAAAATATCGAGCTAAAATTATTATTAATAGTGAAAGAAAACTATTGCAGTTATATTTGCAGTTAAATAATCTTAATCTTGTAAAAAATCTTAATATTTTAAAATTAAAACGAAAAATTTTTCATTTAGAAATTAAAGTAGATAAAGAAAAGTTATGAATTAAATCTAAAAAAGCACAAATTATTCGTCGCGATAAACGACAAGAACGAATTAGTGAAAAAAGAAGAGAGAAATATTATTGATTAATTTGTTGACCTTGACGAGCAATTATTATTGTGGCATTAAGTTTTACATCATTAGGAGCTTTAACATTTGTTTATGTGCAAAATAATCTTTATGATTTTAAATTAGGAATTTGAGGAGAATATATTAATAGTTCGGTTGTGGAAAGATTTGAAACAGCATATAACATTAAGATGAAAGTAGAAACTTATGATAAGAATGAAGTTTTATATAATAAAATGTTTACTACTGATTATGATGTTATTGTTCCTTCTGATTATATAGCTTCAAGACTTATTGTTGAAGATAAGGTTGAAAAATTGGATTGAAGTCGCTTAATGCCAATTGGCAATGCTCAGGTTTCTAGTGGTAATAGTTGTTCAGATTTAGATGGTACAAAGTCAGCAGATAGTTTATGAACTTATCTTGATTGTGGAATTAAAAAAGTAATTTCTGTTCCTGGTTATAAAACAGAAAAGGGATTATTAAGTGATTATGCTGTCCCTTATTTTTGAGGTGATTTAACAATGTTATTGAACTTTGAAAAACCAGAAACTAAAAACTGATTAATTAAAAAAGGTGTTGAAATTTTAACTACTAATGATGAAAAAAAAGAAGAATATTTAAATCCGACAACAGTATCATGAGAATTAATATGACAAGCTGCCCGAGAAGGCAAAAATGTTTTTGCATTAAGTGATTTTCGTAGTTTATATGGTTTAGCATTTCAAAGAATTAATCAAACAGTTAATCCTGAGAGAAAAGAAGATGTTGAATTTGCAACAAAATTATTAAAGGAATTAATTGTTGATTACAAGAATAATGTTACTTTACAAAGTGATGAAATTGTTAATAGTCTTTCAGCACCATATGATTCGAATTCTAGTCGTTTGTTTGATATTGCTGTAATGTATAATGGTGATGCTGTCGCTTCGTTTTATGATAAAAATCAAAATATTCGTGATCGTAATTTTAAAAGTGTTAGACCGCGAAAAGCAATTCCAAAGATTGATTCAACAACAGGAATCTCTAATATGGATGTTTTAACACCGCAAGGAACAAATGTTTGAGCTGATGTTGCGATGATTACTAAACATAGTACTAATAAAGATTTAGCGTATAAGTTTTTGCAATTTGTTTTACAAGATAAAGTACAAACGAAGTTATCTTTAGAATTTGGTTATAATACGCCTTTGTTTAAAGCGACACAAGATATTGTTAATGATGAATATAAAACTGTTGATAGTATTTATTTACCAGTTGCTAATTTTATTAATGGTAAGTGAGTTACTGATATTCAAATTGCTGATGCTGGTTTTCAAAATAAATTTATTAAAGATATTACTGATTCCTATACTCGGATAATAAGTGCCGGTTTAGGTGGTTATTAGATATAAGGAATGATAATAGACTTGGTACATAACTATAACTAGCTTAATTCAAAATTATATATTCCTGAAATTAAGTTAAATCGTAATTCAAATCTTCTAATCTTATTGCGATAACGATAAACTAGTATTTTAAATCTTTTTAATCTAGCAAAAACATGTTCAATGGCAATTCTAACTTTACTTAAAAAGCTATTATATTCCTTTTTATCTGGATTTAAAGGATTATTTTTACTCTTTTTAATTGGCAATAATGTATTTTTATGAACATTTTACAAACCTTGATATCCTGAATCAGTAATTAATTCTAATTTTGGATTTATAAGTGTATTTGATTTTAAAAATAACTTATAATCATGAATACTGCCATAACAAAAATCTACTGAAATAATTTTATTGTTAAATAAATCAATAATTATTTGCGATTTTAATGAATGTTGCCTTTTCTTACCAGATAATAATAATTTTAGTTTTTTAAATTAGACTTGGTACATAACTATAACTAGCTTAATTCAAAATTATATATTCCTGAAATTAAGTTAAATCGTAATCCAAATCTTCTAATAGACTTGGTACATAACTATAACATTTTGCACCTACCAAACTATAAAATTCACTTTCATGGTCGCGTTTAGTTTTCTTAGGTATTGCTTTGAAGAAGTAAAACAATCAGCTAATTATATTATTTAATTACTAAACTAACCTTACCTTTCTTATTATTGTCATTTTTATTCGTCATCATTTTATCATATTATTGAATTTTTACACAATGAAAAATTATTAATTTTATTAAATTTTAACTAATATTTTTACTTAATTAAATCTATTATATTTATTTGTTACAGCATTACCTTTATAATTAATTCAACTATCATCATTTTTATTATTATATTTATTAGACTTCTTGCATTACTTATTAAAATAATTACAAATTATTTGTAAATAAAAAATACTATATAGTAATTTCTAACTTTTATTAGGTTAATACTTATGGATTTTATTAAATGTGTAAATTTTGACACAACAAAAAATTATTTTATTATTTAAATTTAATTTTAAATAAATATTTTATGTTATCTATAATTGCAAATTATAAATTGAAGCAATTAAATTAAATCTTAAACTAAATCGTTTTCTACGATTACGATATTTTTCAGTAATAATTTTAAATTTTTTAAGAATAGCAAAAATATTTTCAATAATAATTCTCATTTTTGAAATTAATTTATTATTATGTTTTTGTTCTTTATTTAAAGGGTTTTTCTTTGTTTTTTTCTTAGGTATTAGAACATTACTATGAATTTTTTGTATTCCTTGATAACCATTATCAACTATTAATTTAGTATTTTTTAAAATTGGGATTTTTGATTCTTTAAATAAACAAAAATCATGCTTTTTACCGAGAGAAAAATTTGTTGCAATAATTATTTTGCTTTCTTTTTCAATAATTACTTGTGTTTTAATAGTGTGTTTTTTCTTTTTTCCTGAATAAGATTGTTTTTGTATTTTTTTGGGCGTTGAATGGGTGTTTCTGTAGCATCAATAATAATTGTTTTATCATTAAAATAATCATTTATTAATGCTTTTTTACCAGCAAGTTGTTGAAAATCAGGATGTTTGATTAAAATATCTTCAATTCACTTGATATTTCGATAACAACTAGCTTCACTAATATCAAAACTTTTACCAAGATGAAAATAAGTACGATATTCTCGTCAATATGATAAAGTCATCAATAATCTATTTTCTAATGATAATTTATTATTTTTACCACCTCTTTTAAACTTTTTTAACTCAGCTTCTTTTAAAATATTTAACATTTTATTAAAAGTACTTTGCTTTATTCCAGTTAATCGTAATAATTCTTTATCATTAATAAAATTAAATTTATCAAATTTCATAATCTTAAATTCCTTATAATTTCTATTTTAAATATATTTTATAGGAATTTTGTTTAATAAATAAGTAATGCAAGAAGTCTATTTCATAATGAATTTTTATATATTTCTTTTCTGATTTCTATTTCTGAATTAATATTTTCATTAATATAATGTAATACATTTAATTTGTTTAAATTTGCCATTCTTAAATGTAATAAGTTATTTAAATTCTTATGATTATATATTTTCGCCCCATATCCTAATTGTTGTTTTACCAAATGTGACACATCACTTTCGATGCTACAACCGATATTTCATTTTAAATTTTGATAATGAATACCATGCTTATTGTTTTTAAAATAATTACTCGTTTTTCTTAAATTTGTTTTAATATCTTTATTTAATTCATTTTTAGCAACATTACGACTGTTTTTGATTAATTCTTGATGATTTCCATCCTTATATAATTTAATTCAACTATTTAGTGTTACTTTGCGATTTTCAAAAATAATATTAGACTTCTTGCATTACTTATTAAAATAATTACAAATTATTTGTAAATAAAAAATACTATATAGTAATTTCTAACTTTTATTAGGTTAATACTTATGGATTTTATTAAATGTGTAAATTTTGACACAACAAAAAATTATTTTATTATTTAAATTTAATTTTAAATAAATATTTTATGTTATCTATAATTGCAAATTATAAATTGAAGCAATTAAATTAAATCTTAAACTAAATCGTTTTCTACGATTACGATATTTTTCAGTAATAATTTTAAATTTTTTAAGAATAGCAAAAATATTTTCAATAATAATTCTCATTTTTGAAATTAATTTATTATTATGTTTTTGTTCTTTATTTAAAGGGTTTTTCTTTGTTTTTTTCTTAGGTATTAGAACATTACTATGAATTTTTTGTATTCCTTGATAACCATTATCAACTATTAATTTAGTATTTTTTAAAATTGGGATTTTTGATTCTTTAAATAAACAAAAATCATGCTTTTTGCCGAGAGAAAAATTTGTTGCAATAATTATTTTGCTTTCTTTTTCAATAATTACTTGTGTTTTAATAGTGTGTTTTTTCTTTTTTCCTGAATAAGATTGTTTTTGTCTTTTTTGGGCGTTGAATGGGTGTTTCTGTAGCATCAATAATAATTGTTTTATCATTAAAATAATCATTTATTAATGCTTTTTTACCAGCAAGTTGTTGAAAATCAGGATGTTTGATTAAAATATCTTCAATTCACTTGATATTTCGATAACAACTAGCTTCACTAATATCAAAACTTTTACCAAGATGAAAATAAGTACGATATTCTCGTCAATATGATAAAGTCATCAATAATCTATTTTCTAATGATAATTTATTATTTTTACCACCTCTTTTAAACTTTTTTAACTCAGCTTCTTTTAAAATATTTAACATTTTATTAAAAGTACTTTGCTTTATTCCAGTTAATCGTAATAATTCTTTATCATTAATAAAATTAAATTTATCAAATTTCATAATCTTAAATTCCTTATAATTTCTATTTTAAATATATTTTATAGGAATTTTGTTTAATAAATAAGTAATGCAAGAAGTCTATTAATTGCACAAAATAAAGCAGAAAACAGAAAACAATCACATGTTTATTTTCATAAGTTTAAAAATAGAGAATTAGTAAAATATGTACAACAAAAATTACTATTAGGTTGATCGCCTGAACAAATTTATGGCAGAATTAAAAATTTTCATAAAGAATGAATTATTAGTTTTAAAACAATTTACAATTGAATTTATTCTGGATTACTTGAAAAAGTTACTAATAAAAATTTAAGAAGAAAAGGTAAGAAACGAAAATCTCAAGAAAATCGCGGTAAATTTAATGGTAAATCAATTAAAGAACGAAATATTAATGTTAATAATCGTATAACTGTTGGTCATTGAGAAGGTGATACTGTAGTATCATCACGAGGTAAAAGTAAATCATGTTTAATAACTTTAGTTGAAAGAACATCAAGATTTACTTTAGCAATGTTAGTTGAAAATAGAACTACTAAAGTTGTTAACGAAAACATTAGCCATTATTTATCAATTCTTCCAAATAATCTTGTTAAGACTATAACATTTGATAGGGGTAAAGAATTTTCTAATTGACAACAACTTGAAAAAAATTTAAATGTGAAAATTTATTTTGCTAATGCGTATTCGCCTTGACAAAGAGGTACTAATGAAAATACTAATGGTTTAATTAGAGAAAAATTTCCTAAAAAATTTAATTTTTCAAATACTACTAAAAATGCAGTTCATAAATTTATATTGTCTTTAAACCAAAGACCAAGAAAAATACTAAATTATCTTTCACCAATCGAATATTTGGTTAGAAAAATAATTTAGTTGCACTTAACTTTACAATTTGGCATTAATAATTTTTTATTGTGTAAAAATTCAATAATATGATAAAATGATGACGAATAAAAATGACAATAACAAGAAAGGCAGGGTTAGTTTAGTAATTAAATAATATAATTAGCTGATTGTTTTACTTCTTCAAAGCAATACCTAAGAAAACTAAACGCGACCCTTTTTAAAAAACTGCTTGTGCTTGTCATAAGTCTGTGGTATATTACACAAGGTTATCTAACATATAATTAATATTTTCTTTAGCAAATAAAGAATTATCAAATCAAATTAACTTTAGTTCTCTTACTTTAATTGTTTCTTCATAAACAATTGACATTAAAGGCACAGTAAGTTTCTCTGATAGTAAAAAATCTAATTGCTTAATTTTTTTATCAATTGGCTCCTTAAATTCAAGAATTACTGTATTTGGTTTTAACACAATTTCTTCATTAATATCAGTTAGTCCCAAACTATTAATACTAGTAACAATACCTGTTGAACATAGGAGAAATGCTAAAAAAATTTTCGCAAAACAACCACTCATTTTACTCACCTCAAAATATAGTTTATTTTTCATTACTCTTAATACTTAAACTAAGTTTAGCAAAATAAAAAAAGTGTACAACTATTTTATTAAAAAAACTAAGAGTTTTTATAACATCTTAGTTAACATCTAATATATATTTATGAATTGCTTTACTAACGCCACCATTATTATAAGTATCAGTAATATCGTTAGCAATTGCTAATAATGGTTTTTCACTATCTTTCATTGCAATTCCATAACCAGCTCATTCAACTAATTTATAATCATTCATCCCATCACCAATCGCCATAACTTCTTCACGGTTAATATTTCACATCTTAGCTAAATGTTTAACACCACTTGCTTTACTAATATTCAATTCATTAACCTCAATCATCCTAGATTTTCCCTTATCAGAAACCACAATTTCAGCAATTTGTAACTTTTCTAATTCTAGCGCTAAACTATTAATTCTTTTACTCCTACCTAATAATAAAATTTTATACATTCTAACATCAGAATTTTCATTAACTTTAACAATTTTACGACGATTTAATTTTTGAATTAACCAAATTTTAAAAGTTTTCTTTAAAATATAACCAATATTACCATCAACACTATAACCTCAAAAAGCAACTTTATAATTTTTAGCTAAATTAATAATTTGCTTAATAGTACCTGATGCTATTTCTTTATCAACTAATAATTCACCAGTTCTTAAATTAATAACATAGGCACCATTAAAACATACCATATGCTCACTAGTTTCATATAAACCTAACTCGCGAGCAAATTTATAACTAGATTGCGGTGATCGCCCTGTAACAATAATTACTTTAACACCAAGTTCTTGAGCTTGCTTCACAGCAACAATATTTTCTGGATGTAACTCAAAATGATTTTTCAATAATGTTTTATCCAAATCTAAAGCAACTAACTTAATTTTCATCATAACACCAATTTATCTTTTCTAATTTTAGACTTGGTACATAACCCTCAATTTTATCTACTATTTTGATAATATTATTTTCTAGATGAAGCACAAATATTAGATAAATATAAAGATGAAAGTGAATTTTATAGTTTGGTAGGTGCAAAATGTTATAGTTATGTACCAAGTGTTTTATATATTATTTTCACAAATAATTATAACATATATTACAATTTTTTATTTTGAGAATAAAAATGTATCGTTTAAATAAACGATACATCATTAATAATTTAATAGCATCCAATGAAAATACCATTAGTACTAGTGATTTTACTTATTAGACTTCTTGCATTACTTATTTATTAGCTCAATTATACTTGTAAGTGCAAGTAAATAAAATTGCAAAAAATCTCATATAAAAATTTCATGATGCTAAGTTTATTTTAGAAAAAACAAAGCAAGGAGTTTTTATATGGGTTACAAACATCTTGGCATATATGAAAGAATTTATATTGAGAATCAATTGAAGTTTAAAGTAAAAATTAGTGAAATAGCTAAAAATCTTAATCGAAGTATTAGTACTATTATTCGAGAAGTCAATAGAAATAAAGATAGTAATCATTATTTTTCATTAATTGCACAAAATAAAGCAGAAAACAGAAAACAATCACATGTTTATTTTCATAAGTTTAAAAATAGAGAATTAGTAAAATATGTACAACAAAAATTACTATTAGGTTGATCGCCTGAACAAATTTATGGCAGAATTAAAAATTTTCATAAAGAATGAATTATTAGTTTTAAAACAATTTACAATTGAATTTATTCTGGATTACTTGAAAAAGTTACTAATAAAAATTTAAGAAGAAAAGGTAAGAAACGAAAATCTCAAGAAAATCGCGGTAAATTTAATGGTAAATCAATTAAAGAACGAAATATTAATGTTAATAATCGTATAACTGTTGGTCATTGAGAAGGTGATACTGTAGTATCATCACGAGGTAAAAGTAAATCATGTTTAATAACTTTAGTTGAAAGAACATCAAGATTTACTTTAGCAATGTTAGTTGAAAATAGAACTACTAAAGTTGTTAACGAAAACATTAGCCATTATTTATCAATTCTTCCAAATAATCTTGTTAAGACTATAACATTTGATAGGGGTAAAGAATTTTCTAATTGACAACAACTTGAAAAAAATTTAAATGTGAAAATTTATTTTGCTAATGCGTATTCGCCTTGACAAAGAGGTACTAATGAAAATACTAATGGTTTAATTAGAGAAAAATTTCCTAAAAAATTTAATTTTTCAAATACTACTAAAAATGCAGTTCATAAATTTATATTGTCTTTAAACCAAAGACCAAGAAAAATACTAAATTATCTTTCACCAATCGAATATTTGGTTAGAAAAATAATTTAGTTGCACTTACAAGTATAATTCAGCTATTAAAATTTTTTCATTAGACTTCTTGCATTACTTATTTATTAAACAAAATTCCTATAAAATATATTTAAAATAGAAATTATAAGGAATTTAAGATTATGAAATTTGATAAATTTAATTTTATTAATGATAAAGAATTATTACGATTAACTGGAATAAAGCAAAGTACTTTTAATAAAATGTTAAATATTTTAAAAGAAGCTGAGTTAAAAAAGTTTAAAAGAGGTGGTAAAAATAATAAATTATCATTAGAAAATAGATTATTGATGACTTTATCATATTGACGAGAATATCGTACTTATTTTCATCTTGGTAAAAGTTTTGATATTAGTGAAGCTAGTTGTTATCGAAATATCAAGTGAATTGAAGATATTTTAATCAAACATCCTGATTTTCAACAACTTGCTGGTAAAAAAGCATTAATAAATGATTATTTTAATGATAAAACAATTATTATTGATGCTACAGAAACACCCATTCAACGCCCAAAAAAAGACAAAAACAATCTTATTCAGGAAAAAAGAAAAAACACACTATTAAAACACAAGTAATTATTGAAAAAGAAAGCAAAATAATTATTGCAACAAATTTTTCTCTCGGTAAAAAGCATGATTTTTGTTTATTTAAAGAATCAAAAATCCCAATTTTAAAAAATACTAAATTAATAGTTGATAATGGTTATCAAGGAATACAAAAAATTCATAGTAATGTTCTAATACCTAAGAAAAAAACAAAGAAAAACCCTTTAAATAAAGAACAAAAACATAATAATAAATTAATTTCAAAAATGAGAATTATTATTGGAAATATTTTTGCTATTCTTAAAAAATTTAAAATTATTACTGAAAAATATCGTAATCATAGAAAACGATTTAGTTTAAGATTTAATTTAATTGCTTCAATTTATAATTTGCAATTATAGATAACATAAAATATTTATTTAAAATTAAATTTAAATAATAAAATAATTTTTTGTTGTGTCAAAATTTACACATTTAATAAAATCCATAAGTATTAACCTAATAAAAGTTAGAAATTACTATATAGTATTTTTTATTTACAAATAATTTGTAATTATTTTAATAAGTAATGCAAGAAGTCTATTTTTAAAACCACTTTTAGCTATTTCTGAACCTTTTTGTACTAAAACAATCTTGTTAGTTGTATTAGTATGACGATATAAAACCATTAAATTATTGTTATCAACAATAAGCCATTAAAATATACTGCAAAACATTAATAGAAACACTATTACCAAATTGTTTTCAAGCTTTTATCAGAATGAATAATTTTAAATGTTGTTGGAAAGCCTTGTAACCTAGCACATTCAATTGGCGAAAGTTTTCTAATATTACCATTAACATAATAAGCACCAGTTTTTGCAGCAATTCCGCCGCCCTCAGCCAAGAGCGGAATTGCTTTACCATAAATACTATAAATTTGTTCTCCTTGACCACCTTTTTTAAATGCTCCTACTCTAAAAGAAGTTTTATGAATCATATTTTTATTAACTTTATTGATATCAATAGTAAATTCTTTACTATCAATAATATATTTATTAATATTATGATTTTCTAAAATATCTTTAACTACTATTTTGGAATTAAAACCAGTAGGAAAAATAAATTCGCAATTTTTTAATTTTTCTTTATGCAAAGCAATAATATAAACCCGATTCCTTGACTGTGCTAAACCAAAATCACAAGAATTAATTACCTTATAAAAAACTTTATAATTTAAATCTTCTAATGTTTTAATAATGAATTTAAAAGTTTTTTTATTATTATGATTAACTAAATTTTTAACATTTGCTGAATTATACTTGTAAGTGCAAGTAAATAAAATTGCAAAAAATCTCATATAAAAATTTCATGATGCTAAGTTTATTTTAGAAAAAACAAAGCAAGGAGTTTTTATATGGGTTACAAACATCTTGGCATATATGAAAGAATTTATATTGAGAATCAATTGAAGTTTAAAGTAAAAATTAGTGAAATAGCTAAAAATCTTAATCGAAGTATTAGTACTATTATTCGAGAAGTCAATAGAAATAAAGATAGTAATCTGTAATATACCACAGACTTATGACAAGAACAAGAAATTTTTTTAAAAGGGATGGATTTATTTTTTTATTTAAAATTTTTATAAATAACGACAAATTTTAAGGAAGATTTTAAAAATAGTTTATAATTAAATTCCAAGGTAAAGAAATTACAGATTAATTTTTTGGAGAAAGGCTGTTGGTTGTTGAATAAATTTTTATTAATTAATAAAAATTCACGAAAAGGAAATTAATTAATATGAAAAAATTACTAGGAATCTTAGGAACAATAACAATAGCTGGAAGTGGAATGGCAGGACTTGTTGGCAATGCACCAGCTCCAGTAAAAAACGAAATTAATTATTCACAAACAAATGATTTAGCAACTTTAAAAAGAGAGAAAAGAGAACATTATAATAAAAATGAAATTTATATTTGATATAGATTTTTAGCTCATAATGGTATACAAATTAGAATAAGTAATGATACTTTTAATCAAATTTCATTTAATCATGATTTAAAAACAAAAACTGAATTTGAAAATTATTTATATTTAATTTTAAAAGAATTTCCATTTTATAATGGGTCAGAAAACGCAGGAGACGGTCAATGATATATTAGTAATGAAGACATTTGACATTCTGTACATGTTATAAGTAATCATTATGAAGAAATTTTAAATTTATATAATAAAAAAGAAGATAATAATAGAGGAATAAAAATAATTACTAATAGAGCTGAGAGCTGAGAAAAAGGTGATTATGGTGTTTTTTTAGATAATTAATTTTCAAAATATTATAAAGAAAGGAAATATAAAGTTATGAAGAAACTTTTAAGTTTATTAAGTGTAGTAACAATTACTGGAACGGCAATGCCGATAGTCGTTGCCACAGCACCTCATGAAAAAGAAGAAATTAATTTAGAAAAATTAATTAGAAGTAAAAGAGATAATCATGAAATAGTAATTGATATAGAAGGTCATGATGATTTACTTTTTCAATCAAATGATATTAATGTTCAATGATATTCAAGTTATGGTTTAAATTGAATATTAAAGATTGGTGTAAATTCATGTAATACTATTTTAAATTGATGAAAAAATGACCCCAATTCTCCTGAAAATAAAATTAATAAATTTGCAATAATTTTAGGAATTCTTGTTAGTGCGGCGGGGACAGATTATCTTTCACAATTAGGTTACCAGTGGTCAACTTTAACTGCTACAACGGTGGGGCTTACCACAGGAGCTTTATGAACTAAAGCATCAGAAAAACAAGTATTAAGAAAAATTATTGATTTAATAGTACTATCAGGAATTGTTGCGACAAGAAATGTTGGAGTTTGAATTTCATTTAATTCAGTTTATCCTGTTTTTAATATTGGAAATTTAAATTCTGATAATGCTGAAACTGGTTTAATTGTAAGACCATAATATATTTTGTTTATAGTATCATATTTATATAAATAATTATTCTCTGGTTCAATAATAGTTAAGTATAGTATTTTACTACCAACAGTTGTTGATTTAGAAATCCGTATGCAGTTCAAGTTAATTTTCGTTTCCCTATGTAAGAGCAAAAAATAAATCTTTTAAAATTTAATAAAGAGAATTATATAAAAAATAATTATTCAAACTTCTAGAAATTATTTTGTTGAAAATTTTTCCAATGTTTGAAATGGTGTTTTAGTATTTAATGATGAATGAGGGCGTTCAAAATTATAAAAGTAATAATATTTGTTTAAATAATGTTGAAGTTCGTTTTGATTTAATTTTTTATCCTTAGAATAAAATAATTTGGTATAATGTTGATGAAACCGCTCAATTTTACCGTTACTCTGTGGCGAACGAATCGGTGTGGTTTCGTGGACAATTCCGTTCTTCGAAAGAAAGGTTGTAAAATGCCTTTCTTTTACTTTGTACGATTTTTTATTACTTCAGTTAGTAGTAGTAAATTCAGGAGCATTATCAGTTCTAATGCGTTTAACTATTATTCCAAGTTCGTTAAAATCTTTCATTGCTCTTTGTACGGCATTAACTGCATTATTAGTTCCTAAACTATCATAAACATACCCAAATACTATGCGTGTCATTTCGTCAATGAAATCATAAATGTAATATTTTTTATCAACCGGAAAATTTGATGTGGTAATAATTTTAGCATCCATTTGCAAAAGACCAATCTCTGAGACTTCATAACGCTTAAAATAGCGTTTTGTTTGTTTGATTTGTTGTTTTAATTCTTTTCAACGAGGGTCAGATTTAATTCAGCGATAAAAAGTTTTGATGTTTTTAGGAACTTCTAAATTTTTAACATCATGAAAACCGATTTTTAAATTGTTAAATAAAGACCACATTCCACCGGTTTGAAGATTTTTGTAATCAAAATATAAATCACATACTTTTTCACGAGAATTTAAACTATATTGATAATTAAGATTTTGTGGTTTTGTGGTTTTGAACAATAACAAATCTAAATTGTCAGAATAATAAGCGGTCATAATTTTTTCCGCCCAGCGATAAAAGGTTTTCGTTGCATTCTTAAAATATTTTTTAATAAGTTTTGTTAAAGTAGTTTCTTCGATATAAAAATAAGTACATAAATTTAAATAGGCAGTAATGCGTTTTTTAGTTTTATAGTAATAAGGATTACGGCAATTAGCACTTAATCAACTTTGGATTTTGGCTTTTAAATCTGCTAAATCAGCGTGAGAAATAATATATTTCATTTTTAAACTCCTTAAATTAAGAAAATCGTATTTTTTAATACGATTTTCAAGAATGATTATTAAATTACTAATCTTTATTAGGCATTTCGGCAGAGAATAAAACTATACGATAAACACTTGAAACTTTTTTAAATGAAATTTTAACATTAACAATTTCGTCAAGCCAATAACTATTGACATCGTAAGTAGAATCATCAACCCAATAACCATTTATTTTTTTATAAACACCATTTTTGTTATAAAGATTAGTAAATTCTGAATTATAGACATAAAATTGTTTTTGTAGTGCTAGAAAATTAGGTAATAAAATATTACTTTTTGTAAAATCAAGCATATCATAATTTTTAGGGATTAAAATTAAACCACTATTTTTAACACTAGCAAACTGCAAATTATATTCTTTAAAATTATTACTATTACTACACGCAGAGATAAATATTACCTCAACTAAATTTAAAGCTGATAAAAATTTTCGCATAAAGAAAAATCCTCCTTTCAAAGGAATTATATTTTATATAAAAATACTTTAAATACTTAAGAAAACTTTTTTAATATCATTAGTAAGATTGCTAAAGGCACTACAAATTCAAATAACATTTGAAACGCCGGAATAACCTCAAACACCGGAAAGGCGGTTTTGGTAAAATTAATCGTTGTTTTGGCAATATCCGCAATGGGGCGAATTAAAAGATTAATCCCTGAAAGACCAAGCAATCAATTTAACACACTAACAGAAGCGTGCTGAATGCCACAGGATATCGCACTAAATAAACCCCAATAAGAACAGTTAGGTGTCGGAATTAAGTCATCCATATTACCGCTTATTCCACCGCCAATAAAAGCCGTTGAATTCAAAATGTTAAAATCGTATAAAGAATAATGATATTCAGTACTTTCATTTTTCTTTTTATATAGTAGAAAAGTTAGCGTAAAAATATTAATTCCATACATTACATCAACTTTGGCATTGTAAAAATGCAGTTTATTACTAGTAGCGTTTCATAATTGGTTATCATACGCTTTTAAAACATTAAAATCTATTTGATAAGAACTTTTACCGGTGTTAAAACCATTAGCAATTTGTTTATCTTTAACAAAAAAATAGGAACGAAAAATCATATTCTTACTATTTTGCATTGTGGAATTAAAATTAATTAAATACTGTTTGGGATAAAAAGTAATTAAGGAACGATAGAAAAAACCCATTTGTAAAACATTTTTAGGAATTTGTTGCGTTCCTTTGTAATCTAATTCTACATAAGTAGAGGCGTCCATATCAAAACTGGCATAAAAGAATTGTACAAAAAACTCACCTAAAACTTTATAAATTTTATTAAATAAATCATTAATAAAACTAATAGTTAAATCTTTTTGGTAATAAAGCATAAAATCTTTAAAATCAACTTTTAATTTATCATCATAGCGTAAAAAATGGAAGGTATTACCATAATAATTAACTTGTCCAAAAAAGGTATTAATAAAATTTCCTCCAAAACTTGTTCGCGAGCCAGATTTTCAAAGTGATTTACCATTTTCTAAAAACTCATTATTACCCACAATGCTACCATGCTCAGTTTTTATAGTAATAACATCACCAAAACTGGAAAAGGAAAGCTCTCTAAAAATAACTTCTTCAATGAAACCGGGCGGATATAAATTTTTGCGACTTAAATTAAATTTACTATTTTGTTTAAAACCATTTAATTTAATTGAAATTTCATTCATATATTTAAAATTATTATCAAAGAAATTAAAAATAGGTACTCAATATAAATAACTATAATTAAATTTATCAAAATCTCGGCGTTGTATCATTAAATAATCAAGTTTATCTTGAAACTGATTATATTGATATTCACCATCATTTTTAGTTATTTCGGTAGGTAATTGTTGCTCGTTTTCTTTTTCTGGTAAAGAGGGCATTTCAGCAAAAAAGGAAATTATACGATAAACACCTGAAACTTTTTTAAATGAAATTTTAACATTAACAATTTCGTCAAGCCAATAACTACGGACATCGTAAGTAGAACCATCAACCCAATAACCATTTATTTTTTTATAAACACCATTTTTGTTATAAAGATTAGTAAATTCTGAATTATAGACATAAAATTGTTTTTGTGGTGCCGGAAAATTAGGTAATAAAATATTACTTTTCGTAAAATCAAGCATATCATAATTTTCAGGGATTAAAATTAAACCACTATTCTTAACATTAGCAAACTTTAATTGGCAACTTTCACCACATTGACTAGGATTGCTGGCTCGTTTTTCTCGTTTCATAAATGATTGTTCCATATTAGTTTTTGGTGGTTGTTTTATATCAAAGAAGGCACCCAGGGGGACTAAACCAATAAAAGCAATAACTAACCACGACATAAATTTATACATATCTATTTATCCTTTCTTTTATTGTTTAACTCCTTAAAATTAAATATATTGTTGATAAAATGCAAATCGTTCCTAAAATTTGGAAAATCGGATGTTGAGAAAATAACCTAATCATTGGTTTAAACAAATCTAAAATTTTAATATTATTTGATAGAACTTTATTAAAATATTCTAAACCCTCACGCACATAGGCTCATAAACCTAAAAAGTCGTTTAAAGCAAAAATAGAAAAAACAGCAACAAGAATAAATAATATTATTAATTTAAACATTTTCTAAACCTACCTTTTTATTCGCCGTCCGTGCTGGTTAACTCATGGTCTATTTTTAGGGCTATTACCACTAAACTTCTTAATTGAACCACTAGATGATTTTTTCTTAGCTCCTCAATTAGCAACTGATTTTTGATATTTTTTACGAAAACCAGCTTTTGGTCGTTCAATATGAATACCTAAAATGCCACCAATTACGAGATTTATCACAAGCATAATTAGCGGAAAAATAATAATGCGAATATCTGTTCCAGGAATGGTTAAAGTTCAAATTAAATCAAAAACTTTATAAAACATATCGCCAATCAAACTAGCCATTTTTTCTAAGTTTTCCATTTTTAAACTCCTTTACTTGTTTTTCTTCTTCAGATTATTTTTTAACTTAGTAAGTATCTTACTGAATTTTTCCATTTTTAAATATTCTAATGCTTCAATATCCATCACATTATCATTTCAAAATTTATGCTGATAATTATCATTCAAAGCACGATTACTTAATTCACGCAAGAATGATAAATATTTATTATCATAAAGGTTTAAAATTGACATCGGAATTTTCAATTTAAAGAAATAAATGTCTAATTCCGGAATGCTACGATACTTGATTTTGCGACCTTTTTTATCATTTTTAGCATTAATTAGAGTTAATCGTCATTGTTCGTATTCGCTTACGGATTTAAAAGTACCATAAATAACTTGCAAATAGGGTCGAAAGATACTAACTGGTTTTTTTCTAATACCAACAATTATTGAATTCGCAATATCACGAACTTTAACTCATATATGTTCGGCTCGTTGTCCGCTTGCTAATACAATATGGGTAAATTGGCGAGCCGAAGCGAAATATTCTTGTAAACCTTGGGTTACTCTATCATTTTCTTTATAATCAGTTCCTTCTAAAAATAAGTTGGTTTCATCTCATAACAGTAAATGTTTTTCATCTAAAATTGGATAATTATAATCTAATAAAGACATATGCCCTAATGAAAGCATTTGTTTATCTGTAATCGGAAAAGTAGAAATCGTTTTTCAACCACTTAATAAGTAAGAAGCTAAAACCATTAAAGCAGTTTTTCCAGTTCCTAAGGCACCAATTACTAAATTTAAGGGTGAATTTAATAAGAAATTAATAAAACTACGACGAGCAAAGAAATGAGAAATTTTAGTATATAGAATATACAAAGCAATTAATAAATAAATAATATCAAATAATATTCGTCAACTTTGAGGATTATAATAATGCAAAATCGCACCATAAAATCACGCAATAATAAATAAAGTGCGATTTAAAGCGACAAAATCATATAATCTTAAATTTATTTTTTTAAACAATAGCATCACTTAAATCACACTTTCTTTATTTTTATTACTATCTATCTGCCGGGCATTAATTTTTCAAACATTTTGAAAGCAATTAAAAATAAACCAATAATCACACCAAGCAAGAAAACTCAATATGTAGCAAAGAAATTAACGACATTCGGCATATTACCACCAATAATATCAGTTCAAATATTACCAAATGCTTTAATTAATGCTTTTCATAAATTAGTAACCGCTTGTTCACCAGTAACAGCTGGTGCATCTACTAAGAAAGTTCCGAACATATAATCACCCCCTTTCTAAACAAAATATGATTTAACCTTATAAAATAAAATAACCATAAATAAGACGATGAATACTAATACCATTCAAAACGCAATATTTGCTATTAAAAGTCAAAGTAGTTCTTTGGTTAAATCAATTTCTTTACCACCAGTAATACGAGCTGGAATAGTTGTAATTTGAATAAATAAATCCCAAAAATACACTTTTATTTGTTCTCAATCTAAATCTTTTCAAACAACTAAAAACATAATAATTACCGCTTAAAAGGTCAAAAGAGTAGAAAAATAATTGCTGAGAAGAGCATTACAATTATTAAAATTGAAAACAAAAATACAACTTGAGGTGGTAAATCGGCAGTTGGATAAATTAATTCAATTAACTCAATAATTATTTTTTTAAACATTTTCTAAACCTACTTTTTAATTTCTTTTTCATCTTGTTCTAACAAATTTCGTTTAAACTTTGCAATAAATATTCGTTGTGAATAAGTAAAATCTTTTGGTAGCTGTTTTGCTTCACTACCATATTTCTTTTTATCTTTAAAAAACCGATAAATATTAACTGCAATATAATATGCTAGTAATAATGTTAAAATCGTAAAAAATACTAATCCAAATATACTCATCTTTCTTTTCTCCTTAATTTTCTAATTCATATTTTTTTAAACAATTATGTTCAACAAAATCAACACAAAGTCAATTATCACCAACTAAATCAGTTCTAACAGAATCAACTGCAGATTTAGACGCTCAAATTTTTTGTTCTAATCCAGTTTTTTTATTAATAGAATATATAAACTCTTGACAATAATCTTTACCAGGCTCATCCACACTAACTCACATTTTCATTTCTAAAACTCCAAAACTATTTTTTACTACACCAAATCAAATAAATTGCAATAACTTAGTTAAATAACTCAACTCATCCATAACTAGCGGGCGGAGCATACGCTTTCCGCACCGCTTCGCCACTATAAACATCAACCAAGATGTTTTTTTATTTACCTTTATTCTTAAGGCACCTTAAAACACCTTTAAAATTAATTTTTAAAATAATTAAAACTTACATCCTTTTTATCGTTCTCTTTTTCAGCAATAAAAAAATTTAACAATTCTTGTCCTATAATCAAATTAGACTCCTGCTCTTTTTTGTTAACTGAAACCAACTGATACTCACCATTTCTAATTATTCCAATACAAATAGAATTTTCATATTTGCCTTTATAAACAAATCGTTTTGAAAATCAAATACCAATAGGATTACTAAATCACGGAATTTCTGGTGCTTTAATAAGAATTGCGTTTTGTGTTTCTTTTAAAAGATATTTTTTAGTATTTAAAAAAATATTTTCAATATTTCTCACATACATACCTTCCTTACAAATATATTTAGTTATATTAAACTAAGTTATATTTAACTTAGTTATCTAACTAAGTTAAATATTTATTTTTTTAAACATTTATGTTTAACAAAATTTGTTAGTAAACTTTGTTTACTAATTAACTTAGTTTATTACTATCAAGGCACAAAAAAATACAAGGCATAACTAAAAATAATAAATATTAATTTAACCTTATATTTCTTGTAATAAATAAATGAGCTCGTATTTATTTATTAATTAAAAGCAAGTTTGTAGAAACCAAAATCTTGTCATATGTATATGGTTTCTACAAATAAAGATAGTAATCATTATTTTTCATTAATTGCACAAAATAAAGCAGAAAACAGAAAACAATCACATGTTTATTTTCATAAGTTTAAAAATAGAGAATTAGTAAAATATGTACAACAAAAATTACTATTAGGTTGATCGCCTGAACAAATTTATGGCAGAATTAAAAATTTTCATAAAGAATGAATTATTAGTTTTAAAACAATTTACAATTGAATTTATTCTGGATTACTTGAAAAAGTTACTAATAAAAATTTAAGAAGAAAAGGTAAGAAACGAAAATCTCAAGAAAATCGCGGTAAATTTAATGGTAAATCAATTAAAGAACGAAATATTAATGTTAATAATCGTATAACTGTTGGTCATTGAGAAGGTGATACTGTAGTATCATCACGAGGTAAAAGTAAATCATGTTTAATAACTTTAGTTGAAAGAACATCAAGATTTACTTTAGCAATGTTAGTTGAAAATAGAACTACTAAAGTTATTAACGAAAACATTAGCCATTATTTATCAATTCTTCCAAATAATCTTGTTAAGACTATAACATTTGATAGGGGTAAAGAATTTTCTAATTGACAACAACTTGAAAAAAATTTAAATGTGAAAATTTATTTTGCTAATGCGTATTCGCCTTGACAAAGAGGTACTAATGAAAATACTAATGGTTTAATTAGAGAAAAATTTCCTAAAAAATTTAATTTTTCAAATACTACTAAAAATGCAGTTCATAAATTTATATTGTCTTTAAACCAAAGACCAAGAAAAATACTAAATTATCTTTCACCAATCGAATATTTGGTTAGAAAAATAATTTAGTTGCACTTAACTTTACAATTTGGCATTTTCTAAAAATAACATTTTAGGTTGTTTTGCTTTAACAATTCGAATCATATCAAAAAATAATGTTCCTCTTGAATCAGAAAATCCTTTTTGCTTTCCTGAAATGCTAAACGCTTGGCAAGGAAAACCAGCACAAAGAATATCGTGGTTAGGAATATCATTTTCATTAATTAATCTAATATCACCACTTGGCAAATCACCAAAATTATTTTTATATACCTCGCGAGCAAATTTATCAATTTCACTACTAAAAACACAATTAGCACCCATTGATTCTAATGCAATTCTAAAACCACCAATACCAGCAAATAAATCAATAAATGTAAAATCTTGTAAGGATTTTTTATATTTATCTTCTAAAAAAATCATATTTTAAATACCTCCATTAATATCAATATTCTAAATAACTTCAATAAAATTTTAACATATATTAGAATTTTTATATTAGACTTGGTACATAACTATAACTAGCTTAATTCAAAATTATATATTCCTGAAATTAAGTTAAATCGTAATCCAAATCTTCTAATCTTATTGCGATAACGATAAACTAGTATTTTAAATCTTTTTAATCTAGCAAAAAGATATTATTGGAAAATAAGGGTACTAATAATAATTTATTAGCAATTGATGCTACAGAAATTCCAATTGAAAGAATTAAAAAAAACTAAAATTATTATTTTCTGGTAAGAAAAGGCAACATTCATTAAAATCGCAAATAATTATTGATTTATTTAACAATAAAATTATTTCAGTAGATTTTTGTTATGGCAGTATTCATGATTATAAGTTATTTTTAAAATCAAATACACTTATAAATCCAAAATTAGAATTAATTGCTGATTCAGGATATCAAGGTTTGCAAAATGTTCATAAAAATACATTATTGCCAATTAAAAAGAGTAAAAATAATCCTTTAAATCCAGATAAAAAGGAATATAACAGCTTTTTAAGTAAAGTTAGAATTGCCATTGAACATGTTTTTGCTAGATTAAAAAGATTTAAAATACTAGTTTATCGTTATCGCAATAAGATTAGAAGATTTGGATTACGATTTAACTTAATTTCAGGAATATATAATTTTGAATTAAGCTAGTTATAGTTATGTACCAAGTCTATTATATTTTTTGCAATAATACGCGATATGTACTATATTCTTTTCAATATTCTAAAGTCATAAGTAATCTTTGCTCTATTGATAATTTATTTGGTCTACCACCAATTTGTTTTTGTTTAGCTTCAGCTTCTTTTAAAATTTCTACCATTTTCATGAAAGTTTTATATTTTATGCCTATTAGACTATAAAATTTATTTTCGTCTTTGTATTTATCTAACATTTGTACTTCACCTAGAAAATAATATTATCAAAATAGTAGATAAAATTAAAGGTTATGTACCAAGTCTATTAATTATTTATCTTGAATAACTTCAATAGCTGGTAACGGTTTACCTTCTAATAATTCCAAACTAGCTCCACCACCAGTTGAAATATAACTAAACTTATCTTTAAAACCTAACTGAATGGCTGCTGCTGCTGAATCACCACCACCAATAATACTAAAAACATTATTTAAATGAGCAATTGTTTCACAAATTGTTAGGGTTCCTTTACTAAAATTTTTCATCTCAAAAACGCCAACCGGACCATTTCAAATAATTGTTTTAGCTTCTTTAATATAATCATTAAATAATGTTATTGTTTTCTCACCAATATCCATTCCCATAAAATCATCAGTAATATTAGCGTCATCACTATTAATTCCAGACTGATCAACAAACTCCTTACTCATCAAATGATCAATCGGTAAAATTATTTTACTGTTTGCTTTTTGTAAATACTGTTTAGCTAATTCTATTTTATCTTCTTCAATTAAAGACTTTCCAATATTAAATTCTTGTGCTTTTAAAAAAGTATAACTCATTGCTCCACCAATAATTATTTTATCAGCTATCTTTAAAAGATTATCAATAACACCAATCTTATCAGATACTTTTGCTCCCCCTAAAATTACAACAACAGGTCGTTCAGGATTAATAATCGCTTTATTTAACATTGCTAACTCTTTTTGCACTAACAAACCAATACACGATTCATTAATATTAGTTGCAATGCCAACATTAGAAGCATGCTCACGATGGGCTGTGCCAAAAGCATCATTAACAAACACATCACCTAAACTTGCTCAATATTTACCTAAACTAGCATCATTATTAGATTCTCTTTTATTTTCTAAATCAGCAAAACGAGTATTTTCCATTAATAAAACTTGTTTATTTTGTAAACTATTAATTGCTGTTTGCAATGTTACACCACTAATTTCAGCAACAAAGTTTACTTCGGCACCTAATAACTCTGCTAACCGCTTTGCTACTGGTTTTAATGAATATTTTTTTAAATCTTCTGACCGTTTTATTCTTCCCAAATGTGATAATAAAATAACTTTAGCATCATCGTGGTCTAATAAATATTTAATTGTTGGGATGGCACTAATAATACGATTATCATCACTAATAACACCATCAACTAATGGCACATTAAAATCTACTCTGACTAATACTTTTTTATCTTTAAAATTAATATCTGCCAATGTTTTTTTCATATGAATTTAATTTTCCTTTCCATTAATTAAAAACTAAGGTATCCACCTTAGCCATTATTTATTCCATTAAAGTTTGCAATATGATTAACTGTTCGGCATAGTTGATTAACATATGACATTTCATTATCATATCAAGCAAAAACTTGGATTAATTGTTCATCTCCTAAAGTCATTACTTTAGTTTGGGTACCATCAAATAATGAACCATAACTAATACCAATAACATCACTAGAAACAATCGGATCTTCAGTATAACCAAAAGACTCATTAGCAGCATTTTTCATTGCTTCATTAATATCAACAACTGTTACTTTTTTATTTAAAAGGACAGTTAACTCAGTAATTGAACCAGTAACTACTGGTACTCTTTGAGCTGCACCATCTAATTTTCCTTTTAAACTTGGTAATACTAACCCAATCGCTTTAGCAGCTCCCGTAGTATTTGGAATAATATTAACTGCCGCAGCTCTTGCTCTTCTAAAATCACCTTTACGATGTGGCCCATCCAAAATATTTTGATCATTAGTATAAGCATGAATTGTTGTCATCACCCCAGTTTTAATACCAAATTTTTCATCTAATACTTGTGCCATTGGTGCTAAACAATTAGTTGTACAAGACGCCGCTGAGATAATAGTATCACTAGCAACAATTTCATGATGATTAACATTAAACACAACAGTTTTTAAATCAGCTCCCGCAGGTGCTGAAATTACAACTTTTTTAGCTCCCGCAGCTATATGAGTTGCAGCACTTTCCTTAGTAACAAATAACCCTGTTGATTCAACGACAACATCAATATTTAACTCTTTTCACGGTAAATTTTTAGGATCCTTTTCAGATACAATTTTAATTTCATGACCATCAATAACTAAACTTGATTCCTTAATAATAACTTCCTTATCAAATCGCTTTTGTGCTGAATCATATTTTAATAAATGACCTAACATCTTAACATCACCTAAATCATTAATTGCTACAACCTCAATATTTTCATAATTCATTAATATTCTTAAAGTTAAACGACCAATGCGTCCAAAGCCATTAATTGCAATTCTTTTCTTTGTCATTCTGTTTTCCTCCTATATGCACTGCAATAATTATACAAATAACTCATTTATTTTACAATTAAATTAGTAATTTTCTTCTAAAATACTATCTAGAAATTACCAAAGACATTAGACTTGGTACATAACTATAACATTTTGCACCTACCAAACTATAAAATTCACTTTCATCTTTATATTTATCTAACATTTGTGCTTCATCTAGAAAATAATATTATCAAAATAGTAGATAAAATTGAGGGTTATGTACCAAGTCTATTGCTAATCGTTGCCAATTTATTGGGCATATTTACGAAGAACATCGCCCCCTAATAATACTGGTTTTGCCAAGTATCTAATTCTTTCTACTAATCGAATTGATTTCACAATATCAATATTTTTATATTTAGCATTACGACTATAATATTCTTGTAAGTTTCCCATATCATAATTAGAAGTAAAAAATGTTGATAAATTATGTTGCATCCGATAATTTAAAATACCAAATAAAATCTCATCACGAGTTCATTCCGATACTGGTTCACCAGCTAAATCATCTAAAAATAACACATCACAAGTTTGAAGTTTATAAATATCAGTAGATAATGAATTAGTTGCTTTAGAAATTGCTTGTTTTAATTGACTCATTAATTGTGGAACAAAAACAAAACATACTTTATAATTATTCCGAACTAAACTATTAGCTAATAAAATAGAAATATAAGTTTTACCAATACCAGGAGCACCATAAATATATAATCCTGTTGTTTGCTCTTTTTTAACAAAATTAATAAAATATTCTTTAAATTTTATGCGAATAAAATCATTTTCTGGTAAATGAAAATCATTTTCTAATGATAAATTAATCATTGATAAAGGAAAATGACAAATTAAATAATTATTACGAATTTTATCATTAACTTTCAAAAGTTGACGATGTAAACAATCTTGCATTTCTAAATAAATGCGTTGATTTTCATAAACCAATTCTAACCGATAGCCAGGAATTAATTGTTGACATTCATTTCAATTTAAACCATCCAAACATTCAACAAAATTATTTAAATATTTTTCTAAAATATCACTATTTCGTAATAAATCTTTTTTTAGTAATTTATGTTCAGCAATAAATTTTTGCAAAGCAACAATCTTATTTTTTTGAATCCGATGATAGATATCCATAACAATCACTTCCTTCCATTAATTATGTTTGATAAAGAGGGTCTTCTTGTAATCATTTTGGGATAATGCCAGTATTTCATTTAATTTCATAATCAAATTTTGATTTTTTTACTATCTTGTTAAATTTTACTTTTCCCTTATTAAAACTTTGAACATAAGCAGTTCTTAAATATATCATTGCTTGTTCAACAGTAATAATCTGCTTTTGTTGTAATGTGCTAGCAATTTTTTCTAAATAAGCCACAACTAAAATTTTATTATTTTTATATCACACATATTCAATTAAACAATTAGTAACTTCTGGTGACAAAGTATAAGTAACTAATAACTTAGTCAATAACTGTAAATCTTTCGCTTGTAAAGGATAATTTTTTAATAATGTTAAATACTTATATGGCGATATCGTTTGCATCTCATAAATTTTTTTTTGTAAAGGATTTTTCATATCTCCACTAGGAACTTCTAATGACTGTTTATTAGTTTCTGACAAATGATTTTTTTGGAAAACAAAATCAGCATCAGAAGAATCTGCTTTTACTATTGATAAAGAAAATACTTCATTAAAGCATTTAGTAATTTTTTTATAACTTGACATATCTTCCTGATATTGAATAAATAAAAACTTTGTTCGTTCATAATCATTAAGAGAAAGATTATTAATTAACATTTGATTAAATTGTTGATGATTAAAAAAGTCTTGTGGTGCCATTGGAACAAATAACTCATAGTAATAAGTAACACCAATATTAGTATTATTACGATAAACATCAAGTAAATTTATTGCTTCTAACCGATTTCTCGCAACTTCAATTTCCAATAATGATAATTGTAATAAATTTTGCAAGCGTAAATGAGTATTATCTAAATTAAAAACTTTCATTGATAATTGTTCATTTAATAAAGCAAAATATAGAGAAACAGCATTAACACCAATAATTGGTTGATATAAATGTTGAATTATCTTTTGAGTTTCATTACAAATATGAGAATTAATAATTATTTGAAATTTTTCTTCTGGTTGTAACATTTTTATCCCCACCTTATTGTCTTATTTATTCTATGACAGAATAATAGCGATGTAAATAATAAACAATAAAAAAATCAATACCCACTAAGTTATCCACAACTTAGTCGTAAAAATATCTTATAAATAACATACTTTAATCTACTTATCCACATAATTCACAACTTATAATTTATTTTGACATTGACAGCAAAAATATGTTCCCCGACCATTCAGCTTAATTTTTTCAATTATTGAAGAACAAACATAACATGCTAATGATTCTCTTGTATGCACTTTCAATAATTGCTGATATGTACCTTTAACACCAACATTAGAAGTATAACTAGCAATTGTTGTTCCTTTTAAACTAATAGCTTGTGTTAAAATTTGTTTTGCATTATTTAAAATTGCTTTTAAATGCTCTTCTTGTAATTTATTGCAACTAGTAACTGGATGAATTTTACTAGCAAATAATACCTCATCAACATAAATATTTCCTAAACCACTAATAATACTTTGATCTAAAAGCATTGTTTTAATAGCTCGGTTCTTATTTTTAAATTTCTTTTGTAAATAACCAACAGTAGCACTTGATTCAAAAGGTTCTGGTCCCGCTTTTATTAATGGTGCTAATTGTTCATATTCAGCTTTTTTTTGCAAATGAAAAGTACCAAATCTTCTTGTATCATGATATCTTAATTCATAACCATTACTTAATTCTAAAACTAATAAAACATGTTTTCATTCAATATCATCATTAAGATTTTGATAATAATATTTACCTTCCATTCGTAAATGACTAATTAACACAAAATCTTCTAATTCAAAAATTAAATGTTTTGCTTTTCTTTTTAAATCAAGAATTTTTTGACCAATAATCAATTTTCGAAATGATACTAAGTCCGGTTGTTTAATTATTGAACTTCAATAAATTCTAATTCCAGTAATAACTTGATTGCAAACGAAAGGTTGTAAACTGGCACGAACAGTTTCTACTTCTGGTAATTCTGGCATTAACTTAATCTCCTTTATATTTCATATCAATTATTTCCTGTATTAATATCAACAGTTAATGGCACTTGCAATTTTGTTGCTAAATTCATTGCTGAATTAACAATTTTTTTAACAATTTCTAATTCATTTTTATATACTTCAACAATCAACTCATCATGGACTTGAGCAACAAGATACGATTTTAAATTATTTTGTTCTAATTGCTGATCAATTTTAATTAAAGCTAATTTAATAATATCAGCTGCTGTTCCTTGAATCGGACCATTAATTGCTACGCGTTCTGCTGCTTGTTTAGCTACTCAATTCCGATCATTAATTGTCGGAATGTATCGAATCCGATTGAATAAAGTTTTAACGAATTTATGTTCTTGACAAAATTTAATTGTATTATCCATATAATGACGAATTTCAGGAAAAACAGCAAAATATCGTTCAATAAATTTTTTTGCTTCGCTAATAGAAATCATTAATTGTTTACTTAAACCAAAATCAGAAATACCATAAACAATCCCAAAATTAACAGTTTTTGCAACTCTTCGTTGCTGTTCATTAACTTCAGCTTGATTAATAGAAAATATTTTACTAGCAGTTAATGAATGAATATCTTCATTATTTTTAAATGCTTTAATTAATTCTTTAACATTAGCCATATGTGCTAAAACTTTTAACTCAATTTGCGAGTAATCACTAGATAAGACTACTTGTGTGTGGGAATCATTAGGAATAAACACTTTACGAACTAATTTTTGATGAACATCATGAATACTAATATTTTGCATATTAGGTTCTTGTGAAGATAACCTTCCTGTTGTCGTATTAGTTTGATTATAAATCGTATGCACCTTACCATCTGCGAAAATATATTTTTCTAAACCTTTTAAATAAGTTGAATAAGTTTTTTGATATTTACGATATTCCAAAATTTTATCAATAATTGGATGTAATTGTTGCATTTGTAATTGCATTAATACTTCTTGTGCCGTACTACCTTTTTGCAAATCAGGTAATTTTAACGCATCAAATAATAATTCTTTTAATTGTTTAGGAGAATTAGGATTAACATCTTGTTGAGCTAAACTATTAATTTCTTCATTTAATTGGGTAACAATTTTTAATACTTCTTTTGTTAACTGTTCTAATTGCTTCATATCAACACGAATACCGTGAAACTCCATTTTTGCCAATACAAAAGCACAAGGAAACTCAATATTTTTATACAACTCTAATTGTTGTTGTTGTTCTAATTTCTTACTAAGAAGCGGTTTTAAATGTAAAATTCATCAAGCTTTTCTAGTAATAAAACCAGCAACTTCTTGTAATTCTCTTACGACTTTTTTTTGATTTTTACCATAAAACATTTCATCATTCATAAAAGTTTGGTCAGCAAAATAATTAATAACATTATCAATCGTTACTTTCATATTTGCATTTAAAATATAACCAGCTAATTGTAAATCAAAAGCAATACCTTTAACTTCAATATGATGTCATTTACAACCATTAATAACTTTCTTTAAATCAAACACATCTTTTAAATATTTTTCATCTTTTAAAAATGCTAAAAATAATTCATCAGTACTAGCAACAAGATAATCTAAATAAAATGCTCCTTTATCGTTAACAACGCCAAACCCAATAATATTTGAAGTATAATAATTATCACTACTCATTTCAACAAATAACGCATTTTTAACACAATTATAATTAGCATCTCACTTACTTAAAATTTTGCCTTGATCTTTATTATTATCTTGTGAAGAATTATTTGTCTCTAAACGATTAACTAATGACTTCAAATTATATTTTAAATAAAATTCTTTTAAACGATCTAAATCCCTATTAATTGTTAACGAAGATAAATCCTTAGGAAAAGGAACATCATATCTCAAAGATGCCATTTCTTTACATAATAAACCAATATTAGCATTATTCACAATTTTTTCTTTAACCGCTGTCTTTAATTCCTCTTGATGAGTAATAATATTTTCTAATGTTCCAAATTGATGTAACAATGATAAAGCAGTTTTCTCGCCAATGCCTTTAATACCTGGAAGATTATCACTGGCATCACCTTTTAATCCTTTTAAATCAGGTATTTGTTTTGGGGTTATATTTCATCTTGTTTTTAATGAATCAACATTAATAATTTCTACTTGTGATAATCCCTGTTTTGGTTTAACAATTACCGTATTAGCAGATAATAACTGTTCTAAATCACCATCCGATGACAAAATTTCAATTTCTCAATTTAAATCAATTGCCTTTTTATTAATCGTAGCAATAATATCATCAGCTTCAAAATCAGGATGTTCATATCATTGAATTCCATAGGCATCTAAAAACTCACGAACTAATGGTAATTGCTGTAATAATTCTTGTGGAGTTTTAATGCGTTTTTCTTTATAACTAGGTAATATTCCATAACGAAAATTTTTAGGTCCAGCATCAAAAGCAACCAAAACTAAATCATAATTTTGTTTTAAAATCTTTTCTAACATTGTAATAAAACCTAACAAAGCATTAGTTGGTGTCCCATCATTTGCTCATAAAGTTATGGAATTACTATATGCTGTCGCGTAATATGCTCGAAAAACTAAACCATTACCATCAACTAATAATATTTTCTTCATTAAAAAATTTTCACCTAATCCTATTTCATTTCTTAAATTATTATAACAAATAAATTTGTTAAAAGCTGAATTATACTTGTAAGTGCAAGTAAATAAAATTGCAAAAAATCTCATATAAAAATTTCATGATGCTAAGTTTATTTTAGAAAAAACAAAGCAAGGAGTTTTTATATGGGTTACAAACATCTTGGCATATATGAAAGAATTTATATTGAGAATCAATTGAAGTTTAAAGTAAAAATTAGTGAAATAGCTAAAAATCTTAATCGAAGTATTAGTACTATTATTCGAGAAGTCAATAGAAATAAAGATAGTAATCATTATTTTTCATTAATTGCACAAAATAAAGCAGAAAACAGAAAACAATCACATGTTTATTTTCATAAGTTTAAAAATAGAGAATTAGTAAAATATGTACAACAAAAATTACTATTAGGTTGATCGCCTGAACAAATTTATGGCAGAATTAAAAATTTTCATAAAGAATGAATTATTAGTTTTAAAACAATTTACAATTGAATTTATTCTGGATTACTTGAAAAAGTTACTAATAAAAATTTAAGAAGAAAAGGTAAGAAACGAAAATCTCAAGAAAATCGCGGTAAATTTAATGGTAAATCAATTAAAGAACGAAATATTAATGTTAATAATCGTATAACTGTTGGTCATTGAGAAGGTGATACTGTAGTATCATCACGAGGTAAAAGTAAATCATGTTTAATAACTTTAGTTGAAAGAACATCAAGATTTACTTTAGCAATGTTAGTTGAAAATAGAACTACTAAAGTTGTTAACGAAAACATTAGCCATTATTTATCAATTCTTCCAAATAATCTTGTTAAGACTATAACATTTGATAGGGGTAAAGAATTTTCTAATTGACAACAACTTGAAAAAAATTTAAATGTGAAAATTTATTTTGCTAATGCGTATTCGCCTTGACAAAGAGGTACTAATGAAAATACTAATGGTTTAATTAGAGAAAAATTTCCTAAAAAATTTAATTTTTCAAATACTACTAAAAATGCAGTTCATAAATTTATATTGTCTTTAAACCAAAGACCAAGAAAAATACTAAATTATCTTTCACCAATCGAATATTTGGTTAGAAAAATAATTTAGTTGCACTTAACTTTACAATTTGGCAAAAATAAAAACAGCAAGGATTTTGCTGTTTTTATTTTTGACTATACAGTAGACTTATTTTTCTCTCAAAATTTTCAATTATTAGCAACAATTTCTTTATTTTTCATCCGATAAGCAACTAGTAATAAAAATCCCGCCCCAATCATTAATAGTAAAGAAATAACTAAGCCTATTGCCATTCTCTCACCATCATTAGTATTATCAATAATTGTAAAGATAAATGTTAAAAAACCAATAATTATATAAATACTACCAATTACTCAAAAGAAAATCTTTCGTTTTAAACTTCAAACATTTGTAATAACAAATGTAAAAAAAGCAATAATAATTAATATATTTCATAATGTTTGAGCAAAATTACTAGTTCAAAAATTTAGTTTTAAAACAACAGTATCATAAATAACAAATTTAGATTTAACTAACTCCACAAAACCATAAACAATCATTAAAAAAAATGCTAACGAAATTAGTATTCGTCCAATTAATGCTCATTTTGTATTTTTCATTTTATTTAATCTCCTTATTCCTAAATGCTACAATTTTAAAATTATTGCTAGCAAGACTATTGTAATAATTTTTTGTTTTTCATTTAATTGAATAAATATTATTCATCTTACCTTGGGAAAAACTAATATCATATGATACTTCTAATGAATTATCAATATCATTATACTGCATTTTCTTATTAGTAATCCTTCAATAATTACTATCTTTATAAAATATCCGATATTCCATATCAATAATTTCATTATTATCATTAATAATGCGAGCTAAAATTCCGTTTTCACTTGTTAACAATGTTAAAAATTTAGCAACCTCGGTTATACAATTGGCATCATCTTCTTTACAAGAACTAATAGTCTTAATAAGAGTGTCCAATACTCCATCCGATATTAATTCACCTTTCTGACCATTATATCCAAGGATTTCTAATAATGCCACTTTTGCATGCTCGTTGTCAATTTCAATGGCAGCAAGAATCTTTTTAATCTTTGCTTCTGTTAACACCTGACCTTGAATTACACCGACTAACTTATTAATTCCGATTAAAACATCATTTAAATTAATATTTAGACTTGGTACATAACTCTCAATTTTATCTACTATTTTGATAATATTATTTTCTAGATGAAGCAAAAATATTAGATAAATATAAAGATGAAAGTGAATTTTATAGTTTGGTAGGTGCAAAATGTTATAGTTATGTACCAAGTCTTTTGTATCATTAGGAAGAAAATTTAAATATTTTTTAACAGTTCCAAAAATGGGATCTAATATTTCTTTAATTTTAGGAAATGCTAATGGGAAAAAATCAATATCGAGACGAAAAATATTAGATCCCACATAAACACCACCAGCTGAAACCGCATCAATTAATTTATATTTAAAAGTCATTAAATTTAACTTAATGTTCTTAACTAATTCATTTAATTGTGGGGTTAATCTCATAATTAATAATATCTTTCGTAAACTTAATCCGCCATCATTTAAAGAAAATACTTTTGTTAACTTATTTTTTAAATTACTAGTTACTGATTGATCGAAACCAACATATGTCGTACTTAATTGTTCTTCAATAGCTTGTTTAATGTTTTCGGAAATTTTATCAACTTTGTATCAAATCTTATTGGAATCATCAAAAGGAAGACTAGCATACATTTTCATTACATAAGAAATAACTGGTAAAATTGGTACTAACAATGAAATAATATTTTTCAGATTTTTAAATCCATTTTGAAAATTTTCTAATATGTATTTATTAGTTTCTATTGAAACATTTTTACCTTCAGTATCATTTACTTGAATACGAAATGTTGCCATCATTGTATCATAAGCAGCTTCTACTTCGGTATCATCTTTACTATCATATCCTTTACAAGAACTTTCAACTTTTTCTTCAACTTTTTCTTTCTTACAACCAATTTGAACAATTATTTTTTTAATTCTTTTTTGTGACCACTGTAGTGCTTCAGCATATGTTACTTTGCCAATAAAATTATCATTATGTTCAGTAAGATCATTTCGCAATTTAGTAAAAATATCAGCATAACCACCAGCATTATAATCATTTCAAAAACTTTCAATATTACTTTTAGTTAAAAAAATCATAATGGGATCTAAAACGGACCCACTATTAAAAATTTCTTTTAATGTATCAACAGTTAAAGTGTTAAAAATTGAACCATATGTTCTAATTTTACCTAAAATATTATTTTGACTAATTAAATCAGCATAAGATTTTTTATTTTTATCCTCAGGGTTAATAACTTTATCAGCTAAATCTTGCGAAGTAAAAAACTCTTGATGACGAGGGAATCAATTATTATCATTGGTTTGTCCAAAATACGAATAAGAAATATTTTTAAAAATTAAATTATCAACTTTATTTTCTAAAATATCATTAATAACTTGCGAAGCATCTCATTTTTTTTCTCTACTTAATATTATTGCTTTAGTAATTTCGCCAGTAATTGCTGAAAAATCATTTAATTTAGCAGCGATGCCTTCATCAATCTTAGTTTGATAACGAAAAGTACAAGCAACTAAGGTTAAAATTTGAGAAACTGATAACAATAACACTACTCAATATTTCATTATTTTTCTTTTCATAAATTAAACCTCAACTTTTATAAAACAATGCAAGACAATTTTAAACTTTTTAGAAAAATAAAGCAAATTCAAATTATGAAAAAAAGAACAATAAACGACAATTTTCTTAAAAAAATAAAATCTTTTATTAAATTATATTTAAATTTTGTTTTCATAATCTTATCTCAATATTAAGAATACTATTTAGATTTAACTTTGCCTATCTAAATCAATATCCAAATATTTATTAAAAAATAAAACCAATCTTGCTAGGTCGCGTTTAGTTTTCTTAGGTATTGCTTTGAAGAAGTAAAACAATCAGCTAATTATATTATTTAATTACTAAACTAACCATGCCTTTCTTGTTATTGTCATTTTTATTCATAATTATTTTACCATATTATTGAATTTTTACACAAGACTTGGTAAACGAATAAATACGATGGATTATCGTGATTTATTAATTAAAGAAGTACAAAAACATTATGTAAATATTAATTATGACAGAGTAATTGTTTGTGGTGATGGTGATACTTGAATTAGAGAAATTGCCAATAGTTTCGATAATGTTAGATATATTTTAGATGCTTATCACGCTATTAAAAAATTAAAACAAACCGCATTTAATATTATTTTTGAAAATCGCAAAGTAACACTAAATAGTTGAATTAAATTATATAAGGATGGAAATCTATCAAGAATTAATCAAAAACATTCGTAATGTTGCTAAAAATGAATTAAATAAAGATATTGAAATAAATTTAAGAAAGGCGAGTAATTATTTCAGTAATAATAAGCAAGGTATTCATAATCAAAATTTAAAATGAAATATCGGCTGCAGCATTGAAAGTGATGTATCACATTTGGCAAAACAACAATTAGACTACGGAGCAAAAATATATAATCATAAGAATTTAAATAACTTATTACATTAGACTTGGTACATAACTATAACATTTTGCACCTACCAAACTATAAAATTCACTTTCATCTTTATATTTATCTAATATTTGTGCTTCATCTAGAAAATAATATTATCAAAATAGTAGATAAAATTGAGGGTTATGCACCAAGTCTAATATCAAAATAGTAGATAAAATTAAAGGTTATGTACCAAGTCTAATTAATAAATATCTTAACTAGAATTTTCACTGTTATATTAAATACAAAACAAAAAGTAATCACTAAATTGAGCCAAATTGTAAAGTTAAGTGCAACTAAATTATTTTTCTAACCAAATATTCGATTGATGAAAGATAATTTAGTATTTTTCTTGGTCTTTGGTTTAAAGACAATATAAATTTATGAACTGCATTTTTAGTAGTATTTGAAAAATTAAATTTTTTAGGAAATTTTTCTCTAATTAAACCATTAGTATTTTCATTAGTACCTCTTTGTCAAGGCGAATACGCATTAGCAAAATAAATTTTCACATTTAAATTTTTTTCAAGTTGTTGTCAATTAGAAAATTCTTTACTCCTATCAAATGTTATAGTCTTAACAAGATTATTTGGAAGAATTGATAAATAATGGCTAATGTTTTCGTTAACAACTTTAGTAGTTCTATTTTCAACTAACATTGCTAAAGTAAATCTTGATGTTCTTTCAACTAAAGTTATTAAACATGATTTACTTTTACCTCGTGATGATACTACAGTATCACCTTCTCAATGACCAACAGTTATACGATTATTAACATTAATATTTCGTTCTTTAATTGATTTACCATTAAATTTACCGCGATTTTCTTGAGATTTTCGTTTCTTACCTTTTCTTCTTAAATTTTTATTAGTAACTTTTTCAAGTAATCCAGAATAAATTCAATTGTAAATTGTTTTAAAACTAATAATTCATTCTTTATGAAAATTTTTAATTCTGCCATAAATTTGTTCAGGCGATCAACCTAATAGTAATTTTTGTTGTACATATTTTACTAATTCTCTATTTTTAAACTTATGAAAATAAACATGTGATTGTTTTCTGTTTTCTGCTTTATTTTGTGCAATTAATGAAAAATAATGATTACTATTTTTATTTCTATTGACTTCTCGAATAATAGTACTAATACTTCGATTAAGATTTTTAGCTATTTCACTAATTTTTACTTTAAACTTCAATTGATTCTCAATATAAATTCTTTCATATATGCCAAGATGTTTGTAACCCATATAAAAACTCCTTGCTTTGTTTTTTCTAAAATAAACTTAGCATCATGAAATTTTTATATGAGATTTTTTGCAATTTTATTTACTTGCACTTACAAGTATAATTCAGCATGATTAAAAATTACAAGATAAATAAACCACAAGGAAATTATTTGTTATCAAACGAATATAAATTATGAAAAAAGGTTATTATGAAACTAAAACAATTATCAGAAGAAGAAATGATTTCTAAAACCGGTGGTGCAATTGCTTCATTTCTTATTGGTGGAGCATTACTTGGTCTAGCTATTCCAGTAATTAAAAATCTTTTTAATGCCCAGCAAGCCGATATTGGACTCCCTGGTGGTTTTAAAGTCGGATGAAATAATCGTGATGTGACAAATATTAAAAATTTAGAAGCAAAATTAGAAAAACTCCAAAATTTATATAATAAGATTTTGCCACCATTTTATGAAATTTAAAGACATTCCCATTAATGAACGACCACGAGAAAAAGCGTGAAAAAATGGCATTAAAAACTTAAGTAATAACGAACTTCTTGCATTACTATTACGAACTGGTAATAAAAAACAAAATGTTTTACAATTAGCACAGTATATTATTAATCATTTTAATGGTGCTGAAAACTTATTAAAAGTAACTTTAAATGAATTAACCGTTATTAAAGGAATTGGAAAAGTTAAGGCTATTGAGTTATTAGCAAGTTTTGAGTTATATCAACGAATAAATATTAACATTGCTAACAATAAAATTATTAGAATTAATAATCCGTATGATATTTTTTACTTACTTCATATTGAAGTAAGTAATTTAAATACCGAAAATTTTTATTTAATTTTATTAAATAATAATAATCGGATTATTTTTAAGCAACTTGTATATCAAGGAACAATTAATCAAATTTCAATTGATCCAAAAGATATATATTACCTCGTTTTAAAAAATCATGCCCAAAAAATTATTTGTGCGCATAATCATCCTAATAATGATAGTTTACCTAGTAAACATGATATTGAAACAACAAACGCTTTAATTTATATTGCTAAAGTTTTAAAAATTGAATTTGTTGATCACATCATTATTAGTAAAAATAATTTTTATAGTATTTTATTGCAAACTAAATTTGCCATATAAAAACTGCCATTATATGGCAGTTTAAAAAGTTATTTTATTAGTTCTAAGGTTTTTTTTGATTACGACGCATCGCATTCATCACAGCTTTAATTTGCGATTCGGAAGGTTTTCTTCCCATTTGCATATACATTGCTCGAATCATTTTTTCATTAACCGGTGGATTATCTCTTAATTGCTTTTCAAACATCTTTTTAGATATTAAAAATGCTAATAATCCCCCTATTATTAAACCGCCAACAAGACCAATTAACAATCCTGCTCATCAAGGCATTTTATCTTTTCTCCTTTATATTATCTTTTTGTAATAATTGCTTAACTTGTAATACAATATTATCAACAGTAAATCCTAATTCATTCATTATATCCTGCATTGGTGCTGATATTCCAAATCTGTCAATACCAAAAGTTATCCCATTATCAACATATTTATGTCATCCTCAAGTTGAAGCCATTTCTAAACTTATCTTTTTAACAGTCTGCGGAAGAACTTCTAACTTATAAGTCACATCTTGATAATCAAAAACAGTTGTTGAAGGCATAGAAACAACACGAATAGTATTAATATTTTCTTTTTGTAATTGTTGCTGAACTTTTAATGCTAATTGTACTTCACTACCAGTAGCAATAATTATTAATTCTAATTGTGATTTTTCAGGACTAATAATATATCCACCCTTTAATGCTTTATTAACATCACTAGAAATAATTTGCGGTAAATTTTGTCGCGAAACTAAAATTGCTGTTGGCTTATCTTTACTATTCAATGCACAAATGTAACTAGCAATCGTTTCTTTCATATCACAAGGACGAAAAACATTTAAGTTAGGTAATGCTCTTAACATTGAAATTTGTTCTACCGGCTGATGGGTTGGTCCATCTTCACCAACAGCAATTGAGTCATGACTAAAAACAAAAATATTAGGAATTTCCATTAATGAAGCTAAACGAATTGCAGGTTTCATATAATCACTAAAAATTAAAAAAGTAGCAACAAATGAGCGCACAGTTTTTTGTAATAGCATACCATTACTAATAGCACCCATTCCAAATTCACGAACACCAAACATAATATTACGACCTTGTAAATTATTGGATGCAAAATATCCATCACTTCCTAAAACTTTTGTTGATGATGATAAATCAGCACTACCGCCAATAAATAATGGCAATTTTTTACTAATAGTTTTTAATACCATTGATGAACAATCTCTTGTTGCCATATCTTGTTCAATTAAAATATCTTGAAAATCATTAGCAGTAAAATTATAGTTATGATATAAAGTATCATTAATTTCATTATATTCAGTAACATATTTATTAGCATATTCAGTTCACATTTGATTTCAAATTTTTTGTTGTTGTTGTCCTCTTTGCACAACTCTAACTTTAAAATCATTTTTTACATCATCAGGAACAAAAAATGGTTCATAATCCCACTTTAAATTTTCTTTTAACTTAATAATATCATTGCCTAAAGGGGCACCATGAACACTGCTAGTTCCTGCTTTTGAAGCCCCAACACCAATTATAGTTTTAATTTCAATTAAAGTTGGTTTTTCAGTTTCCGCTTTAGCTTGTCTTAATGCTTGACTAATTGCTTTAAAGTCACTACCGTCAGTAACTAAAATATAATTTCAATTAGCACTTAAAAAACGCTGTTTCGTATTTTCACTTTGTGATAGACTTACTGGGCCATCTAATTGAATATCATTAGAGTCATATAAAACAATTAAATTACTTAATTTTAAATGACCTGCTAAACTAATTGCTTCTTGGCTTATGCCTTCTTGTAAATCACCATCACTACAAATAATATAAGTATGATAGTCAAAAATATTAAAATCAGGTTTATTATATTTATGTGCCAGAAAAGTTCTTACTAAATCACAACCAACACCCATTGCTAATCCTTGTCCTAATGGTCCCGTTGTTGCTTCAACACCAAGTGTTAAATTTCTTTCTGGATGCCCAGGAGTAATTGAATGCAATTGCCGAAAATTTTTAACTTCATCAATACTAATATCATAACCACTTAAATGTAATAACGCATACAATAATGCTGACCCATGTCCAGCTGATAAAATAAAACGATCACGATTAATTCATTGGGGATCTTGTGGATTACAATATAAATGTTCACTAAATAGTGCATAACTCATTGGTGCTGCTCCTAAAACAATTCCCGGATGCCCTGAATTAGCTTGATTTACAGCTTCAACACCTAACATCTTAATAGTATTAATTGACTGCTCACGATTATAATTATCGTTTTCATTTTGAAATTGGTTTTGTGACATATTATTCCTCCTTGTTACTTTTCACCATACTTATTTTAATATATTTTCCATAAAATACCTATATTTTACTAACTATTTACCACATTTAACCCCAAAATGTCCAATTGTTCTTGTTTAACAACACTAGGAGCATGCGTTAACATATCACTACCCTTAGTATTCTTAGGAAAAGCAATCACATCACGAATACTATGACTATTACTTAATAACATTATTAAACGATCTAATCCTAAAGCAATGCCACCATGAATTGGTGCTCCATAGGATAAAGCATTCAAAAGAAAACCAAATTTTTCCTTTTGTTCTTCAACAGAAACTTGTAAAAACTCTAACATTTTTTGTTGCATTTCAAGACTATGAATTCTCATTGAACCACCACCAACTTCATAACCATTCAATACTAAATCATAAGCCTGAGACTTGACTAGCATCGGATTACTAGTAAAATCAATTTCATCTTTAATATTAGGACGCGTAAATGGATGATGAGCAGCAACAAATTTTTTGCTTTCATTATCATAAGCAAATAATGGTCAATTTACTACTCATAAAAATTGATAATCTTCATTAGCAATAAGATTTAATTGTTTAATAATAACTTGTCTTATTGCTCCCATTGTATTGCAAGCCAATTCATAATCATTTGTAATCATTAAAACTGTTGCTTGATTACTAATTGCTAAATGATTAATGATATCTTCAGCTTTATTAGTTAATAACTCTGAAACAATAACTTTATTGTCATAAGTAATATATTCTAACTGTCCCGCCTGATATTGACTAACAATAACTTTTAGGTCTGCTAATTGTAAATCAGTTAATAACTGAGAAACAACAATTGCTTTAGTAGTTTTCTTTTCACTAGTACTAGTATTCATTAAACTAAGGTCAATAAGTTTTAAATCATATCGTAAATCTGGTTTATCACTACCATATAAATCAATTGCCACTTCATAATCTAATTGTAAAAAAGGTATTTTTAGTTTAATGTTTTTAGTTTTTAACATTATTTCCTGCATCATTTGCTCTAAAAGACTAATAATATCATTTTGTTCAATAAAACTCATTTCTAAATCTAATTGACTAAATTCTGGTTGGCGATCACTTCTTAAATCTTCATCACGAAAACAACGAGCGATTTGATAATAGCGATCATAACCACCAACCATTAATAATTGCTTAAATATTTGTGGTGATTGTGGTAATGCATAAAAATGTCCTTTTTGATTTCTTGCCGGAACTAAATAGTCTCTTGCTCCTTCAGGAGTTGTGCTTGCTAAAATTGGCGTTTCAATTTCTAAAAAATTATTATTATTTAAAAAATTACGCATTATTTGCATAACTTGATGGCGCAAAATTATTTTATCTTGCATTACTTGTCTCCGTAAATCTAAAAATCGGTATTCTAAACGCGTTTCCTCTAAACTTTCATTATCTAATGGTGATACTTGTGATTTATTTATTAACTCTAAATTAGTACAAATAATTTCAATATTTCCTGTTGATAAATTATTATTTTTAGATTTACGAAGTACTACCATACCATCAACTTTAATAACATCATCAGTGCTTAAACTTTTAGCAAGAGCATAGTTAGGATTTTCACTATTAATTATAATTTGCGTCATTCCATAACGATCGCGTAAATCTAAAAATATTAAATTATTAAGTTTACGAATTGTATGAACTCAACCACAAAGGTTAACTTCTAAATTAACATTTTTTTCTCTTAATTCACCACAATTATGACTTCTCATTATTTATCTCCCTTATTTGCATTCAAATAATTAATTAATTCATTAATGCTAATCTTTTCTTCTACCTTAGTTTGCTGATTTTTAATAGTTAAATTATTTTCTTTAACTTCGCTATCACCAATAATAATAACAAAACGACAATCTAATTTAGAAACAACATTAAACTGAGACTTAATATTCCTTTGTTCATAATCCATATCACTAATAAAATTATTACTTCTTAAAGTTAATAATACATTAGTTGCTAATTCATAACCGGTAGCAGTTAAAGCAATAATGTATACATCAACCAATGGAGGCATTTTTTTAATAAAGTCTGAATGATTTTCAATAGCATTAAGTAATCTTTCAATCCCAATTGCAAAACCAATTGCTGGAACTGATTTTTGTTTTTTTGATAATTCCTCAACTAAATTATCATAACGACCGCCGCCAATTAATGTATTCTGTCCTTCAACACCCTTCTCTAAACTAATAATTTCAAAAACAGTATCATTATAATAGTCTAAACCACGAACTAATTTACTATCAATCTCATATTTAACTTTTAAATTATCCAATAACTTTATTAACCTTGTAAAATATTCTTTTTCTTCGAGAGAATAAGTTTCACTAATTATTGGTAAATTTTTAATATTTTGATCAATTTTACAATCTAATACTCGCAAGGTATTTTTAGTAATCCTTCTTTGACAATCCGCACATAATGTTGTGCTTATATCTTGTAAAAATGTTTTTAAAATTTGTTGATATTTATTTTGAGTTGCTTTTGCTCCTAAAAAATTTATTTTAAGAATAATATTATTAATCTTTAAAGATCTAACAATATCCATTGCTAAACAAATAATTTCAGCATCTAAATAAATAGTTTTTTTGCCAAAAACTTCCACACCAAATTGCGTAAATTGTCTTTGACGCCCTCGTTGTGGTCGCTCATAACGAAACATATCTCCATAGTAAAATAATTTTAAAGGTAATCCTAAAGCATCAATTAACTTATTTTCAATTACTGCTCTAACAATTGGCGCTGTATTTTCAGGGCGAAGTGCTAATTCACGACCTTTTTTATCTTGAAAGTTAAACATTTCTTTACTAACAATATCGCTATTAACACCAACAGTTCTTTGAAATAATTCATACTGTTCAAATATCGGCGTACTAATTTCTTCATAATTATATTTTTTAACAATATCTCGTAAAATTTGTTGTAATTGATATCGTTGTTTACTTTGGATTGGTAAAATATCATTAGTACCTCTGGGGGCTTTATATTCCATACATTTCTCTCCTTAGACTTACTTTCACTACTAATTTTACTAGTTATTTATAAAAATTAAAAATTTTTCAATAAAAAATTCTTGTTGTTGTTTTAACAACAAGAAGTCTTTTAAAACTACAATAATTTTTTTAAAGAAACCTCAATTTTAGCAATTAATATTTCTTGTAAGTTCTCTTTAACAGTTTTTAATTTCTCATTAGAATTTTGAATTTGTTGAATATTCTTATCAAACTTAGCAAACTCTTGCATCGCTTTACCAATTAAAGAACTAAATTCATCTTGTAATCAATTATTAAAGCGTTCTTTAAATTCCTGATCATTTTTATTAGTTGAAGATTGTGATGATAAAGCAAATTCTTTTTTAATTAAAAATTTTAAAATATTAACAATTAATGCAATAATTTCAAGGTCAGTATTAATAATAAAAATATCACGATATTTTGAAGAACGACTAAATGGTGCTTTAGCATAAGTTCAAACAATAATGCCAAACTTAGCATTTCATTCTTTTAATTCAATTGCTAATTTTTCCTCCCATTTACTATCTAATTTTTCTTGATTTTTTAATTCAAATAAGATATTACCAACTACTTTATTATCTTCTTCATCATTCAAAACTCCTAACCTAAAATCAGGTTTTTTACCATTAATGGTTTTAGTTGTTTTTTCAAAATGGTCATTTGGGAAAAACGATGGCATTTTACCTGCAAAATCATTTTCTAAATTAGCTCCTAAAATTCCTGTTCTAATATTTCGCCCTTGTTCTAATTTAAGTTTTAATTCAGTTGTTTCATCAATTAACTTATTAATTTCTTCTTGTTTAGAATTAATAATTTCATTTTTAGTTTCTGCTACTAATGTTTTGACATTAGATTCATTATTTTTAACTAATATATCTAATTGATGATTTTTCTCTTGTAAATCATTAATATTTTTCTGATACTCTTTATTTAAAGTATCCAACTTATTTTGTTGTAAATTACTTCACTCTTTTTCTTTTTCAACCAAAATAACCTTAATATCTGCTTCCTTTGTTTTCTTTTCGGTTTCTAAAATACTAATTTTATCCTTTAATAAATCAATTTCCTGTTGCTTATTTTTAGTAATTTCAAGTTCTTTTTTTGTAAGCAATTGTTCCAGTTGAGATTCATTAATTTTTTCTTTAATATTTAAATCTTTTATTTCAGATTTTAACTCATCAATTTTCTTTTGATAAGTATCATTAATTTCATCAATTTCTTTTTGTTTTTCTTTTTCAATATTGCTTTTTTGCTCAAAAACAGAAGCTTTAATATCAGCGTTTTTTCTTTCTTCTTGGGATTTTAAATTGCTGTTAGCCTCATTTAATTGTTGTTTTAAATTATCTAAAGTTTGTTGATGTTTTTCATTTAACTCTTTTTCTTTTTCAATTAGTGAAATATTAATGTTTTTTTGTTTTTCTTTTTCAAAACTATCCTTTAATTGAAGTTTTAACTTACTAACATATTCTTGTTGCTTACGATCAAAAAATTGTTGTAAATGTGATATTGCTTGATGACTCTTTTCAAAATCTTTTTCGGTAATTTCTTGATGACAATGTGGACATTGAATTATAAATGACATTAGTTAAACCCTTTTTTTAATTTTATAAATTAATATTATCATTAACAATCTGAAATAAATTTCTATTCTAGATTATTTTCTAAACATTTTATATTAATTTTTAAAAAATAAAATGTCTCCTTCTATAAACAAAAAAGACATTTTTCTTTACTAGACTTGGTACATAACTATAACTAGCTTAATTCAAAATTATATATTCCTGAAATTAAGTTAAATCGTAATCCAAATCTTCTAATCTTATTGCGATAACGATAAACTAGTATTTTAAATCTTTTTAATCTAGCAAAAACATGTTCAATGGCAATTCTAACTTTACTTAAAAAGCTATTATATTCCTTTTTATCTGGATTTAAAGGATTATTTTTACTCTTTTTAATTGGCAATAATCTATTTTTATGAACATTTTGCAAACCTTGATATCCTGAATCAGCAATTAATTCTAATTTTGGATTTATAAGTGTATTTGATTTTAAAAATAACTTATAATCATGAATACTGCCATAACAAAAATCTACTGAAATAATTTTATTGTTAAATAAATCAATAATTATTTGCGATTTTAATGAATAGACTTGGTACATAACCCTCAATTTTATCTACTATTTTGATAATATTATTTTCTAGATGAAGTACAAATGTTAGATAAATATAAAGATGAAAGTGAATTTTATAGTTTGGTAGGTGCAAAATGTTATAGTTATGTATCAAATCTAATGTTGCCTTTTCTTACCAGAAAATAATAATTTTAGTTTTTTTTAATTCTTTCAATTGGAATTTCTGTAGCATCAATTGCTAATAAATTATTATTAGTACCCTTATTTTCCAATAATATCCTTTTGCCAGGTATATGAAAGTGACTATTTTTTATTAGAGTATTTTCAACTCAAAAGATATTACGAATACAACTAACATGACTAATATTATATTTTTTTGCAATAATACGATATGTACTATATTCTTTTCAGTATTCTAAACTCATAAGTAATCTTTGCTCTATTGATAATTTATTTGGTCTACCACCAATTTGTTTTTGTTTAGCTTCAGCTTCTTTTAAAATTTCTACCATTTTCATGAAAGTTTTATATTTTATGCCTATTAGACTATAAAATTCACTTTCATCTTTATATTTATCTAACATTTGTACTTCATCTAGAAAATAATATTATCAAAATAGTAGATAAAATTGAGGGTTATGTACCAAGTCTATTTAAAATTAATATAATTAACGAAATTTTAATTAAATAATAATATTTTCAAACTACTTCATTTCAATCGCAAGTATTAATAAAAATTACTAGATATTTTAAAAATAACAATATTAATACTTTGTTAATTCATTAACTATAATAAATTTTATATAAGTTCTTTCTAAATGCTTTATTACTAAAACTTTTATAATTTCTTATATAAATAAAAATATAATTACAAATATTTGTAATTATTACAATAACTTGTTCTGATACTATCTTCCTGATTCATAATGAGTTCCTTGAGAAATAAATAGTAAGGTTTCAGCAATATTAACTAAATGATCACCAGCTCGCTCTAAATATTTTAATTGTTGCATAATTCCTGTATAAATTCATATTTTATCTTCAGTAACATTATCTAAAACTAAATCAATTAACAAAGTATTAATATCATTATATTCAGTATCAACAATATCATCTAAACTAACAATAGTTTGAATAATTTTCTTACCTCATTGCGTTTCATCAGCAAGAATTTTAATAATAAACTGCATAATTTTTAAAACTTTTTTAGATAATTGACCAATATACTTAATATATTTAACTGGTGGTTTAGCTTTTAAAAAAAAATTAGCAATGTTACGAGCATAATCAGAAATTCTTTCTAATTCTTTGGCAATTGACATATAACCAATAATATGGCGTAAATCGCTAGCAACTGGTTGTTGCTTAGCAATTCTTCAAATGGCACTATCTAAAATTTCAGCATAAAATTTATTAATATTATTATCATTCGCAACAATTATTTTGCATTTACTAATACTTTCTTCTTCTAAGGCCTTAATAACTTCTTTATGTTGTTTCATTGTTAAATTAAATAATTCAATAATATTATTTTTCAAGCGTTCAATCTCAATAGTAAATTTAGTTCTTAACATTTTAATAACCTCCATTGGATTAAATCATTAATGTTTTACACTTATCATATTAATAATACACAATAATTAATTAGCAGAAGTAACTAAATTTTTTGCTTGTTCTAATCTAATAGCAACCATTTTAGTAACGCCTTTACTTTGCATTGTTGTGCCATACAATGTATCACAGTTTTCCATTGTTCCTGGGCGATGCGTAATAACGATAAATTGTGTTTTGGTAGCAAAAGACTTTAAATACTTAGCAAATCTTTCAACATTAGCAACATCTAATGGTGCTTCCACTTCATCAAGAATAACAATTGGTAAAGGACGCGCCTTTAAAATTGCAAAAAGCACTGCTAAAGCTACTAGTGATTTCTCACCACCTGATAATAAATTCAAGTTAGTAATAGTTTTTCCTGGTAAATTTACTAAAATATCAATTCCGGTTTCTAAAATATTATTAGGATCAGTATATGTTAAACTAGCAGTGCCCCCCGCAAAAAGAACTTTAAAAGTTTCTGGCAAAACCTTATTAATATCTTTAATGGTCGTATCAAAACGAGTTATCATAATTTCATCCATATCTTTAATAGCATTAAGTAATTGTTTTTTACCATTATTTAATTCTTGTTCTTGTGCTTTTAAAAATTGATATCGTTCATTAATTGTTTCATATTCAGAAATAGCATCAATATTTACTGGCCCTAAATCTTGTAATTCTTGGCGTAATAAAATAATTTGCTCACGAACTTTTTTAATATCACCAATCGGATCTTGACCATACTTTTCATAACCATATTCATAAGTTAAACGATATTCTTGAGCTAATCTTTCTAAATTTTGTTGTAAACAATTATCAATTGCTAATTTTTGATAGTTATATTCTTGTAATAGTTTCTCTTGATTTTTATATTCAGCACGAATTTTTTTTATTTCTAAAGTTAATGAATATAATTGATTACTATAAGTTTCTCGTAAAGTTCTTTGTGTTTGTTGTTGTTCAGTAATTTTTAATTTTTCTAACTTTAAATTACTAATTTTATTTTCCAACATTAGTCGTTCATCAAGTGGTTGATTGAAATTATTACTAACTCGCATTTTTTTCTTTGTTAAATATTGATATTCCTGTTGAATTATTCTTTGTTTTTGTTCATTACTTTGTTTACTTTGTTGAAACTTACCTAAATGCAATTGTTTTTGTTCTAATTCATTATTTAATGTTATTAGTTTCTCTTTAATATTTTGTCATTTTTGATAATAAGTTTGAACTAATTGTTCTAATTCACTAATTTTAGTTTTTAAACTATTAACTTGCTCTTCATTATTAAATAAAAACTGCTTAACTCTTTTATGACCACCACTAATACTGCCTCCAGGACGAATAACATCACCTTGTAAAGTAATAATATGATACTTCCGATATGTTAAATGTGCTATTTCATTTGCTTGTGCTAAATTTTCAACAATAATTATTCTTCCTAATAAAAAACGCATTACTGGTTCAAACTTAACATTAGTAGTTAATAATTCATAAGCAACACCAATAAAACCTTTTTGAGTTTTTAATAATGATAAATCCTCATTATTAATCATTTGAATCCGTAAACTATTTAATGGTAAAAATGTTGCAATTCCACCTTCATTAGCTTTTAAAAATTGAATTGCACGAATAGCATCACTATCCTTTTCAACAACAATATGTTGCATACTACTAGATAAAGCTTCTTGAATAGCTAATTGATAAATACTAGGAACATTAATTAACCGATCAATAGTATCAATAACCCCTGTTAAATGAAGTCTATTATTTAAAATTGTTTTAACACCGTGATAATAATAAGTATTATTATTTTGCAAATCAATTAAATAATCCTGTTTACTTTTTAATTCATAAATTTCCTTATTTAAGAGATTATACTTTTTAACGGCAACTTCTAAATCTTCATTTAATAAAATTCTTTGTTTTTGAAAATCATCAATCATATTTTGTTGTTCAGTAATTAATTTAGTTTGTTGTAAAATTTCTTGATTAATATTATTAGCATCTTGTTCTAAATCTTGAACTTGATTATTACCATTAACTTGTTTTTCATTTTGTTGTGATATTTTTTCATTTTGTAATAGTTCTAATTGATTAAGATGATCATCTAATTGTTGTCCTAACTCTTGCATTTTATTATCAATAGTGAAAATATTTTCTTGCAACAAATTAATTTTATTATCATAATTAGTAATTTGAACACTCAAATCTTCGGTTTGAGAAGTATATCTTTTAATTTCTAATTGTAAATCACGAAGTTCTTCATACTGACTAGTAATATCTTTTACTAAAATAGCCACTTCAATAATTGTTAATTGTTCTTTTTTAATAACATACTCTTGTGCTTTCTTAGCTTGACGACGCAAATAATTAATATTTCTTTCCATCTCAATAATAATATCATTAATGCGAACTAAATTTTCTTCAGTTTTTTCTAACTTCCGAACTGACTCTAATTTGCGTTTTTTATACTTAGAAACATTAGCTGCTTCTTCAAATAATAATCTTCTTTCTTCTGGTTTAAATTGTGAAAAATTGGCTACATTACCTTGATTAATAATAGCTAACGACCCTTTACTTAAACCAGTACCCAATACTAATTCTTGAACATCTTTTAATCTGCTACGACTTTTATTAATTGAATACTCATTTTCATTATTATCACGATAAACTCTTCTAGTTATTTCTACCTCATCAAAGTCAATGGGAAAAATGCGTTTTTTATTATTAAAAATTAATTTAACTTCCGCCATATTTAACTGTGGATATTCACTACTACCTTGAAAAATAATATCTTGGATATTATCACCTCGTAATGATTTAATTGATTGTTCGCCCAATACTCAGCGAATAGCATCATTAATATTAGATTTACCAGAACCATTAGGGCCAACAACACCAATAATACCGTGTTCAAAAACTATTTTTGTTGGCTTGGCAAACGATTTAAACCCATAAGCTTCTAATCTTTTTAAAAACACCATATTTATCTACCTCACAAATTTTATTATAACAATATATTTTAACTATAGACTTGGTACACTATAACTAGCTTAATTCAAAATTATATATTCCTGAAATTAAGTTAAATCGTAATCCAAATCTTCTAATCTTATTGCGATAACGATAAACTAGTATTTTAAATCTTTTTAATCTAGCAAAAACATGTTCAATGACAATTCTAACTTTACTTAAAAAGCTATTATATTCCTTTTTATCTGGATTTAAAGGATTATTTTTACTCTTTTTAATTGGCAATAATGTATTTTTATGAACATTTTGCAAACCTTGATATCCTAAATCAGCAATTAATTCTAATTTTGGATTTATAAGTGTATTTGATTTTAAAAATAACTTATAATCATGAATACTGCCATAACAAAAATCTACTGAAATAATTTTATTGTTAAATAAATCAATAATTATTTGCGATTTTAATGAATGTTGCCTTTTCTTACCAGAAAATAATAATTTTAGTTTTTTTTAATTCTTTCAATAGACTTGGTACATAACTATAACATTTTGCACCTACCAAACTATAAAATTCACTTTCATCTTTATATTTATCTAACATTTGTACTTCATCTAGAAAATAATATTATCAAAATAGTAGATAAAATTGAGGGTTATGTACCAAGTCTAATTGGAATTTCTGTAGCATCAATTGCTAATAAATTATTATTAGTACCCTTATTTTCCAATAATATCTTTTTGCCAGGTATATGAAAGTGACTATTTTTTATTAGAATATTTTCAACTCAAAAGATATTACGAATACAACTAACATGACTAATATTATATTTTTTTGCAATTGTTTAATTCACATATTACGAGATTCAATGTCTTGACTAACTCGAGAACAAATTCTTCAATAATCAACATGCGTAAAATTAATAGCAAAATCACTAAGTTCAAGTTGTAGCAATTCTAATGCTTCATTAGGGTCGCGTTTAGTTTTCTTAGGTATTGCTTTTAAGAAGTAAAACAATCAGCTAATTATATTATTTAATTACTAAACTAACCATACCTTTCTTGTTATTGTCATTTTTATTCATTACCATTTTATCATATTATTGAATTTTTACACAAGACTTGGTACATAACCCTCAATTTTATCTACTATTTTGATAATATTATTTTCTAGATGAAGTACAAATGTTAGATAAATATAAAGATGAAAGTGAATTTTATAGTTTGGTAGGTGCAAAATGTTATAGTTATGTACCAAGTCTACAATAAAAATTATTAATTATTATTAAATTTTAACTAAATATATATTAATTTTATATTTTTACTTACTTAAATCTATTAGACTTCTTGCATAACCTAGTTAATTGTTATCAAAATTATTTTAGATTTTAGAAAAATGTTTATTTTAAAGTGGTTAAATTTAAAATTTTTATTATTTTAATAGGTTATGCAAGAAGTCTATTATATTTATTTGTTACAATATTACCTTTATAATTAATTCAACTATCATCATTTTTATTATTATATTTATTTCATAATGAAGTTTTATATATTTCTTTTCTGATTTCTATTTCTGAATTAATATTTTCATTAATATAATGCAATACATTTAATTTGTTTAAATTTGCCATTCTTAAATGTAATAGGTTATTTAAATTCTTATGATTATATATTTTTGCTCCATATCCTAATTGTTGTTTTATTAAATGTGATACATCACTTTCAATGCTACAACCGATATTTCATTCTAAATTTTGATGATGAATACCATGCTTATTATTACTGAAATAATTACTCGCCTTTCTTAAAATTGTTTTAATATCTTTATTTAATTCATTTTTAACAACATTACGAATGTTTTTGATTAATTCTTGATGATTTCCATCCTTATATAATTTAATTCAACTATTTAGTGCTACTTTGCGATTTTCAAAAATAATATTAAATGCCGTTTGTTTTAATTTTTTAATAGCATGATAACCATCTAAAATATATCTAACATTACCGAAACTATTGGCAATTTCTCTAATTCAAGTAGCGCCATCGCCACAAACAATTATTTTGTCATAATTAATATTCACATAATGTTTTTGTAATTCTCTAATTAATAAATCACGATAATCCATCGTATTTATTCGTTTACCAACTTTTAACATTAGAAAATGACCTCGTTTATTTTCTAACGCTCTACGAGCATTTTTGTAATTTTTTTCTTTATGTCCGGTATGAAAAGTAACTAAACGAATTCTTTGGTCTTGTTTAACTTTCCGATCTAATGTCGCTAAAAATGTCTCATCTAATTGAATAAATCTTTATTTTTAACATCAATTCTAGTTTTAGTTTCTTTTTCTGCTAGTTGAAAATATTCGGCAATATCGTATTTATTTAAAATACTTGAAATACTAGCTTTTGAAATATAACAATGATTTAGAGCATCTAAAATATCACGATAGCGTTTACCATCACCCAAAAGACTTAAAACTTTAAATTGAACATCAAAATAAATGCGTTGTTTAGGCAATAAGCCAATTTCTTTATCTAATAAACATACATATTCAAATTTACCTGATTTTTGATTTCAATATTTATATCGGCGTCGTTTAAAAATAACTTCACCAAAAATTGTAATAATTGTTCTTCATGCAAAATGAAATACTTTATAACCTTGTTTTAACCGATAATGGTATTTATATAAGTATTCATCTAATTTTTTGTATTCATTAGCTAATTGTTCACATTTGTTGGTGTACATATTTTTGTGAGTTGTAAATAAGTTTAATCAATGCTTATTTTCTAAGGTTTTTACATTAGACTTCTTGCATTACTTATTAAAATAATTACAAATTATTTGTAATTATTTTAATAAGTAATGCAAGAAGTCTATTTAATAAAATCCATAAGTATTAACCTAATAAAAGTTAGAAATTACTATATAGTATTTTTTATTTACAAATAATTTGTAATTATTTTAATAAGCCAAATTGTAAAGTTAAGTGCAACTAAATTATTTTTCTAACCAAATATTCGATTGGTGAAAGATAATTTAGTATTTTTCTTGGTCTTTGGTTTAAAGACAATATAAATTTATGAACTGCATTTTTAGTAGTATTTGAAAAATTAAATTTTTTAGGAAATTTTTCTCTAATTAAACCATTAGTATTTTCATTAGTACCTCTTTGTCAAGGCGAATACGCATTAGCAAAATAAATTTTCACATTTAAATTTTTTTCAAGTTGTTGTCAATTAGAAAATTCTTTACCCCTATCAAATGTTATAGTCTTAACAAGATTATTTGGAAGAATTGATAAATAATGGCTAATGTTTTCGTTAACAACTTTAGTAGTTCTATTTTCAACTAACATTGCTAAAGTAAATCTTGATGTTCTTTCAACTAAAGTTATTAAACATGATTTACTTTTACCTCGTGATGATACTACAGTATCACCTTCTCAATGACCAACAGTTATACGATTATTAACATTAATATTTCGTTCTTTAATTGATTTACCATTAAATTTACCGCGATTTTCTTGAGATTTTCGTTTCTTACCTTTTCTTCTTAAATTTTTATTAGTAACTTTTTCAAGTAATCCAGAATAAATTCAATTGTAAATTGTTTTAAAACTAATAATTCATTCTTTATGAAAATTTTTAATTCTGCCATAAATTTGTTCAGGCGATCAACCTAATAGTAATTTTTGTTGTACATATTTTACTAATTCTCTATTTTTAAACTTATGAAAATAAACATGTGATTGTTTTCTGTTTTCTGCTTTATTTTGTGCAATTAATGAAAAATAATGATGCCAAATTGTAAAGTTAAGTGCAACTAAATTATTTTTCTAACCAAATATTCGATTGGTGAAAGATAATTTAGTTGCACTTAACTTTACAATTTGGCTAATATTAAATATTTTGTTTTATTACTTATTTTTCAAGTAAAAAGGTAATAAATTTTTAGTTGCTTTTCTTTCAAAATTATTTAAACCTTTTCCCACCTAACAAAACTTTATGTGCCCCTGACTGTCTTAATACTTATTTAAACCTTTTCCCACCTAACAAAACTTTATGTGCCCCTGACTGTCTTAATACTTATTTAAACCTTTTCCCACCTAACAAAACTTTATGTGCCCAGACATAGTTGTTTAGTTGAAAAACAAGATGCTTGTTTGAAAAAAGTATTACAGGAAATGATGATGAAAAGAAATGATTATTCTCAAGTAAAAGAATCTTTATGACATTTAAATAAAAATTTGGAATTTAATAATCATTTAATTAAAAAAATATGCTGTGATTCAAGAGTAAATAAAAGACATAATCAAAATTTTAATCATTTAAGAGATGAAAATTTAATTATTGAGCAACCTAATTTTTGTAAAGATAATGTGATAACTTGTGATTCAAAATATAAACAATTAATATGCAATTGTAAATTTAATAAAAAAGAAAGATATGGAAATAGACTTGGTACATAACCCTCAATTTTATCTACTATTTTGATAATATTATTTTCTAGATGAAGCACAAATGTTAGATAAATATAAAGATGAAAGTGAATTTTATAGTTTGGTAGGTGCAAAATGTTATAGTTATGTGCCAAGTCTAATGTGTTATAATAATAAAAGCAATATTTTAAAATAAAATTATATTAAATATAGAAAATATAGAGGAGAAAAAATAATTATGGCAACAATAAAAGTTTTTGCATTAGGGGGACTTGATGAACGTGGGAAAAATATGTATGTGGTGGAAGTTAACCGTGATATATTTATTTTTGATGCTGGTAGTAAAATCCCTGAACGAGAAGCGTTAGGAGTTGATACCGTTATTCCTGATTTTTCTTATTTGAAAGAAAATGTTAATCGAATTAAAGGATTATTTATTTCTAAACCATCAGAGGAATGTTTTGGAGCAATAACATATCTTTTAAAGGATATTAAAATTCCTATTTATGCTAGTAAGTTAACAATCTTTTTAATTAAACAAAAACTGCACAAGTTTAAAGTATGACATAGTGAAAATGAGTTAATTGAAATTAAAGAAAAGGATATTTTATCTTTTGGTGATAATGAAATTGAAGTTTTTAATACGACAACTTGTATTCCTGGAAGTTTTGGTTTTGCTTTAAAGACTGTTGATGGAACTATTGTTTATACGGGTGATTATATTTTTGATAGTGAAGAACGAAGTAATTTTGCTACGAATATGGCGCACTTAGCAAAAATTGCTAATAATAAAATTTTATTATTGATGAGTGATTCTGGTTATGCTAGTCGTAATGATTATACGGCACCTAATCATAAATGTAAGAAGTTAGTGGAATCAACTTTTAAGGCAGCAAAGTCTAAAATTATTATTGCTTGTCATGAACAGGATTTATATAAAATAAGTGAAATTTTGGAGTTGGTTAGTGAAACTAATCGTGATGCCATCGTTATGGGGGGCACATTAAAATCAATTTTAGAAGAATTTAAGTCAGGAACTTATTTGCAATTTAATAAAATTAAGTTTAGAAATTTAACTAGTGATGCTATTAATGACAATTCAGTAATTTTTGTTACTGGTAGTGGTGAGCGACTTTATACAAGATTATATAAAATTATTAGTGGTGATGATGAGCATTTAGAAATAGAAAAGTCAGATACTGTGATTTTAGCAACGCCACCCATTCCTGGTTATGAATTAAAACATGCGAGAATATTGGATGAATTAGCAAGAACTGATGCTTGTTTTATGGCGTTATCCGATAAAAAAGTGTGAGATATGAATGCTTCATATGAAGATATTAAGATGATGATTGGAATTATGAAACCAAAATTTTTTATGCCAGTTAAAGGATTACATAAAAATTTTGTTAGTGCGCAAAATAGTGCTCAAGAAGCAGGAATTCTAATTAATAATATTTTAATTAAGGATAGTGGTCAAATTTTAGAGTTTATTAATGGTAAATTAGGACCATCACCAGTTTCTTTAAAATGTAATAATATTTATGTTGATGGTCTTGGGGTTGGTGATATTGGTGCTGTTGTTTTGAATGAAAGAAAGCAATTAGCTCGCGATGGAGTTTTAATTAGTGGGATTACATTAAATCGTCGTAGTAAAGAGATTGTTTCTTTAGTTGATGTGCAAATGCGTGGGGTTGTTTTTATTCAGGATGATGAGGAATTAACTAATAAAATGCAAACTAAAGTTCGTGCCATTGTTGAAGAACATCAAAAAAAATCAGAGTTTGATGGTACGATAGTTAAAAATCAAATTCGTAGTGAGTTACAAGAGTTATGTCGTCAAGAAACAGGCAAAAATCCAATGGTTTTAGCAATAATTAATGAGATAAATTAAAGATTACTTAAAAAAATGAGGAGATAAAAGGATGAAAAGCGATAAAATAAGTAGTGATTTTGTCGAGTTTGAAAATAATCCTCGCATTGCTACAAAATATGAACAAGAACAACAAGAGAAATCCAAAATTATTCAGTTAAAGAAGACAATTCGGCGTAGTGATAAAATTGGTGGGAAAATATGAGCTTTGTTCATTATTTTTGCTAGTATTTTGGCGATTGCTCGTTTAACTGTTATTGGTCAATTTTTGGATGATGTTTTTTTCAATTTTCTTTTTGGATGATTTAAATATATTGTTTATTTTGTTATTTTAGTAGTTAGCTTTGCAATTTTTAGTGGTATTCAAATTAGAATTAAGAAACGAGTTCAAGTAATGATAATATTACTTGTTTTAGCTATTTGTTGATTTGTGAATGATATTGTATTATTGATTGATTATAATCGTTATGCTATTAATGCAGAACAAAATTGATTTTCACAAGTTATTAGTTCTTATACTAATATTTGATTACAAAATTCTCTTTTTATGCAACGATTAGATATTAAGAAATTTTTTCATATTAATGGCTCATATTTTATTCCTTTTGCTGGTGGCGGATTTATTGGGATGTTATTTTCAGCAATATTTGGTTATTTAACAACAATTGTTTCTTTAACATGTAGTTTAGTTTTTTTAACAACGATTATTTCATGAATTTTAACAGGAAATCCTTGATATCATTATCAATGAAAAGTTAATAAGAAACATAATAGTTTACATGTTGTTAGTTTTATGGCTAAAAAGAATGTTAAAAATAAGAAAAATGCTGAGAAGAAATATCAGCAATATTTTGAAACTGTTAATGTTAAAAATATTAATGGTAATGATCGGCAAGTTTTACATACAACAAAAAATTCTGATATTACGATTAAATTACCATCGGTTAATTTACATCATTCATTAATGAATGAAGATTTATTATTTGATGATATTTATAGTAATAAAAATTATCATCATATTGATAATTGAGATTCTAATTTAACACCAAAAATTAATCTTAACGAAAAAGTAATTAAAGAACAAGAGTATTATCAACAAGCATTTTCTCGTGATGATTTTGGTTATGATCAAACATCATTAATGGATTTAGATGTGGCGCGTAAAGATTTTGCTGCTAATACTTATTTAACACCTTTTAATAAGGAACAACCGCCAATTCAAAAAGAACGAATAAAATCTTATCCAACTAGTTCATCAGCATTAGATGAGGTATTTTCAATTATTGATCAATCAGATAATCAAACAAAACAAGCAGTTGTTATTAGTGATAATTTGTCACCAGAATTTATTGAAGAGATTAATCCTTTGGATAATAAAGTTTCTTCTTCAATAATGCTGCCAAGTAATTACTTTCCTTCAATAATTAATCCTAATTATCAATTACCACCAGTTAGTCTTTTAACAAAGCCAATAATTAGTGTTAATCGTGATTTAAATATTAAAACCGCAAAAAATAATGTTGAAAAAATTCATCGTCTTTTTAAACAATTTAATATTGAAGCGCGAGTTACTAATATTAATATTGGGCCGGCAGTAACTAAGTTTGAAATTGAACTAGGAATGGGAGTTAAGGTAAGTAAGATTACTTCGTTAGAAAATGATATTAAGTTAGCTTTAGCCTCAAAAGATATTCGTTTAGAAGCACCAATTCATGGCAAGTCAGCAGTAGGAATTGAAATTCCAAATATTACACCAGCATTAGTTACGATTCGTGAAGTGATGGAAAATGTTCCTTTGAATAAGAAAGATAGTAAATTATTAATGGCAATTGGAAAAAATGTAATGGGAAAAATTTTATTTGTGGAATTAGATAAAATGTCACATTTACTAATTGCCGGCGCTACTGGTAGCGGAAAATCAATTTGTATTAATAGTATTATTGCTTCTTTAATTCTTCGGGTTAAACCGCACGAAGTAAAATTTTTGTTAATTGATCCAAAACGCGTTGAATTATCGGTATATAATGATTTGCCACATTTATTAGTACCCGTAATTACTGATTTAAGAAAAGCCAATCGTGCTTTAAAACAAATTATTAGTGAAATGGAACGAAGATATATTATTTTTTCTAATATTGGAGTGCGAAATATTGCTAGTTATAATCAAAAGGTGGCAATTGAGGAAATATTACCTTATATTGTAATAATTATTGATGAACTTGCTGATTTAATGGTTGTTGCTGGAAAAGAAGTTGAAGAGAGTATTATGCGAATAACGCAAATGGCACGAGCTTCAGGAATTCATTTAATTATTGCAACTCAAAGACCATCAACGGATATTATTACTGGTGTTATAAAAAATAATATTCCATCAAGAATTGCTTTTGCTGTTAGTTCTTCAATTGATTCTAGAACAATTTTAGATAGTATGGGAGCTGAAAAATTAATTGGTAGTGGTGATATGCTATTTGCTCCTTATGGACAAATAACACCAACTAGAGCTCAAGGGGTATATATTAATGACGAAGACATTAGTGCCTTAATTAAATTTATTTCTCAACAACAAAAGCCTCATTTTAATGAGCAATTAAATGAATTAACACAAAAGATGAATACTAGTCATATTATTACTGGTGAAGATGATGAATTGTATGATGAGATTTGTGATTGCGAATAAAAAGGCATCAGCTTCATTAATTCAACGAAGATTTGGTGTTGGTTATAATCGGGCAGCAAGATTAATTGATAGTTTAGAAACTAATGGTATTGTTGCTCGCCAAAATGGGTCTAAACCTCGTGAAGTTTTGATTATGAATAAAGAATAGGAATTTTAATAATGATGTGAGTTAAACCCCTTGTTTTGCAAGAAAAAATTAAAAATTTACCACAAAGTCCGGGATGTTATCAGTTTTATAATGAAACTCAGCAATTAATTTATGTTGGTAAAGCAAAAAATATTCAGCATCGGGTAAATAATTATTTTAATAAAGTTCATAATTTTAAAACTACTAAATTAGTTCGTGAAATTGCTGATATTGCTTATATTTTAACAATTAATGAAAAAGAAGCATTATTGTTAGAACATAATTTAATTAAAGATAATCGCCCCCGATATAATATTTTATTAAATGATGATAAAACATATCCTTATATTAAAATTACTGATGAAAATAATCCTGAATATCGTTTTGTTCGTAAAGTTCAAAAAGATAATGGTAAGTATTATGGTCCTTTTCCTGATGGCACAGGAGCTAGAGAAGTTTTAAAGATATTGCAACAATTATTTCCTTTGCGAAGATGTAAAGGAGGTTTAGGAACGCCATGCTTATATTATCATCTGCAATTATGTTCCGGTGCTTGTTTTAAAGAGGTTCCTTGGGAATATTATGCGTTGATGAAAAAGAAAATTAATGATTTTTTTCAAGGAAAAAATCAAAATATTAAAAATAAAATTATTGAGCGAATGCAACAAGCAGCGATTAATTTACAATATGAAGAAGCGCAAAGATTAAAAAATGTCTTAGATAAGTTACAATTATTTATTTCTCATCAATTTGTTCAATTTCCTGATTTTCGTAATCGTGATTTTATTGGTTATGCTATTAAAGATCATAAATTATCAATAACAGCATTATTTTATCGTAATGGACAATTGCTTTCTAAAGATGAACAAATTTTTATTTTATTTAATGATGATTTAACTGATGCAATGAGAAATTATTTACAACAGTTATATACTAACAATACTGTTCCCCAAGAATTATATGTTGCTAATATTGTTTTACATGATTTGGCGGAAGCATTAAATATTAAAATTATTAATAAGATTACTAAAAAAATGCAAGAAATTATTTCTTTAGCTACTAAGAATGCTCAAGAATTATTAAAGCAACAACTTGTTGATTCCTATCAAATTAAATATCGTTATTATGAGATTGTTGAACAATTAGGAAATATTTTAAAAATCGCGACGCCACAATATATTGAAATTATGGATATTGCTAATTTAGGACATGATAATGTTATTGGAGGAGTTATTGTTTATCAAAATGGTCAAGCAATTAAAAAACTGTTTCGTCGTTATAAAATTCAAATTGAACAACAAGGGGATTATCATTATTTACAAAATTTAGTTTATCGTCGTTATTGAAAAAAATTAATAAATAAGGAACCAATGCCGGAATTAATTATTGTTGATGGTGGCAAGTTACAAATTGATAGTGTGCAGTTGCAATTGAAAAATTTAAATATTAATTTACCAGTTGTTGGCCTTATTAAAAATAGTCATCATAAAACTGATTATTTATTAGATAACAAAGGTTATCGATTGGATATTGCTAAAAAGAGTGCTTTATTTCATTGATTAACTAAAGTTCAAGAAGAGGTACATAATTATACAATTTCATTTCATCGTCAACAACGAACTAATTCTTTATTTGTTAATTCGTTAAAAAAAGTTAAAGGATTAGGTGAGTTAACTATTAAAAAGTTATATCAACAGTTTGAAACATTAACAAAAATGAAAGCAGTTTCATTTGCTGAATTAAATGCTATTATTAAAAATAAAACAACAACAAAAGAATTAATTGCTTATTTAAAAGATAATTAATTTAGAAATCTTATTCGCTAGATCGAAAAATTTATTGCTAATTTGATGTTAAAATGCTTATATAAAATTATAAGCATTTTTATTTTTACTAAAATAGAAGGAGGATATTATTTATTGAAAATAAAATGCAATGATTAAATTTATAAACTAAATATAGAAGTATTAAATATGAAAAAAGTATTAAAAAATATGTTATTAACGATTGTACCATAACAATAAGTTCTAACTTTTTAGTATCTTGTAATCATACTAGTAAAGATAATTTAACTACTGTTGCTAATGAATATGGAGCTTTACAGTCAGTATTATGAGCAATTTCTGCTGAAAGAAAAGCTCAATTATTAACGCAATATCGCTTAAAAAAAGACTTATATAATCAAGTTATCGCAAAACAAAAGCAAATTGAGAAGGCATTAACTAAGGGTAAATTAAATAATAATCTTGTGAAATGAGAAAATAATAAACTGACAATTAATCAAACCCAAGAAAATGAGTTTATTCTTGTTGTAGCTGTTGATTTAGATGAAACATTTCTTCATAATACGCCATCATCGCCATCATCAGCATATAATCTGTTAAATAATAAACCATTTCATCCTCTTGAATGAGATAAGTGAGTTAATTCCCAACAAGCTACAATTTTCCCTACCTCTTTGTTATACGCCCAGGAATAATTTAATTAAAGAAAATTATCCAAAAGAATTATTACAAGATTTTCATTGATGAATGTCAGGTGTCAAAGATAGTAAACAAAATGTCGTTAAAGAAAAAGAAGATCGTTATCATTACTTAAACAGTAATAAATTGTATATTAGACTTGGTACATAACCTTTAATATTATCAAAATAGTAGATAAAATTGAGGGTTATGTACCAAGTTTATTTAATTCCACCGTGTAATAATTTAATGTGGCCTTCTTTAGCAACTTCTTTTAGAACTCTTCTAACGGTAATTGCTGTAAAACTATAATTATTTTGTACAAAAGTAATTAAATCGTTAATGGGAGTAAATTCTTTTTCTTGTATTTTCTTTAATAAGATTTTTTGACGACTAAATTTATGCATAGGCCTCACTTTCTTTCTTTCTTTCTATATCTTGATTTATTTTGATTTTATCATAAAATAATAAAATATTTGATTAAAAAAGAAAAAATATATAATTTATTTGTAGATTTTATGTTTTAATTATAACATATATTAGACTTCTTGCATTACTTATTTATTAAACAAAATTCCTATAAAATATATTTAAAATAGAAATTATAAGGAATTTAAGATTATGAAATTTGATAAATTTAATTTTATTAATGATAAAGAATTATTACGATTAACTGGAATAAAGCAAAGTACTTTTAATAAAATGTTAAATATTTTAAAAGAAGCTGAGTTAAAAAAGTTTAAAAGAGGTGGTAAAAATAATAAATTATCATTAGAAAATAGATTATTGATGACTTTATCATATTGACGAGAATATCGTACTTATTTTCATCTTGGTAAAAGTTTTGATATTAGTGAAGCTAGTTGTTATCGAAATATCAAGTGAATTGAAGATATTTTAATCAAACATCCTGATTTTCAACAACTTGCTGGTAAAAAAGCATTAATAAATGATTATTTTAATGATAAAACAATTATTATTGATGCTACAGAAACACCCATTCAACGCCCAAAAAAAGACAAAAACAATCTTATTCAGGAAAAAAGAAAAAACACACTATTAAAACACAAGTAATTATTGAAAAAGAAAGCAAAATAATTATTGCAACAAATTTTTCTCTCGGTAAAAAGCATGATTTTTGTTTATTTAAAGAATCAAAAATCCCAATTTTAAAAAATACTAAATTAATAGTTGATAATGGTTATCAAGGAATACAAAAAATTCATAGTAATGTTCTAATACCTAAGAAAAAAACAAAGAAAAACCCTTTAAATAAAGAACAAAAACATAATAATAAATTAATTTCAAAAATGAGAATTATTATTGAAAATATTTTTGCTATTCTTAAAAAATTTAAAATTATTACTGAAAAATATCGTAATCGTAGAAAACGATTTAGTTTAAGATTTAATTTAATTGCTTCAATTTATAATTTGCAATTATAGATAACATAAAATATTTATTTAAAATTAAATTTAAATAATAAAATAATTTTTTGTTGTGTCAAAATTTACACATTTAATAAAATCCATAAGTATTAACCTAATAAAAGTTAGAAATTACTATATAGTATTTTTTATTTACAAATAATTTGTAATTATTTTAATAAGTAATGCAAGAAGTCTATTATATAAAATTATATATGTTATAAGCCAAATTGTAAAATTAAGTGCAACTAAATTATTTTTCTAACCAAATATTCGATTGGTGAAAGATAATTTAGTATTTTTCTTGGTCTTTGGTTTAAAGACAATATAAATTTATGAACTGCATTTTTAGTAGTATTTGAAAAATTAAATTTTTTAGGAAATTTTTCTCTAATTAAACCATTAGTATTTTCATTAGTACCTCTTTGTCAAGGCGAATACGCATTAGCAAAATAAATTTTCACATTTAAATTTTTTTCAAGTTGTTGTCAATTAGAAAATTCTTTACCCCTATCAAATGTTATAGTCTTAACAAGATTATTTGGAAGAATTGATAAATAATGGCTAATGTTTTCGTTAACAACTTTAGTAGTTCTATTTTCAACTAACATTGCTAAAGTAAATCTTGATGTTCTTTCAACTAAAGTTATTAAACATGATTTACTTTTACCTCGTGATGATACTACAGTATCACCTTCTCAATGACCAACAGTTATACGATTATTAACATTAATATTTCGTTCTTTAATTGATTTACCATTAAATTTACCGCGATTTTCTTGAGATTTTCGTTTCTTACCTTTTCTTCTTAAATTTTTATTAGTAACTTTTTCAAGTAATCCAGAATAAATTCAATTGTAAATTGTTTTAAAACTAATAATTCATTCTTTATGAAAATTTTTAATTCTGCCATAAATTTGTTCAGGCGATCAACCTAATAGTAATTTTTGTTGTACATATTTTACTAATTCTCTATTTTTAAACTTATGAAAATAAACATGTGATTGTTTTCTGTTTTCTGCTTTATTTTGTGCAATTAATGAAAAATAATGATTACTATCTTTATTTCTATTGACTTCTCGAATAATAGTACTAATACTTCGATTAAGATTTTTAGCTATTTCACTAATTTTTACTTTAAACTTCAATTGATTCTCAATATAAATTCTTTCATATATGCCAAGATGTTTGTAACCCATATAAAAACTCCTTGCTTTGTTTTTTCTAAAATAAACTTAGCATCATGAAATTTTTATATGAGATTTTTTGCAATTTTATTTACTTGCACTTACAAGTATAATTCAGCAATGATAAAACAATTATTATTGATGCTACAGAAACACCCATTCAACGCCCAAAAAAAGACAAAAACAATCTTATTCAGGAAAAAAGAAAAAACACACTATTAAAACACAAGTAATTATTGAAAAAGAAAGCAAAATAATTATTGCAACAAATTTTTCTCTCGGTAAAAAGCATGATTTTTGTTTATTTAAAGAATCAAAAATCCCAATTTTAAAAAATACTAAATTAATAGTTGATAATGGTTATCAAGGAATACAAAAAATTCATAGTAATGTTCTAATACCTAAGAAAAAAACAAAGAAAAACCCTTTAAATAAAGAACAAAAACATAATAATAAATTAATTTCAAAAATGAGAATTATTATTGAAAATATTTTTGCTATTCTTAAAAAATTTAAAATTATTACTGAAAAATATCGTAATCGTAGAAAACGATTTAGTTTAAGATTTAATTTAATTGCTTCAATTTATAATTTGCAATTATAGATAACATAAAATATTTATTTAAAATTAAATTTAAATAATAAAATAATTTTTTGTTGTGTCAAAATTTACACATTTAATAAAATCCATAAGTATTAACCTAATAAAAGTTAGAAATTACTATATAGTATTTTTTATTTACAAATAATTTGTAATTATTTTAATAAGTAATGCAAGAAGTCTAATAGCTTTTTAAGTAAAGTTAGAATTGCCATTGAACATGTTTTTGCTAGATTAAAAAGATTTAAAATACTAGTTTATCGTTATCGCAATAAGATTAGAAGATTTGGATTACGATTTAACTTAATTTCAGGAATATATAATTTTGAATTAAGCTAGTTATAGTTATGTACCAAGTCTAATATAAAAAGATAAAGTTTATTAAAACTTTATCTTTTCTTAAAATTCTAAACTATTAGGTACGCGTGGAAAGGGTAAAACATCACGAATATTTGTCACTCCTGTCAAATACATAATTAATCTTTCTAATCCTAAACCAAAACCACCACTTGGAGCATAACCATATTGTCTTAAATTTAAATATCATTGAAAATCTTTAATATCTAAATTAGTCGTTTGCATTTTTGATAATAACTTTTCATAATTATCTTCCCTTTGACTACCACCAATTAATTCACCAATTCCAGGAACTAATAAATCCATCGCTTGAACAGTTTTATTATCCTCATTAGTTTTCATATAAAATGCTTTAATAGCTTGAGGATAGTTAGTAATAAATGTTGGTTTATTAGTTAATTGTTCACATAAATATCTTTCATGTTCAGTTTGTAAATCCATTCCTCAATGAATATTTTGATTTTCAAAACGGTCTTTAACTTTAACTAATTCCATAATCGCATCATCATAAGTCATAACTATAAACTTAACAGTTATTATTGTATTTAGTTTATCTAATAAATTATTATCAACATTATCATTTAAAAACTTTAATTCTTTTTTATTATTTTCTAAAATATAATTAATAATATATTTAATTAAATCTTCCCCTAATTTCATATTTTCTTCTAACGAACTATATGCCACTTCTGGCTCTACCATTCAAAATTCCGCTACATGACGAGAAGTATGAGACTTCTCTGCTCGAAAGGTTGGCCCAAAAGTATAAACACGATTAAATGCTTGTGTATATGCTTCAGCATTTAATTGTCCAGAAACAGTTAAATTAGCCTTTTTAGAAAAGAAATCTTGTTGATAATTATTATCTTCACGAGTTGTGACAATAAATGCTTCACCTGCGCCTTCAGCATCATTACTAGTAATAATTGGTGAATGCAAATATAAAAAGTCATTTCCTTGAAAAAAACAATGAATCGCATAACTAACACTACTTCTAATCTTAAAAATAGCTCAAAACTTATTAGTTCGTGCTCTTAAATGAGCAATTTCTCGTAAATATTCATTAGAATGTTCTTTTTTTTGTAATGGATATTGTTCCACAGCATTATTATATATTTTTATATTTGTTGCTTTAATTTCAAACAATTCATTACCTTTATCTGGCAAAATTAATACTCCTGTTACTGCAATTGAAGCACCTGTTCGCAAACTTTTAATGAAATTAAAAGTTTTAATTTCTTGATTATAAACAACTTGAATACTATCCAAATAACTACCATCATTTAAACTAATAAAACCTACTTTACCAGAATTGCGATTAGTTCGTACTCAACCTTTTAAAGTAATTTCTTGACCAACAATGGTTTTATATGTTTTATAAAGTTTTTTAATTAACATTAATATTTTCCCTCTTTTCAAAATGAATAATATTTTTTTAATTATAGCTGAATTATACTTGTAAGTGCAAGTAAATAAAATTGCAAAAAATCTCATATAAAAATTTCATGATGCTAAGTTTATTTTAGAAAAAACAAAGCAAGGAGTTTTTATATGGGTTACAAACATCTTGGCATATATGAAAGAATTTATATTGAGAATCAATTGAAGTTTAAAGTAAAAATTAGTGAAATAGCTAAAAATCTTAATCGAAGTATTAGTACTATTATTCGAGAAGTCAATAGAAATAAAGATAGTAATCATTATTTTTCATTAATTGCACAAAATAAAGCAGAAAACAGAAAACAATCACATGTTTATTTTCATAAGTTTAAAAATAGAGAATTAGTAAAATATGTACAACAAAAATTACTATTAGGTTGATCGCCTGAACAAATTTATGGCAGAATTAAAAATTTTCATAAAGAATGAATTATTAGTTTTAAAACAATTTACAATTGAATTTATTCTGGATTACTTGAAAAAGTTACTAATAAAAATTTAAGAAGAAAAGGTAAGAAACGAAAATCTCAAGAAAATCGCGGTAAATTTAATGGTAAATCAATTAAAGAACGAAATATTAATGTTAATAATCGTATAACTGTTGGTCATTGAGAAGGTGATACTGTAGTATCATCACGAGGTAAAAGTAAATCATGTTTAATAACTTTAGTTGAAAGAACATCAAGATTTACTTTAGCAATGTTAGTTGAAAATAGAACTACTAAAGTTGTTAACGAAAACATTAGCCATTATTTATCAATTCTTCCAAATAATCTTGTTAAGACTATAACATTTGATAGGGGTAAAGAATTTTCTAATTGACAACAACTTGAAAAAAATTTAAATGTGAAAATTTATTTTGCTAATGCGTATTCGCCTTGACAAAGAGGTACTAATGAAAATACTAATGGTTTAATTAGAGAAAAATTTCCTAAAAAATTTAATTTTTCAAATACTACTAAAAATGCAGTTCATAAATTTATATTGTCTTTAAACCAAAGACCAAGAAAAATACTAAATTATCTTTCACCAATCGAATATTTGGTTAGAAAAATAATTTAGTTGCACTTAACTTTACAATTTGGCATTTACAAATAATTTGTAATTATTTTAATAAGTAATGCAAGAAGTCTAATATCTTTTTGCCAGGTATATGAAAGTGACTATTTTTTATTAGAGTATTTTCAACTCAAAAGATATTACGAATACAACTAACATGACTAATATTATATTTTTTTGCAATAATACGATATGTACTATATTCTTTTCAGTATTCTAAAGTCATAAGTAATCTTTGCTCTATTGATAATTTATTTGGTCTACCACCAATTTGTTTTTGTTTAGCTTCAGCTTCTTTTAAAATTTCTACCATTTCCATGAAAGTTTTATATTTTATGCCTATTAGACTATAAAATTCATTTTCGTCTTTGTATTTATCTAACATTTGTACTTCACCTAGGAAATAATATTATCAAAATAGTAGATAAAATTAAAGATTATGTACCAAGTCGGTCGCGTTTAGTTTTCTTAGGTATTGCTTTGAAGAAGTAAAACAATCAGCTAATTATATTATTTAATTACTAAACCAACCCCGCCTTTCTTGTTATTGTTCTTTTTATTCATTACCATTCTATCATATTATTGAATTTTTACACAATGAAAAATTATTAATTTTATTAAATTTTAACTAATATTTTTACTTACTTAAATCTATTATATTTATTTGTTACAGCATTACCTTTATAATTAATTCAACTATCATCATTTTTATTATTATATTTATTTCATAATGAATTTTTATATATTTCTTTTCTGATTTCTATTTCTGAATTAATATTTTCATTAATATAATGTAATACATTTAATTTGTTTAAATTTGCCATTCTTAAATGTAATAGGTTATTTAAATTCTTATGATTATATATTTTTGCCCCGTATCCTAATTGTTGTTTTACCAAATGTGATACATCACTTTCAATGCTACAGCCGATATTTCATTCTAAATTTTGATTATGAATACCATGCTTATTATTACTGAAATAATTACTCGCTTTCCTTAAATTTGTTTTAATATCTTTATTTAATTCATTTTTAGCAATATTACGAATGGTTTTGATTAATTCTTGATGATTTCCATCTTTATATAATTTAATTCAACTATTTAGTGTTACTTTGCGATTTTCAAAAACAATATTAAATGCCGTTTGTTTTAATTTTTTAATAGCATGGTAACCATCTAAAATATATCTAACATTACCGAAACTATTGGCAATTTCTCTAATTCAAGAATCACCATCGCCACAAACAATTATTCTGTCATAATTAATATTCACATAATGTTTTTGTAATTCCTTAATTAATAAATCACGATAATCCATTGTATTTATTCGTTTACCAACTTTTAACATTAGAAAATGACCTCGTTTGTTTTCTAATTCTCTACGAGCATTTTTGTAATTTTTTTCTTTATGCCCGGTATGAAAAGTAACTAAACGAATTCTTTGGTCTTGTTTAACTTTCTGATCTAATGTCGCTAAAAATGTCTCATCTAGTTGAATATATAAATCCTTATTTTTGACATCAATTCTAGTTTTAGTTTCTTTTTCTGCGAGTTGAAAATATTCAGCAATATCGTATTTATTTAAAATATTTGAAATGCTACCTTTTGAAATATAACAATGATTTAGAGCATCTAAAACATCGCTATAGCGTTTACCATCGCCCAAAAGACTTAAAACTTTAAATTGGACATCAAAATAAATGCGTTGTTTCGGTAATAAACCAATTTCTTTATCTAGTAAACATACATATTCAAATTTACCTGATTTTTGATTTCAATATTTATATCGACGTCGTTTAAAAATAACTTCACCAAAAATTGTAATAATTGTTCTTGGTGCAAAATGAACTACTTTATAACCTTGTTTTAACCGATAATGATATTTATATAAGTATTCATCTAATTTTTCATATTCGTTAGCTAATTGTTCACATTTATTGGTGTACATATTTTTATGCGTTGTAAATAAACTTAATCAATGCTTGTTTTCTATCGTTTTTAAATTATTATTAATTTCTAACATAAAAAATCACCTTTCTTGGTAGTAATTTTAATAAAGTTTAATTTATTTGCTTCAATAATACAATTTTCAGTTACTATCATAGTATTGTAAGAAGTCTATTATAGTAAAAGTAGAATTTTTTTGTTTGACGGTATATAATGAAACTGCAAAGTGAATAGATTCCAGACTAAGATTTGGAAAAAGCATGTTGATTATTTAATAAATTTTATTAATTAGTAAAAATTCACGAAAAGGATTTGATTAATATGAAAAAACTTTTAAGTTTATTAAGTGTATTAACAATTAGCGGAACTGTTATGCCAACAGTAATTGCTGCTAGTTCTTATCAAAAACAAGAAACTATCAAAAATAGTGATAACAATGTTAATAATTATCAACAAGTAAATAATTTAAAATTAAAAAGAATTAAAAGAACAAATTATTCTACAGAAAAAAATTTAGATACCGAACTAACATCAGATGAAAAAATTTTTTTAAGTTTATTATTATTTATTAAAAATAAGCTTGTTAATGTTTTTTCAGATTATAATATTAACGATTTAAACTTTAATAATAATTTTGCTAATGAATTAATAAGGTTTATTTTAAAAGAAAGAAAAGAAAATTTAAAAACCGATAATTTTATGATAGATAGTAATATACAACAAGACAAAGGGTTTAATATAATATTTAAAAATAATTATGAAGTTTTAATGCGAATTCGTTGTGATTTTAGTAAAAAATATAATCTTCTTGATAAATCAACAGATGAAGAAAAATTATCAGATTTTTTAAGAAAAATAATGATTAAATTAAAAGAATACAAAATTAATGATCCAGAATATAGAAATTTATTTGATTTTTGAATGATTATTAAGAGTGAGATTAATAATAATTTAATACTTAGAATTTATTTTCGAAAATATGATGATGATGGTTTTCATGATAATTTGTTTTATGTTGATTTTATTATAGATCAAAATTTTTTAAGGTTGTACGATAACGAAAATGATCCTTTTTCTATTAATATTTTTAGGTTTATGACGATAGCAGCGGAACAACCAGAAACAAGTGGAATAAATCAAAGCATATCAGTTGATGAACAAGCAGTAAATAGTAATCCAATTTGTAAAATTGTTGCTGATGAAAAAATAGTTGTTGATTTAATTCAACAAATTAAAAATGATAATAACAATGAACCCGATTCTATTAAAATTAAAGAATCAAAAAATAATGGAAAAATAATATCATATAAAAATAAAAAGAAAAATAAAAAAACAGTTATTTATAAAAAAATACACCGAAAAAAAATTCTATCATATTTATTTGGCATAAATAATAATTCTGGATTTGATTTGGGAGAAATTAACGACACCAATAGTGAAACAATATTAAAAAAATTTATTAAAGAAGTCAAATTAAAATTAATAAATGAAGAAATCCCGGAAGAATTATTAACAGAATCAAATTTATATGTTGTTCCCAGAAGTATTACAGAAAATTCAGCAATTATTACAATTAATTATAATGCGTGATCTTATGGAACTAATTTATCATTTAGATATAGAGGAGGTATATTTGTAACTTTTAATATAAATCAACAAAATTATATTCCACAAAGAGATTTGCAAGAAGCCGGGCCGTCAGGACTTAGTAATTCAATACGCAAAGATAACGATGAACAAAAAAAAATTACTAATTTAATTCAACAAATTAAAAATCGTTATTTTAATATCGGTACAATAGAAGATAATTCTCGTAATTCAATTATTGAAGAAGTTAAAAAACTTATTTTAAAAAAATTTCATTTATCAATAGATAAAAACAGTATAATTGTAGAAACCATATACATATGACAAGATTTTGGTTTCTACAAACTTGCTTTTAATTAATAAATAAATACGAGCTCATTTATTTATTACAAGAAATATAAGGTTAAATTAATATTTATTATTTTTAGTTATGCCTTGTATTTTTTTGTGCCTTGATAGTAATAAACTAAGTTAATTAGTAAACAAAGTTTACTAACAAATTTTGTTAAACATAAATGTTTAAAAAAATAAATATTTAACTTAGTTAGATAACTAAGTTAAATATAACTTAGTTTAATATAACTAAATATATTTGTAAGGAAGGTATGTATGTGAGAAATATTGAAAATATTTTTTTAAATACTAAAAAATATCTTTTAAAAGAAACACAAAACGCAATTCTTATTAAAGCACCAGAAATTCCGTGATTTAGTAATCCTATTGGTATTTGATTTTCAAAACGATTTGTTTATAAAGGCAAATATGAAAATTCTATTTGTATTGGAATAATTAGAAATGGTGAGTATCAGTTGGTTTCAGTTAACAAAAAAGAGCAGGAGTCTAATTTGATTATAGGACAAGAATTGTTAAATTTTTTTATTGCTGAAAAAGAGAACGATAAAAAGGATGTAAGTTTTAATTATTTTAAAAATTAATTTTAAAGGTGTTTTAAGGTGCCTTAAGAATAAAGGTAAATAAAAAAACATCTTGGTTGATGTTTATAGTGGCGAAGCGGTGCGGAAAGCGTATGCTCCGCCCGCTAGTTATGGATGAGTTGAGTTATTTAACTAAGTTATTGCAATTTATTTGATTTGGTGTAGTAAAAAATAGTTTTGGAGTTTTAGAAATGAAAATGTGAGTTAGTGTGGATGAGCCTGGTAAAGATTATTGTCAAGAGTTTATATATTCTATTAATAAAAAAACTGGATTAGAACAAAAAATTTGAGCGTCTAAATCTGCAGTTGATTCTGTTAGAACTGATTTAGTTGGTGATAATTGACTTTGTGTTGATTTTGTTGAACATAATTGTTTAAAAAAATATGAATTAGAAAATTAAGGAGAAAAGAAAGATGAGTATATTTGGATTAGTATTTTTTACGATTTTAACATTATTACTAGCATATTATATTGCAGTTAATATTTATCGGTTTTTTAAAGATAAAAAGAAATATGGTAGTGAAGCAAAACAGCTACCAAAAGATTTTACTTATTCACAACGAATATTTATTGCAAAGTTTAAACGAAATTTGTTAGAACAAGATGAAAAAGAAATTAAAAAGTAGGTTTAGAAAATGTTTAAAAAAATAATTATTGAGTTAATTGAATTAATTTATCCAACTGCCGATTTACCACCTCAAGTTGTATTTTTGTTTTCAATTTTAATAATTGTAATGCTCTTCTCAGCAATTATTTTTCTACTCTTTTGACCTTTTAAGCGGTAATTATTATGTTTTTAGTTGTTTGAAAAGATTTAGATTGAGAACAAATAAAAGTGTATTTTTGGGATTTATTTATTCAAATTACAACTATTCCAGCTCGTATTACTGGTGGTAAAGAAATTGATTTAACCAAAGAACTACTTTGACTTTTAATAGCAAATATTGCGTTTTGAATGGTATTAGTATTCATCGTCTTATTTATGGTTATTTTATTTTATAAGGTTAAATCATATTTTGTTTAGAAAGGGGGTGATTATATGTTCGGAACTTTCTTAGTAGATGCACCAGCTGTTACTGGTGAACAAGCGGTTACTAATTTATGAAAAGCATTAATTAAAGCATTTGGTAATATTTGAACTGATATTATTGGTGGTAATATGCCGAATGTCGTTAATTTCTTTGCTACATATTGAGTTTTCTTGCTTGGTGTGATTATTGGTTTATTTTTAATTGCTTTCAAAATGTTTGAAAAATTAATGCCCGGCAGATAGATAGTAATAAAAATAAAGAAAGTGTGATTTAAGTGATGCTATTGTTTAAAAAAATAAATTTAAGATTATATGATTTTGTCGCTTTAAATCGCACTTTATTTATTATTGCGTGATTTTATGGTGCGATTTTGCATTATTATAATCCTCAAAGTTGACGAATATTATTTGATATTATTTATTTATTAATTGCTTTGTATATTCTATATACTAAAATTTCTCATTTCTTTGCTCGTCGTAGTTTTATTAATTTCTTATTAAATTCACCCTTAAATTTAGTAATTGGTGCCTTAGGAACTGGAAAAACTGCTTTAATGGTTTTAGCTTCTTACTTATTAAGTGGTTGAAAAACGATTTCTACTTTTCCGATTACAGATAAACAAATGCTTTCATTAGGGCATATGTCTTTATTAGATTATAATTATCCAATTTTAGATGAAAAACATTTACTGTTATGAGATGAAACCAACTTATTTTTAGAAGGAACTGATTATAAAGAAAATGATAGAGTAACCCAAGGTTTACAAGAATATTTCGCTTCGGCTCGCCAATTTACCCATATTGTATTAGCAAGCGGACAACGAGCCGAACATATATGAGTTAAAGTTCGTGATATTGCGAATTCAATAATTGTTGGTATTAGAAAAAAACCAGTTAGTATCTTTCGACCCTATTTGCAAGTTATTTATGGTACTTTTAAATCCGTAAGCGAATACGAACAATGACGATTAACTCTAATTAATGCTAAAAATGATAAAAAAGGTCGCAAAATCAAGTATCGTAGCATTCCGGAATTAGACATTTATTTCTTTAAATTGAAAATTCCGATGTCAATTTTAAACCTTTATGATAATAAATATTTATCATTCTTGCGTGAATTAAGTAATCGTGCTTTGAATGATAATTATCAGCATAAATTTTGAAATGATAATGTGATGGATATTGAAGCATTAGAATATTTAAAAATGGAAAAATTCAGTAAGATACTTACTAAGTTAAAAAATAATCTGAAGAAGAAAAACAAGTAAAGGAGTTTAAAAATGGAAAACTTAGAAAAAATGGCTAGTTTGATTGGCGATATGTTTTATAAAGTTTTTGATTTAATTTGAACTTTAACCATTCCTGGAACAGATATTCGCATTATTATTTTTCCGCTAATTATGCTTGTGATAAATCTCGTAATTGGTGGCATTTTAGGTATTCATATTGAACGACCAAAAGCTGGTTTTCGTAAAAAATATCAAAAATCAGTTGCTAATTGAGGAGCTAAGAAAAAATCATCTAGTGGTTCAATTAAGAAGTTTAGTGGTAATAGCCCTAAAAATAGACCATGAGTTAACCAGCACGGACGGCGAATAAAAAGGTAGGTTTAGAAAATGTTTAAATTAATAATATTATTTATTCTTGTTGCTGTTTTTTCTATTTTTGCTTTAAACGACTTTTTAGGTTTATGAGCCTATGTGCGTGAGGGTTTAGAATATTTTAATAAAGTTCTATCAAATAATATTAAAATTTTAGATTTGTTTAAACCAATGATTAGGTTATTTTCTCAACATCCGATTTTCCAAATTTTAGGAACGATTTGCATTTTATCAACAATATATTTAATTTTAAGGAGTTAAACAATAAAAGAAAGGATAAATAGATATGTATAAATTTATGTCGTGGTTAGTTATTGCTTTTATTGGTTTAGTCCCCCTGGGTGCCTTCTTTGATATAAAACAACCACCAAAAACTAATATGGAACAATCATTTATGAAACGAGAAAAACGAGCCAGCAATCCTAGTCAATGTGGTGAAAGTTGCCAATTAAAGTTTGCTAATGTTAAGAATAGTGGTTTAATTTTAATCCCTAAAAATTATGATATGCTTGATTTTACGAAAAGTAATATTTTATTACCTAATTTTCCGGCACCACAAAAACAATTTTATGTCTATAATTCAGAATTTACTAATCTTTATAACAAAAATGGTGTTTATAAAAAAATAAATGGTTATTGGGTTGATGGTTCTACTTACGATGTCCGTAGTTATTGGCTTGACGAAATTGTTAATGTTAAAATTTCATTTAAAAAAGTTTCAGGTGTTTATCGTATAATTTCCTTTTTTGCTGAAATGCCCTCTTTACCAGAAAAAGAAAACGAGCAACAATTACCTACCGAAATAACTAAAAATGATGGTGAATATCAATATAATCAGTTTCAAGATAAACTTGATTATTTAATGATACAACGCCGAGATTTTGATAAATTTAATTATAGTTATTTATATTGAGTACCTATTTTTAATTTCTTTGATAATAATTTTAAATATATGAATGAAATTTCAATTAAATTAAATGGTTTTAAACAAAATAGTAAATTTAATTTAAGTCGCAAAAATTTATATCCGCCCGGTTTCATTGAAGAAGTTATTTTTAGAGAGCTTTCCTTTTCCAGTTTTGGTGATGTTATTACTATAAAAACTGAGCATGGTAGCATTGTGGGTAATAATGAGTTTTTAGAAAATGGTAAATCACTTTGAAAATCTGGCTCGCGAACAAGTTTTGGAGGAAATTTTATTAATACCTTTTTTGGACAAGTTAATTATTATGGTAATACCTTCCATTTTTTACGCTATGATGATAAATTAAAAGTTGATTTTAAAGATTTTATGCTTTATTACCAAAAAGATTTAACTATTAGTTTTATTAATGATTTATTTAATAAAATTTATAAAGTTTTAGGTGAGTTTTTTGTACAATTCTTTTATGCCAGTTTTGATATGGACGCCTCTACTTATGTAGAATTAGATTACAAAGGAACGCAACAAATTCCTAAAAATGTTTTACAAATGGGTTTTTTCTATCGTTCCTTAATTACTTTTTATCCCAAACAGTATTTAATTAATTTTAATTCCACAATGCAAAATAGTAAGAATATGATTTTTCGTTCCTATTTTTTTGTTAAAGATAAACAAATTGCTAATGGTTTTAACACCGGTAAAAGTTCTTATCAAATAGATTTTAATGTTTTAAAAGCGTATGATAACCAATTATGAAACGCTACTAGTAATAAACTGCATTTTTACAATGCCAAAGTTGATGTAATGTATGGAATTAATATTTTTACGCTAACTTTTCTACTATATAAAAAGAAAAATGAAAGTACTGAATATCATTATTCTTTATACGATTTTAACATTTTGAATTCAACGGCTTTTATTGGCGGTGGAATAAGCGGTAATATGGATGACTTAATTCCGACACCTAACTGTTCTTATTGGGGTTTATTTAGTGCGATATCCTGTGGCATTCAGCACGCTTCTGTTAGTGTGTTAAATTGATTGCTTGGTCTTTCAGGGATTAATCTTTTAATTCGCCCCATTGCGGATATTGCCAAAACAACGATTAATTTTACCAAAACCGCCTTTCCGGTGTTTGAGGTTATTCCGGCGTTTCAAATGTTATTTGAATTTGTAGTGCCTTTAGCAATCTTACTAATGATATTAAAAAAGTTTTCTTAAGTATTTAAAGTATTTTTATATAAAATATAATTCCTTTGAAAGGAGGATTTTTCTTTATGCGAAAATTTTTATCAGCTTTAAATTTAGTTGAGGTAATATTTATCTCTGCGTGTAGTAATAGTAATAATTTTAAAGAATATAATTTGCAGTTTGCTAGTGTTAAAAATAGTGGTTTAATTTTAATCCCTAAAAATTATGATATGCTTGATTTTACAAAAAGTAATATTTTATTACCTAATTTTCTAGCACTACAAAAACAATTTTATGTCTATAATTCAGAATTTACTAATCTTTATAACAAAAATGGTGTTTATAAAAAAATAAATGGTTATTGGGTTGATGATTCTACTTACGATGTCAATAGTTATTGGCTTGACGAAATTGTTAATGTTAAAATTTCATTTAAAAAAGTTTCAAGTGTTTATCGTATAGTTTTATTCTCTGCCGAAATGCCTAATAAAGATTAGTAATTTAATAATCATTCTTGAAAATCGTATTAAAAAATACGATTTTCTTAATTTAAGGAGTTTAAAAATGAAATATATTATTTCTCACGCTGATTTAGCAGATTTAAAAGCCAAAATCCAAAGTTGATTAAGTGCTAATTGCCGTAATCCTTATTACTATAAAACTAAAAAACGCATTACTGCCTATTTAAATTTATGTACTTATTTTTATATCGAAGAAACTACTTTAACAAAACTTATTAAAAAATATTTTAAGAATGCAACGAAAACCTTTTATCGCTGGGCGGAAAAAATTATGACCGCTTATTATTCTGACAATTTAGATTTGTTATTGTTCAAAACCACAAAACCACAAAATCTTAATTATCAATATAGTTTAAATTCTCGTGAAAAAGTATGTGATTTATATTTTGATTACAAAAATCTTCAAACCGGTGGAATGTGGTCTTTATTTAACAATTTAAAAATCGGTTTTCATGATGTTAAAAATTTAGAAGTTCCTAAAAACATCAAAACTTTTTATCGCTGAATTAAATCTGACCCTCGTTGAAAAGAATTAAAACAACAAATCAAACAAACAAAACGCTATTTTAAGCGTTATGAAGTCTCAGAGATTGGTCTTTTGCAAATGGATGCTAAAATTATTACCACATCAAATTTTCCGGTTGATAAAAAATATTACATTTATGATTTCATTGACGAAATGACACGCATAGTATTTGGGTATGTTTATGATAGTTTAGGAACTAATAATGCAGTTAATGCCGTACAAAGAGCAATGAAAGATTTTAACGAACTTGGAATAATAGTTAAACGCATTAGAACTGATAATGCTCCTGAATTTACTACTACTAACTGAAGTAATAAAAAATCGTACAAAGTAAAAGAAAGGCATTTTACAACCTTTCTTTCGAAGAACGGAATTGTCCACGAAACCACACCGATTCGTTCGCCACAGAGTAACGGTAAAATTGAGCGGTTTCATCAACATTATACCAAATTATTTTATTCTAAGGATAAAAAATTAAATCAAAACGAACTTCAACATTATTTAAACAAATATTATTACTTTTATAATTTTGAACGCCCTCATTCATCATTAAATACTAAAACACCATTTCAAACATTGGAAAAATTTTCAACAAAATAATTTCTAGAAGTTTGAATAATTATTTTTTATATAATTCTCTTTATTAAATTTTAAAAGATTTATTTTTTGCTCTTACATAGGGAAACGAAAATTAACTTGAACTGCATACGGATTTCTAAATCAACAACTGTTGGTAGTAAAATACTATACTTAACTATTATTGAACCAGAGAATAATTATTTATATAAATATGATACTATAAACAAAATATATTATGGTCTTACAATTAAACCAGTTTCAGCATTATCAGAATTTAAATTTCCAATATTAAAAACAGGATAAACTGAATTAAATGAAATTCAAACTCCAACATTTCTTGTCGCAACAATTCCTGATAGTACTATTAAATCAATAATTTTTCTTAATACTTGTTTTTCTGATGCTTTAGTTCATAAAGCTCCTGTGGTAAGCCCCACCGTTGTAGCAGTTAAAGTTGACCACTGGTAACCTAATTGTGAAAGATAATCTGTCCCCGCCGCACTAACAAGAATTCCTAAAATTATTGCAAATTTATTAATTTTATTTTCAGGAGAATTGGGGTCATTTTTTCATCAATTTAAAATAGTATTACATGAATTTACACCAATCTTTAATATTCAATTTAAACCATAACTTGAATATCATTGAACATTAATATCATTTGATTGAAAAAGTAAATCATCATGACCTTCTATATCAATTACTATTTCATGATTATCTCTTTTACTTCTAATTAATTTTTCTAAATTAATTTCTTCTTTTTCATGAGGTGCTGTGGCAACGACTATCGGCATTGCCGTTCCAGTAATTGTTACTACACTTAATAAACTTAAAAGTTTCTTCATAACTTTATATTTCCTTTCTTTATAATATTTTGAAAATTAATTATCTAAAAAAACACCATAATCACCTTTTTCTCAGCTCTCAGCTCTATTAGTAATTATTTTTATTCCTCTATTATTATCTTCTTTTTTATTATATAAATTTAAAATTTCTTCATAATGATTACTTATAACATGTACAGAATGTCAAATGTCTTCATTACTAATATATCATTGACCGTCTCCTGCGTTTTCTGACCCATTATAAAATGGAAATTCTTTTAAAATTAAATATAAATAATTTTCAAATTCAGTTTTTGTTTTTAAATCATGATTAAATGAAATTTGATTAAAAGTATCATTACTTATTCTAATTTGTATACCATTATGAGCTAAAAATCTATATCAAATATAAATTTCATTTTTATTATAATGTTCTCTTTTCTCTCTTTTTAAAGTTGCTAAATCATTTGTTTGTGAATAATTAATTTCGTTTTTTACTGGAGCTGGTGCATTGCCAACAAGTCCTGCCATTCCACTTCCAGCTATTGTTATTGTTCCTAAGATTCCTAGTAATTTTTTCATATTAATTAATTTCCTTTTCGTGAATTTTTATTAATTAATAAAAATTTATTCAACAACCAACAGCCTTTCTCCAAAAAATTAATCTGTAATTTCTTTACCTTGGAATTTAATTATAAACTATTTTTAAAATCTTCCTTAAAATTTGTCGTTATTTATAAAAATTTTAAATAAAAAAATAAATCCATCCCTTTTAAAAAAATTTCTTGTTCTTGTCATAAGTCTGTGGTATATTACATAAAAACAGTATAATTGTTCAATATATTAATGATAATTTATCAGCTATAACTATCAACAATGATCATCCGACTATACGTGCAAGTCTTTTTGTTGAATTTAATACAGAGGTAATTATGGTACAAAACATATTAAATTTTATTGATACTGTAAATTTAGGTATGTTACCTGAACATAATGATGAAAATAGATCTCAAATAATAATTGAAAGGTTAATTGAATTTAACCAAAATTTAAATTTAATAAATTCTGAGATATTATCTATTACAAATAGTACAGATAATAGTGCAACTATATCTATTAATGAAAGAAACAATAATTATTTTGGGAGTTTTCAAGTAAATTTTATTTTAAATGAAAATCGTGGTGCTTTAAATATTGATAGACGAAATTTAAATAATAACAATGGTAATAATCAACCGCCAAATAACGGTCCGGGGGGTGGGTCATCGGCTACCTCTAAAAAACGACCAAACAATAACAATATTAAAAAATCAGAAAATGAAAAACCAGAAATATTCCCTGAAATTACGAATAAATATAACTCTCTTTCAAAAGAAGAAAAATTAAAAAAATTAAATGAAATTAATCGTTATTATCAAACATTATCTGAAAATGATAAAAAAGCTTTTAAAGAAAAATTAAGAAATATTGGTTTGGGACTTACTTCTACTGGAATTTCTGGTGCTGGGATTTTGGGGATTTCAAAAATGACTGGAATATCACCAATAAAAGGTTTATCAACAACTGCTAATTATATTAAAAATAGTTTATCTTCTACTCGTACTGCTGTTTCAACAGGAACAGCGGAAGAAATGGAAATGACCCCTCTTTTAGCTGAAAGTTCAGCAGAAGGATTAGAAATTGCAGAAACAATTACTGTTGCCGAAACAGCAGCGGTTGAAGGCGGGATTATAGCTGGAGAAACTGGTACCGCTGCCGCTCTGGCTCCGGAAACTCTAGGTCTATCCTTAGTAATTGGAGGATTAGTAATTGCCGGAACATGAATGTATTTTGCTTTTCATCATCATGCAACATCTGATATTGCGTTGCCAACTTCAATTCATCATAATGTTTATGATAATATTGAAAAATGATATAAATTTCTAGCCCATGACAAATTAAAAATTAAAATTAACAAAAACACATGAAATGAAATCAAACAAAATAAAAATTCACCAGCAAACATTATAAAAATTATTAAAAATAAATTTGTTATAAATGACCATTCTGGTTGAGGCGGAAGTGTCACAAATGAAGATTTCAACACTTTTGTAAAAGTAATAGTACTTCATTTCGAACAAATAAATGGTTATTTTGAAATATTAGATAATGAAAATGATGGTTTTGTCATTATAACGAACACTGAAGGCGATTGACTAGGAATAGAATAAAAATTTAACATTTTTAATTAAAAGAGAAAAATATTTCTTATATGTGTTATGTAGAATAATATGAGTCCAAATTTTAATATTATTTAAATTAAGAGGGATGTACAATTAACTGTGTCTCTAAGTAATTAACTTAAATTCACTCTGTCCTCAAATTTTATCATTAAATGTGAAATCGCAACTACCCCAATTTTGAATTGGCATCATTCATTTCTTAACCATATTTTAAAAACTGATGAGTCATTAGGAAAAATCTTTTTATTCTTAATGACTTTTCTTAATTGACTATTAACAGATTCAATCGCATTAGTTGTGTAAATAATCCTTCTAAATTTCTGGGGATATTCAAGAAAAATTATTAAATTATTTAAGTTATTTTTTCTATTTTAATATCTATTAATTTTATTATACTTTTTCATCTTGTAAGTTTTAAATTTATTTTATTTCCTTTAAATTTTATTTTATCTGTTATGTTTATGCCTAATTTTTGAATTGATTTTCATCCGTTGTCATTTTTATAAAAGTAAGCGTTGTTTAAAGACCCATATTGATTTTTTATTCATTTAGGTGCGTTTAAGAGTTCATTTTTATCTTCTTCTGAAAAATCTAAGTAGTAAAGATTTTCTATATTTTCAATTGGCACACCTTCATATTTGTTTATTGTTATTTCTGCACTAGACAAGTTTAACAGATGAGTTTTATTCTCATTAGGTAATATTGGTTTATTTTCTTTTTTAGAACACCCAACTATTGGCAATGTTGTCAGCCCCAAAAGAGCTATTATATTTAAAATTTTCATAAATTTAACTCCTTTATTTTGTTTTTTCAATATATATATATATATATATATAATTATACAAAAATTCTTAATATCATTAGAAAAATGGCGAAACCGATTAAAAATTGAAAGGTATAGTAAAAAGCTGGCACCGTTTTAAAAACTGGAAAAACGGCGGTTGAAAAGTTAACTGTTGCTTTCGCAATAATTGCTAATGGCCGTAAAATCGTAATCACTTGTGAGGCAGTAAGAATTCAGTTAATCATTTTGATACTAGCATTTTGAATGGCACAACCAATATCATTAAAAGTTGGTATTCATCGTCCGGAATATTTGCAATTTGCTGGCGGAATTAAGTCATCTCATTCTGAGTTGGTTGAACCATCAGGAATAAAGGCTGTGGAATTTAAGATATTAAAGTCATAAATTTTAAAATTGTAATTAGAGATATTACCTTTGTGATAAAGTGGAAAGGTTAAGGTAAAAATATTAATACCATAACGAATATCAATATCGGTATTGAGATAATTAATACTATTAGCAGTCTTGCTGGTTGGCAAGGTAATCAGTTTATTGTCGTAAGATTTAAGGACATTAAAATCAATTTGATAAATGGCATTGGTGTTGTTAATAACATTGTAATTCTCTTGGTGCATTTTTTTGTCAAAAGTAAAGAAATAACTTCTTAGTAATAATTCTGAGTTTCCTATAATATTTACTAAGTATTTTTTGGGATAAAAGGTAATTAATGAACGATAAAAGAAACCGATTTGAATAAAGTAATCCTTCTTATAGTTTTCTACACCCTTAAAATCAATTTCGGTATGAGTTTTTTCGTCCATATCAAAAGTCGCATAAAATAAACTAGCAAAGAAATTGCCAAGAATTTCATAGATTTCATCAAAAACATTTTTGTAATCGCTGTTGTTAATACTAGCAATGTTATTTTTAAAATATAGGTAAATATCATTTTTTAAATCGGTGTCATAGCGTAGAAAACTAAATCTAACATTAAGGTAATTTAATGTTCCAAAAAGGTACTTAATCAGGTAATAATCGTTAGAGTTCGCAGTGTCATATTTTCAGATTTCCTTTTCACCGTGTAGCAATTGTAAATACTTATTTCCAGCAATTAGAGTTTTGTTAAATGCCTTAATTTTCAAAACATTCTCATTTACTACATTTTTATCACTAGAAGTTTTATGATAAAAATAGCTCTCGTCTTTAAAGCCGTGATTTTTAATCGTAAATCCTTTGTAATAACCTTTTTCTAAGGTGTCAATGAAATTAAAAACTGGTGTTCAATAGAGATACGAGTAATTAAATTTATCAAAATCACCACGGTGAATCATTAAGTAATCAAGATTATCAATAACATCATTATAGTTATGGTTGCCATCAAATTTGGTGGTTGTTTCTGGCAAATCAATGTCAGTACTTGGTTTAGTTTCTGTTTTTGTTTCAATAGCTACTAACTTCATTATACTTTTTCATCTTGTAAGTTTTAAATTTATTTTATTTCCCTTAAATTTTATTTTATCTGTTATGTTAATCCCTAATTTTTGAATTGATTTTCATCCGTTGTCATTTTTATAAAAGTAAGCGTTGTTTAAAGACCCATATTGATTTTTTATTCATTTAGGTGCATTTAAGAGTTCATTTTTATCTTCTTCTGAAAAATCTAAGTAGTAAAGATTTTCTATATTTTCAATTGGCACACCTTTATATTTGTTTATTGTTATTTTTGCACTAGATAATTTTAATTCGTATGATTCATTATTTTGCCTTTTACTTCTAATCAGTGATTGGGCTGTTATTTTGTCATTATTAATATTTTGGGGAATGGTAAAAATGTTATTGAAACTAATAATTAACACGGTAAATATTTTCATAAACATTTTTATCACTCCTTTTTAAAATATTTTATTTTTTATTATTCTTTTAGTTTTAATCTTTTTTAATATAAAACGAATTAAGCAGTTTACTATTTCTGTTATAGTTACTCATACTAATGAATAACCTATAATCATTAACTTGCCAATTGCTCCAAAATTTTTAATAAATTGTTGCAAATTTTCAATATCTGTATGTAGTAATAAAACTATACTTAAAGATATGAATATAATGTAATTAAGTATTATTCATCAATATTTTTTTAAAGAATTAATGAGTTTGTTTGATTTCATTTTTTAAGGCTCTTTTTGTTTTAATTTTCTGAATAATAAAGCGGATTAATTTTTCAAATTTAATTGCAAAATATATTGCTCCGCCTCATCAAAAAACAAATATTCCCGCTAGCATAATGCCGCTATTGAACTTACCAAAGAAATCAACCATCTGTTTATTCATAAAATCATTAAATTCTTTACTTGTTCCAGTTATTCATTTAGTATCCATTGCTGTTAATGCACAAATTAATAAGCTTATAAAGATGAAAATAATACTTAATAATATTTTTAACCACTGCTTTTTAAAAGAATTTTTAATTCTTAATTTTAATGGCATTTTTTCTTTTGAATTATCTTTTTTAAATAATTTTATTAAAAGTTTTTTCATTTTTATTCTCCTTTCATATTTTTTATTGTCCTTTAATTACAATAAATAATGCAATAAGTACACAAGTAACGCCAAGAATGGTAAAAATTGGGTGTTGTGAAAATGTTCGTGCCATTGGTTTAAATAGTTCTAAAATTGTTAAATTGCTAGTAATAAATTTTTGGAAATTCGCAAGGCCCTCGCTAATATAGTTTGTTAAAGTTTCAAAATGACTACCAGCTAATAATCCAAGAACAGTTATTAAGATAAAAATAATAATTAGTTTAAACATTGTTAGTTACCTTGTTTTGTTTTTTTATTTCTTTGTTTTCAATTAATTTTATTTGGATTTATTGGTTGTATTTGTTTTTTAGTTTTTCCTCACGCACTTAAACGACCACTATTTTTAACGGCATATCGGCGTTGCTTTTCTAAATTAACTTGTTGACTACCAAATCCAAGAATAATTGCCATAAGAAATTCTACAGCCAGCGTTAAGAATAAAGGAAATATTAGTTGAATATTCGTTCCTGGTACTTCAAGACTTCAAATTAAATCAAAAACTTTATAAAGCATTTGGGCGAGAAAGTCGGTCATTTTTGCGAGATTTGCCATTTTTTATTGTTCCTTTCATAGAGTAAAATTTTTAGAAGGTGCTTGAACTCTTGTATATAAGATATTTGAGTTTTTATTTGGTTTTACACCAATGGCAATTTTTTTCTGAATTATAATTGTTATTGGAATTGCACTGATAATGAAACAAAAATATTAAATAAAACTTAATTTAATTTAATTAATGTCTAAATAATAATTGTCGCTACTAAAAATGGGGTTAACCGTTATTTTTCTTTCATTTTTCTTAAAAATTTGCTAAATTTATCCATTTTTAAGTATTCTAAGTCTTCTAAATCAATTGCGGTGTCAGTATAGTATTTATCTTCATAGTCAGGATTTACTTTTGAATTTAAGTAATCTCTTAAAAACGCTAGGTAAAAAGAATTGTAAGTGTTAAGTATTGGTAAAGGAATTTTCAGTTTAAAAAAATAAATATCAAGTTCAGGAATATCGCGATATTTAATGCGACGACCTTTTTTGTTATTTTTAGCATCAATTAAGGTGTTTCGTCAGCGTTCATATTCTTCAATGCTTGTAAAGGTACCATAAATGACTTTTAAGTAAGGACGAAAAATATTAACGGGTTTTTTGCGAATTCCCACAATCACATTATTAGCAATATCGCGAACTTTAACTCAAATATGTTTATCTCTTTGACCGCTAGCCAGCACAATATGACCAAAATGGCGTGCCAGAGCGAAATATTCTTGGATACCGGTTTCCTCGTTTTTGGTATTATTTTTTTCTCAATCTGTTCCCTCTAAAAATAAATTCGTTTCATCTCATAAAAGTAACGTTTTGTCTGGCAATACCGGATAATCAAAGTCTAATAATCCCATATGCCCTAAGCTTAATTTTTGGGTTTCTAGTAATGGAAAGGTTGAGGCGATGTGATATTTCTTCTTTTTTAGTAATTTTGATGCGTACACTAGAAAAGCAGTTTTTCCAGTCCCTAATGAGCCAATCACAATATTTAATGGTGAGTTTTTTAAGAAATTAATAACTTTGTTAATTTGTGTTAAATTACCGATTTTAAAAAGGAAAATTAAAATACAACCTGCTAAAAATAAATAGCTCACAATGTTTTTAAAATAACCGTTGTAAATATATCAAATTGCTCCTCAATGTCATAAAATTAAAAATGAGGTGCGATTTAATTCAATAAAATGGTTATTTTTTTCTATTATTCATTTGCAAAATTTCATCTTGCACCTCACTTTATTTTTTTTGTTAGCGTACAGCTCCAAGTAATTTTTCAAACATTTTAAAGCAAATAAAGAATATTGCCAAAATAAATGGAAAAATGAATATTCAGTAATCAGCAAAGAAGTTACCGACTTGTGGCATATTAACAGCAATAATTTCTCACATTTTAGTAAACGCTGTTATAATCGCATTTCATAATTTAGTCATCGCGTCACTAGCTGTTATCTTTGTTACTGCTGGTGCTTCTGTTAAGAAAGTTCCAATCATATAATCACCCCCTTTCTTTTTAAAACATTCATCATTTATATTCAAAGTTTTTCTTAAATTTATTAAAACCACGATTAACCTTAACACGATTGTATTTTTTCCTAATTAATTTTGAATTTCTTTGTGAATGCATCACAATGTAACTTCTTGACATTAATTTTGCTTCTATCTAAATACTGATATGGTTTTTCAAAGTAGCATTAGAATAAATCACACCATAATCGCTGTTAAGAATCAAAAAGCAATGTTTGCTATTAAAAGTCAAAGTGGTGCTTCGGTTAATTTAATTTCTTTACCACCAGTAATGTGAGCCGGAATAGTTGTAATTTGAATAAATAAATCTCAGAAAGTTTGTTTAATTTGTTCTCAATTAAATTCTTTTAAATTTACTGTCATTTTTTATCTCCCAAAAATCATTTTTATTGGTAAATACATAATTGAAATTAACGCGAAAAGAAAAGTAATGATAATAATTAATCCGGCAATAAATGCAACTTGTGCAGGCATTTTTTCTATCGGAACAAACAGTTTTAAGAATCCCATAATAATTTCTCAAAACATTATTTTTTATTCTCATTATTTTCTTTTGAATTAGGAGCTTTAACTCATTCTTCAAAGCGAGCAATAAATACTTTTTCGTCTTTTGTAAAATTACCAGTATTATTTTTAATGGAATTTTTATATTTAATTCTAATTTTTATTTTGGCATAAATTTTATAAGCAAAATATGCCAATAGCATTATGCAAATGATAATAAATATTATTCCAATCGCAATATTCATTTTTAAGCTCCTTTAAAATAGTTATAATTTATATCTTTTTTGTTGTTTTCTTTTTCGGCAATGAAAAAACCTAATAATTCTTGTCCTTTAATTGATTTGGTTTCTTTTTCTTTTTGATTAATTGAGATTACTTGATATTTATTATCTTTTATTATTCCGATACAAATAGAATTTTCATATTTTCCTTTATAAACAAATCGCTTTGAAAACCAAATGCCGATTTGTTCATTAAATCACGGAATTTTTGGTGCTTTAATAAGCATTGCGTTTTGCGTTTCTTTTAAAAGATATTTTTTAGTATTTAAGAAAATGTTTTCAATTTTTTTCATAATAAATTACCTTTCTTATTTGTTATAAACTAAGTTATATTAACTAAGTTAGTTAACTTAGTTTTTTAAACACTTATATATCGCAGATTTAAGTGTTTAACAAGCTTTGTTATTAAATTTTGTTTTTTAATTAGATAAAGATTTTAATAATTTTAAACTTAGCATACCCCTATATAGAAATTTCTACACTTTAATATCCGCATCCTACCCTTGGAACTAATTTAATAGCGTGTATATTTTTAGGAAATCCACCCATTCATTTTTTTATTGCAAAATGAAACAAATTGCTATAGCTAATAGGGTGTTACCTATTAACTGGTAAACTTCTTTTGGTTATGGCGACCACCCACAATTTATCGTGCTTTAATACATACCAACATTATTAACTCACTTGTATTTAATTTTCAAAGAACAAATTTTTAACACCTTATAAAATAAAAAGACAATCATTACTGACTGTCTTAATACTTATTCAAATATTTTCCCACCTAACAAAACTTTATGCGTCCTACCAAGTCTATTATAAAAATGTCTTGTCATTCTTAAAGCTAAAAATTTGTTTTCTGTTCATCCATGCATGGCAATAACTCATTTGTTATTTTTATTGTTAGGATTAATTAAAATTAAACTGTTAAGAATAATATTACCATTAATAATTTCAAGTTCTTGGAATTTAAGATTATTTTTTTCTTTTTCGCTAAAAGCGATTAAAGAATTATTTTTAATGATACTATCAGTAGTTAAAACAGCTAAACTATATTTTTCAGTGCCCTGATATAAGGGATCATATTTACCAAAATGATGAAATGTATTTGTGAAACGAGACATAACATAAAAATTTTTACAGCATATATATAATAGATATCATATTAAAATAGGGAAAATTAAAATAATGATAATTAAACTAAAAAATGATAGTCGTTTAAACTTTTTTGGTAGGGGATTTTTAATTTGCATAATTTTAACCTCATGTTTTATTAATATATTTAATCGCCAAATTGTAAAGTTAAGTGCAACTAAATTATTTTTCTAACCAAATATTCGATTGGTGAAAGATAATTTAGTATTTTTCTTGGTCTTTGGTTTAAAGACAATATAAATTTATGAACTGCATTTTTAGTAGTATTTGAAAAATTAAATTTTTTAGGAAATTTTTCTCTAATTAAACCATTAGTATTTTCATTAGTACCTCTTTGTCAAGGCGAATACGCATTAGCAAAATAAATTTTCACATTTAAATTTTTTTCAAGTTGTTGTCAATTAGAAAATTCTTTACCCCTATCAAATGTTATAGTCTTAACAAGATTATTTGGAAGAATTGATAAATAATGGCTAATGTTTTCGTTAATAACTTTAGTAGTTCTATTTTCAACTAACATTGCTAAAGTAAATCTTGATGTTCTTTCAACTAAAGTTATTAAACATGATTTACTTTTACCTCGTGATGATACTACAGTATCACCTTCTCAATGACCAACAGTTATACGATTATTAACATTAATATTTCGTTCTTTAATTGATTTACCATTAAATTTACCGCGATTTTCTTGAGATTTTCGTTTCTTACCTTTTCTTCTTAAATTTTTATTAGTAACTTTTTCAAGTAATCCAGAATAAATTCAATTGTAAATTGTTTTAAAACTAATAATTCATTCTTTATGAAAATTTTTAATTCTGCCATAAATTTGTTCAGGCGATCAACCTAATAGTAATTTTTGTTGTACATATTTTACTAATTCTCTATTTTTAAACTTATGAAAATAAACATGTGATTGTTTTCTGTTTTCTGCTTTATTTTGTGCAATTAATGAAAAATAATGATTACTATCTTTATTTCTATTGACTTCTCGAATAATAGTACTAATACTTCGATTAAGATTTTTAGCTATTTCACTAATTTTTACTTTAAACTTCAATTGATTCTCAATATAAATTCTTTCATATATGCCAAGATGTTTGTAACCCATATAAAAACTCCTTGCTTTGTTTTTTCTAAAATAAACTTAGCATCATGAAATTTTTATATGAGATTTTTTGCAATTTTATTTACTTGCACTTACAAGTATAATTCAGCTATCATTTTATTAATATTATATGATAATAAATTAATTAGGTAATATATAAAGGCAAATGTTATAATTATTATATTAAGGGAGTGATAATGGTGACAATCAGTTTTATTTTAACTAGTTCTAATGACACTAATAAGTTAGAAATAACATTAAATAGTATTTTAAAACAAAACGGTAAAGATTATGAAATTATTATTGTGGATGATAAAACAAAAGATGATACTCTAGAATATATTTCTAAATTCTTTCAAGAACATAGTGATATTATTAAAGTTATTAGTAGTTGAAGAGAAATTGAAACTGCTAATGCTTGAAATTTAGCATTAAGTAATGCTAAAGGAACTTATGTTTTATTTTTGCAACCGGGATATAAATTAATAAATAATTTTATGGAAAGTATTATACAAGAAATTAATAATAATGATGAACCTGATTTAATTGAATTTATGGTTCAGTATTCTAATGTTTATCATCATGTTTCTTCGCGAAGATTAAAAAATAATAATTTGTATCATCCCCTTTTAAATCGTGAAGTCTTTGCTTTAATTCATCATTCACTATTTAATAAGTTATTTAAAAGAAAGATTATTACTAGTCATAAAATTACTTTTCGTCGTTCTAATCGTTTTGATTTATTATTTATTTATAAAATATTACCATGAATTGAAACTTTATATACGAGTACTAAAATATTACTAGATATTGAAATTGAGCCGTTATTAAATTTTAATAGTTTTGATTTTTTAAAGCAATGAGTTCATATTTATAACTATTATAAACAAATTAACTTAGCACGAGAATTAACTGAAGAATTAGAATATGCATTTGTTCGTTTTCATTACTATACATTTTTAAAAATTATTGCTCCAACAGGAAATAAAGTATTAGTTAAAAAAGCTGTTAAAGAAGTTACAAATAAAGTCACTAAAAGATTTCCTCACTGAGAAAAAAATCAATATCTCAATTTAGTACCAGATGATTTGTTCAATAGAGATGTTGCTAAAAATTGAAAAAAATATTTAAAGAATTTTATTTAATTAATATTATGAAAATTAAAACTATTAGTAGTGATAAAAACACTATAAGAAAAAAATCCCAATATTTGTTAGTAACACTTTGAAAAGTAATTTTTGCTAGAGTGATTGATTATATAATTATCAGTATGATAATTTTTATTATTACTTGGGGAATTTATCAAAATCAATATCTTAATGATTGACAAAAAGCAATTATTAATCATCTAAGTGCATTGTCACTATTAATGTCTTATTTTGTTATGATGCCATATTTTTGTCAAGGTAGAACAATAGCAAAATTTATTTTTCGTTTTAAATTAATTAAAGAAGGTAAAAAAAAGATTCGGATTTGAGATTTATTATATCGGGAATTGTTTATTACAATTGTTCCGTGAGTAATTTTGATTATTAGTAATTTATTTGTTAGTTTAGTTTTTAAATATCCAATTTTTATTTTTAATTACCAAAATATTTTTGTAATTACTAAGTCACACCATTCTTTACCGTTAGCAGTAACAATTACATTAAGATTAATGGGATTATTTTATTTATTATGATATGGTTCTTTAATGTTACTTTATAAGTTTGATGTTAAAAATCAATTATTCTTTGATCGCTATTTACAACTTTATATTGTTGATGTTCGTTATCATCAAGAAAAAAAACAGGAAAAAGAAAAATTACAAGATAATAAAATTCATATTCATTTACAAGATTCTTTACCCGGAACTATTGATAGTAAAGAATTAAAAGCAATTGAAGACTTATAAAAGGAGTAGAAGATGAATATAAACCATTTAAATGAAGAACAAAAATTAGCAGTTTTAAGTAGTGAAGGTGCTAATAGAATTATAGCTGGTGCTGGAAGTGGCAAAACAAGAGTTATTATTTATAAAATTGCTCATTTAATTCATAATTTGGCTATTAGTAGTAATCAAATTTTAGCAGTAACTTTTACTAATAAAGCAGCTAATGAAATGAAAAGTTGATTAAATGAATTGGTTGGTGATAAATCTAAATATACATGAGTTCATACATATCATGCTTTTTGTGTTCGCGTTTTAAGAAGAGATATTGTGGTTTTGGGATATACAAAAGATTTTATTATTATTGATACTGTTGATAAAATTAATATTTTAAAAGATATTATTAAAAATAAGCAATATAATTTTGATAGTAATAAAATTAAGAAAGTTAGTAGAATGATTTCTTATTGAAAAAATCATCAATTATCGTATCGTGATCGTGATGTTATTAATAATGATTTTTATCATGAACATAAACAACAATGATTAGAAATTTATAAGATTTATTTACAACATTTACCTAAAAATAATATGGTTGATTTTGATGATTTATTGACATTAACTTTAGAATTATTTTCGCATCATGCAGAAGTATTACAAAAGTGACAAAAGCGATTTTCGTATGTTTTAGTTGATGAATTTCAAGATACTAATGAATTACAGTTTGAATTAATTAGTTATTTAGTAAAAATTCATCAAAATATTACTGTTGTTGGTGATCCAGATCAAACAATTTATTCTTTTCGGGGAGCAAAAGCAAGATTAATTTTAGATTTTGATAACTATTTTCCTAATGGAAAAACTTTTATTCTTAATCAAAATTATCGTTCAACACAAAATATTTTAGATGTGGCAAATATTCTTATTAATCATAATCATTCACGAATTGCTAAAGATTTATTTACGATGAATGACCTTGGTAGTAAGACAAAACTATATCATGGTAATACTAGTATTCGTGAAACTAACTGAGTAGCAAAAGAAATTAAAAAATTAGTTGAGAAAAATATTTTATTAAATAATATTTTAATTCTTTATCGTGCTAATTATCTTTCTCGTGATTTAGAAGAAGCATTAATTAATAATCATATTAATTATCGTATTTATGGTGGTTTTAAGTTTTTTGAAAGAAAAGAAATTAAGGATGTTTTAGCTTACTTAAAAACTTTAGTTTATGGTGATCAGTTATCAACAGTAAGAGTTTTAAATTTGATTAAAGGTGTGGGGATGACAACAATTAATAATTTAATTGAACAATCACAAAATAATCACCAATCGCTTTTAGAATATTTAATGGTAAATGTTGCTAGTTTAAAACCATCAATAATTAAATTAATTACATATTTAAAAGTTTGAAAAGAGAAGCTAAAATCATATGAAAAGATGACTTCATTTAGTCAAGATTTTTTAAATAACGGTAATTACTTACAGCAATTAGCAGATGGTTTTGAAGAAGAACACTTAGAAAATGTTAAAGAATTATTTAATCATATGGAAAATTATGATTTGCAAAATTCTGATTCATTACAAGGAATGGAATTATTACAACATTATTTACAAGAAGTTAGTTTATATGTTGATCAAGATGAAAATTCTGCTGATCAAGATAAAGTTAGTTTGATGACAATTCATAATGCTAAAGGTTTAGAATATGATTTTGTATTTATTATTGGTTTAAATGAAGGCATTTTTCCTAATACTTTAAGTATTGAAGAAGGAATTTCTGCTATTGAAGAAGAACGAAGAATTTTATATGTTGCGATTACAAGAGCAAGGAAAGGATTATTTTTAAGTTATAGTGAAGGGTTTTCTTATGTAACTAATAATTATCGCTTACCTTCAAGATTTGTTATTGAAATTAATCCTAGTTTATTAGAAATTAAAAGCGATGAACAATTAGAAGATACTAAACGGTCATTAAATTGAACAATACCGAAAAATATTTCTTTAACACAAGAAAAAAATTCGCAATGAAAAACTGGTGATATTATTCAACATTCTACTTTTGGTAAAGGGATGGTAACTAATATTTTAAATTCTAATGTTGAGGTTGCTTTTAATAGTGGGATTAAAGTTTTACGATCTAATCATCCATTATTAAAGAAGGTTTTGCAGGAAGATTAGATATCTAGTTTTTAATTGCCGTTTATGTTAGTATTAACTTACATTTATTAATTTATTATTTATTGATGTAAAAAAATTAAAGGAGAAATAAAAATGTCATCATTTAAAGCTAAAATTACTGATCCAATTGGGATGCATGCACGACCTGCTGCGATTGTTGTTAAAAAAGCTTCAAAATATAGTTCTACTATTAAAATTAAAGTTAATGGTCGTGAAGGAAATTTAAAGTCAATTATGAATATTATGGCTTTAGGAGTTAAAACGGGAACAGAAGTAGAAATTGAAGCAATTGGTAAAGATGCTGATGTTGCGATTGCTGGCATTAAAAGAGCAATGAAAGATAATAAATTGGTTTAATTTAAAAATACGAATAATTTCGTATTTTTATTTTGTTTTTTTAAGATTGCAAGGACGCATAAAGTTTTGTTAGGTGGACAAATATTTGAATAAGTATTAAGACAGTCAGTAATGATTGTCTTTTTATTTTATAAGGTGTTAAAAATTTGTTCTTTAAAAATTAAATACAAGTGAGTTAATAATGTTGGTATGTATTAAAGCACGATAAATTGTGAGTGGTCGCCATAACCAAAAGAAGTTTATCAGTTAATAGATAACACCCTATTAGCTATAGCAATTTGTTTCGTTTTGCAATAAAAAAATGAATGGGTGGATTTCCTAAAAATATACACGCTATTAAATTAGTTCCAAGTCTAGTGTAGAAATTTCTATTTATAGGGGTATACTAAGTTTAAAATTATTAAAATCTTTATCTAATTAAAAAAACAAAATTTACTAACAAAGCTTGTTAAACACTTAAATCTGCGATATATAAGTGTTTAAAAAACTAAGTTAACTAACTTAGTTAATATAACTTAGTTTATTCATAAGAAAGGTAATTTACTATGAAAAATATTGAAAACATTTTCTTAAATACTAAAAAATATCTCTTAAAAGAAACACAAAACGCAATGCTTATTAAAGCACCAAAAATTCCGTGATTTAATGAACAAATCGGTATTTGGTTTCCAAAACGATTTGTTTATAAAGGAAAATACGAAAATTCAATTTGCATTGGAATAATAAAAGATAGTAAATATCAAGTAATTTCAATTAATCAAAAAGAAAATGAAACCAAATTAATTAAGGGACAAGAATTATTAGGTTTTTTCATTGCCGAAAAAGAAAACAACAAAAAAGATATAAATTATAACTATTTTAAAGGAGTTTAAAAATGAATATTGCGATTGGAATAATATTTATTATCATTTGCATAATGCTATTGGCATATTTTGCTTATAAAATTTATGCCAAAATAAAAATTAGAATTAAATATAAAAATGTCATTAAAAATAATACTGGTAATTTCACAAAAGACAAAAAAGTATTTATTGCTCGCTTTGAAGAATGAGTTAAAGCTCCTAATTCAAAAGAAAATAATGAGAATAAAAAATAATGTTTTGAGAAATTATTATGGAATTTTTAAAACTGTTTGTTCCGATAGAAAAATGCCTGCACAAGTTGCGTTTATTGCCGGATTAATTATTATCATTACTTTTCTTTTCACACTAATTTCAATTATGTATTTACCAATAAAAATGATTTTTGGGAGATAAAAAATGACAATAAACTTAAAAGAATTTAATTGAGAACAAATTAAACAAACTTTCTTGGCCGATGCACCAGCAACAGTAGAAAAAATAACAGCTAGTGACGCGATGACTAAATTATGAAATGCGATTATAACAGCATTTACTAAAATGTGAGAAATTATTGTTGTTAATATGCCACAAGTCGGTAACTTCTTTGCTGACTACTGAATATTCATTTTTCCATTTATTTTGGCAATATTCGCTGAATTATACTTGTAAGTGCAAGTAAATAAAATTGCAAAAAATCTCATATAAAAATTTCATGATGCTAAGTTTATTTTAGAAAAAACAAAGCAAGGAGTTTTTATATGGGTTACAAACATCTTGGCATATATGAAAGAATTTATATTGAGAATCAATTGAAGTTTAAAGTAAAAATTAGTGAAATAGCTAAAAATCTTAATCGAAGTATTAGTACTATTATTCGAGAAGTCAATAGAAATAAAGATAGTAATCATTATTTTTCATTAATTGCACAAAATAAAGCAGAAAACAGAAAACAATCACATGTTTATTTTCATAAGTTTAAAAATAGAGAATTAGTAAAATATGTACAACAAAAATTACTATTAGGTTGATCGCCTGAACAAATTTATGGCAGAATTAAAAATTTTCATAAAGAATGAATTATTAGTTTTAAAACAATTTACAATTGAATTTATTCTGGATTACTTGAAAAAGTTACTAATAAAAATTTAAGAAGAAAAGGTAAGAAACGAAAATCTCAAGAAAATCGCGGTAAATTTAATGGTAAATCAATTAAAGAACGAAATATTAATGTTAATAATCGTATAACTGTTGGTCATTGAGAAGGTGATACTGTAGTATCATCACGAGGTAAAAGTAAATCATGTTTAATAACTTTAGTTGAAAGAACATCAAGATTTACTTTAGCAATGTTAGTTGAAAATAGAACTACTAAAGTTGTTAACGAAAACATTAGCCATTATTTATCAATTCTTCCAAATAATCTTGTTAAGACTATAACATTTGATAGGGGTAAAGAATTTTCTAATTGACAACAACTTGAAAAAAATTTAAATGTGAAAATTTATTTTGCTAATGCGTATTCGCCTTGACAAAGAGGTACTAATGAAAATACTAATGGTTTAATTAGAGAAAAATTTCCTAAAAAATTTAATTTTTCAAATACTACTAAAAATGCAGTTCATAAATTTATATTGTCTTTAAACCAAAGACCAAGAAAAATACTAAATTATCTTTCACCAATCGAATATTTGGTTAGAAAAATAATTTAGTTGCACTTAACTTTACAATTTGGCTGCAAAAATCTCATATAAAAATTTCATGATGCTAAGTTTATTTTAGAAAAAACAAAGCAAGGAGTTTTTATATGGGTTACAAACATCTTGGCATATATGAAAGAATTTATATTGAGAATCAATTGAAGTTTAAAGTAAAAATTAGTGAAATAGCTAAAAATCTTAATCGAAGTATTAGTACTATTATTCGAGAAGTCAATAGAAATAAAGATAGTAATCATTATTTTTCATTAATTGCACAAAATAAAGCAGAAAACAGAAAACAATCACATGTTTATTTTCATAAGTTTAAAAATAGAGAATTAGTAAAATATGTACAACAAAAATTACTATTAGGTTGATCGCCTGAACAAATTTATGGCAGAATTAAAAATTTTCATAAAGAATGAATTATTAGTTTTAAAACAATTTACAATTGAATTTATTCTGGATTACTTGAAAAAGTTACTAATAAAAATTTAAGAAGAAAAGGTAAGAAACGAAAATCTCAAGAAAATCGCGGTAAATTTAATGGTAAATCAATTAAAGAACGAAATATTAATGTTAATAATCGTATAACTGTTGGTCATTGAGAAGGTGATACTGTAGTATCATCACGAGGTAAAAGTAAATCATGTTTAATAATTTTAGTTGAAAGAACATCAAGATTTACTTTAGCAATGTTAGTTGAAAATAGAACTACTAAAGTTGTTAACGAAAACATTAGCCATTATTTATCAATTCTTCCAAATAATCTTGTTAAGACTATAACATTTGATAGGGGTAAAGAATTTTCTAATTGACAACAACTTGAAAAAAATTTAAATGTGAAAATTTATTTTGCTAATGCGTATTCGCCTTGACAAAGAGGTACTAATGAAAATACTAATGGTTTAATTAGAGAAAAATTTCCTAAAAAATTTAATTTTTCAAATACTACTAAAAATGCAGTTCATAAATTTATATTGTCTTTGGTTTAAAGACAATAGACTTCAATAATATGATAGAATGGTAATGAATAAAAAGGACAATAACAAGAAAGGCAGGGTTAGTTTAGTAATTAAATAATATAATTAGCTGATTGTTTTGCTTCTTCAAAGCAATACCTAAGAAAACTAAACGCGACCGTTAAATAAAACTGGTGAAATTGATTTAATATAAATGTGTTATAATTTATTTGCTAATATTTTAAAAGCAACACATATGTGGATTCATTAGTCTAGTGCTTATTTAAATTAAGTGATTAATGTTAGAAGGATATGGAAGAAAAACGAAAGGAAATAAATATGGCAAGTGTTACTAAGGAAAAGTTATTAGAAGCGGGGACTCATTTTGGTCATCAAACTAAAAGATGAAATCCCAAGATGAAAAAGTATATTTTCACTGAAAAAAGTGGAGTTTATATTATTGATTTACATAAAACAATGATTAAGTTAGAAGAAGCTTTAGAGTTTGTTAAATCAATAACTAAAACTGGTGGAAAAATTATTTTTGTTGGTACTAAGAAACAAGCTCAAAATATTATTAAAGAACAAGCAGTAAGAAGTAATTCTTTTTATGTTAATAAACGATGACTTGGGGGAACTTTAACTAATTTAAGAACAATTCAAAAAAGTGTTAAAAAATTATGAAATATTGAACGACGAGAAAAAACTACGGAGTTATCTGTTTTACCAAAAAAAGAGCAAATTTTAATTCAAAAAGATAAAGAGAAATTAGATAAGTTTTTAAGTGGAATTCGCCATATGCGAGCATTACCCCAAGCAATATTTGTTATTGATACTAATGTTGAACACAATGCAATTAAAGAAGCATTGAAGTTAAATATTCCTATTATTGCTATTTGTGATACTAATAGTGATCCTGATGGTATTAGTTATCCAATTCCTGGAAATGATGATGCTGCTAAAACAATTGCTTTAATTTCATCATTAGTTGCTGATGCTATTATTGAAGCTACTGATTTAACTATTGTTAAAGAAGAAAAACTACAAACTAATGCTAGTGCTGAATCAGTCCCAGCAGTTATTTCTCCAAGTAAAAAAGAAGCAGAAATTGTTAAAAAAAATGATGGTGCGAAAGGAACTAAAGAATAATGCCAATAACAATGGAAATGATTAAAAGTTTACGTGACCGTACTAGTGTTGGACTTTTGGATTGCAAAAAAGCATTAGAGGCTAGTAATGGCAATATTGAAGCAGCGATTCAATGATTAAGAACAAATGGTATTGCAAAGGCACAAGCTAAACAAGCAAGAATTAATACTGAGGGATTATCAAAAGTTTTAGTTGCTGATGATATAGCGATTATTTTAGAATTAAACTGTGAAACTGATTTTGTTGCTAAAAATAAATTATTTCTTGAATTATTAGATAATATTTTAACTTTATTTTTGAAACATCAACCACTTAATTTAGAAGTGGGATTATTGTTAAAAAATGAAGAAAATATTACTGTTAATGATTTATTAAATGAGGCAACATATAAATTAGGTGAAAAGATTAGTATTCGTCGTTTTACGATTATTACTAAAAGTGATCAAGAGACATTAGTGGGATATAATTATGGTAATTATCGTATTGCTAGTTTAGTTAAATTACAAGGGCAAGTTGATAATGATATTGCTAAAAAAATTGCGATGCATGTTGTGGCTTCAAAACCTGCTTTTATTAGTCGCGAAGATATTCCTCAAGATTTTATTAATAAGGAAATGGATATTATTAATAGTCAAATGGCAACAGAAAATAAACCACCAGAAATTTTGGAGAAAATTAAGCAAGGTCGTTTAGATAAGCAATTAGTGGAATATTCTTTATTAGATCAACCCTTTATGTTTGATGAAAAGAAAAAAGTTCAAGAAATTCTTATAATGCATAATACAAAAGTTTTAGTAATGTATCGTTATGAAGTTGGCGAAGGAATTATTAAAATTGATTAATTTTTATTAATTAGTGCTACATTAGCATTGAAATAAAGATAAAATAAAGGAGGCATAATTAAGTGTATTTATCAGTAATAGTTTATTTCTTATTTGCATTTTATTTTGGTTTGATAGCAATAATTATTGGTAGTTTTACAATGTTTAACAAAGTTGCATCAAAAGTAGGATTTTGAAATAAGAAACAATCATTGATTTTATTAACAATTATTGTAATGAATTTACCTTTACAGTTAACAACATTAATATTAGCAATTACTAGTAAAACATATAATTTTTCCATTAGTGATAATTTATCATCAGATGATAAATTTGCTATTAGTTTATTAACAATAAATTTTGCTTTACTTATTTTTACTGTCGTTTATTGTATTTTAGTTTCTGATTATTTAGCTGTTAAGTTTACGAAACAATTTGTTTTTCTTTTTGGGCGAAAGATTCGAATTGAAAAAATTTATGAAATAAATGAGAATGAAAATGATTATTTAACAGTTCGGTTTATTGAAGGTTCTAGAGCAAAAAGAAAAATTAGTTGAAATAAAAAAAGTTTAACAACAAAATTTATTTTGGAAAATTATCAAGATTATATTCATAAGGTAATGAATTTAGAAGAAAATAATCTGCTTAACAAAAAACCACTTAAAAAGGTGCGTTCAAAAAAAGAAAAGTAATAATATTTTAAAAGGCCAAATTGTAAAGTTAAGTGCAACTAAATTATTTTTCTAACCAAATATTCGATTGGTGAAAGATAATTTAGTATTTTTCTTGGTCTTTGGTTTAAAGACAATATAAATTTATGAACTGCATTTTTAGTAGTATTTGAAAAATTAAATTTTTTAGGAAATTTTTCTCTAATTAAACCATTAGTATTTTCATTAGTACCTCTTTGTCAAGGCGAATACGCATTAGCAAAATAAATTTTCACATTTAAATTTTTTTCAAGTTGTTGTCAATTAGAAAATTCTTTACCCCTATCAAATGTTATAGTCTTAACAAGATTATTTGGAAGAATTGATAAATAATGGCTAATGTTTTCGTTAACAACTTTAGTAGTTCTATTTTCAACTAACATTGCTAAAGTAAATCTTGATGTTCTTTCAACTAAAGTTATTAAACATGATTTACTTTTACCTCGTGATGATACTACAGTATCACCTTCTCAATGACCAACAGTTATACGATTATTAACATTAATATTTCGTTCTTTAATTGATTTACCATTAAATTTACCGCGATTTTCTTGAGATTTTCGTTTCTTACCTTTTCTTCTTAAATTTTTATTAGTAACTTTTTCAAGTAATCCAGAATAAATTCAATTGTAAATTGTTTTAAAACTAATAATTCATTCTTTATGAAAATTTTTAATTCTGCCATAAATTTGTTCAGGCGATCAACCTAATAGTAATTTTTGTTGTACATATTTTACTAATTCTCTATTTTTAAACTTATGAAAATAAACATGTGATTGTTTTCTGTTTTCTGCTTTATTTTGTGCAATTAATGAAAAATAATGATTACTATCTTTATTTCTATTGACTTCTCAATATAAATTCTTTCATATATGCCAAGATGTTTGTAACCCATATAAAAACTCCTTGCTTTGTTTTTTCTAAAATAAACTTAGCATCATGAAATTTTTATATGAGATTTTTTGCAATTTTATTTACTTGCACTTACAAGTATAATTCAGCAAAGAAAAACTTTAAGATTTTAATTAAAGTTTTTCTTTTTATTTAAAAAAATCTCGTATAAAATATATATTAGACTTGGTACATAACTATAACATTTTGCACCTACCAAACTATAAAATTCACTTTCATCTTTATATTTATCTAATATTTGTGCTTCATCTAGAAAATAATATTATCAAAATAGTAGATAAAATTGAGGGTTATGTACCAAGTCTATTGAGAAAAGAAGTAGGTGTGAATAATGAAATTTAAATATAAGCGATGTTTATTAAAAATTAGTGGTGAAGCTTTAGGGGGTGTTAGCATTTATGATCCACAACGAATGAAAAATATTGTTAAACAAATTATTACTTTATTACAAGAAGGAATTGAAATTGCTGTTGTTGTTGGTGGTGGTAACATTTGAAGAGGAGTTAATGCTAAAATCGCTGGTTTAGATAAGGTTAATGCTGATTATATGGGGATGTTAGCTACGGTAATGAATGCTTTAGCTTTAGAAGCTGAATTTAAAAATCAAAACTTTGATAAAGTAATTATTCAGTCATCAATTGAAATGAATAAAATTTGTGAACCTTATTATTTTAAAAAATGTCTGTCACGATTAGCTAAGGGTTATGTTGTTATTTTAGCAGCAGGAACGGGATATCCTTATTTTACAACTGATACCGCAGCAGCATTACGAGCAGCGGAAATTAAAGCTGATGTCTTATTAATGGCTAAAAATGGTGTTGATGGTGTTTATAGTGCTGATCCAAAAATTGATAATACTGCTACTCATTATAAGTTTTTAACTTATGAGGATATAACACAAAAACAATTACGAGTAATGGATTTAACAGCGATTACAATGAGTATGGAAGCTAATTTAAAGATTATTGTGTTTGATATTAATGAACCAGATAATATTGTTAAAGCCTTACAAGAAAATACTAAAATTACTATTATTAGTAGTAACAATAGTTAAAGTTTTTAAGAAATAGGATTAAATTAAAGTAATAAAGATAAGGAGAATAATTAATGTTAATTGAGGAATTACAATTAGAGATTGAACAGACAAAAGAAGAAATGAAAAAGGTTTTAGAAAATTTACGATATGAATTAAGTAAGATTCGTACAGGAAGAGCTAATCCTTTAATTCTTGCTTCTGTTTTGGTAGATTATTATGGTAGTTTAACTCCAGTTAATCAAGTTGCTGCAATTACGGTTGTTGAAGGACGACAACTTGTTATTAAACCTTATGATCGAAGTATTATTAAGCAAGTTATTGCTGCTATTACTAAAGCTAATTTGCAAGTTTCATTGCAAGACCAAGGTGATTATATTAGAATGAATGTCCCTCAATTAACTGAAGAAAAACGCAAAGAATTTGTTCGGCAAGTAAAAAAGATTACTGAAGAAATGCGAGTTCGGATTCGTAATTTAAGACGAGATATTAATGAAATTATTAAAAAATCTAAATTGCCTTTAGATGATGTTAAATCTTATCAAGAAGATATTCAAAAATTAACTGATGAGTATATTGCTAAGGCTGATGTTATTGCTTTAGAAAAAGAAAAAGAATTAATGACGATTTAATGGAAATAAAACTCTCCTTTATCTAGGAGAGTTTTATTTTTTAAAGTTATTTACGAGCATATTTTTTACAGTAATATAAATTTCAATAGACTTGGTACATAACCCTCAATTTTATCTACTATTTTGATAATATTATTTTCTAGATGAAGCACAAATATTAGATAAATATAAAGATGAAAGTGAATTTTATAGTTTGGTAGGTGCAAAATGTTATAGTTATGTACCAAGTCTAATATAATGCAGGACAAAATAGGAAAATCAGAATTAGAGCGGAGACAGCAATCTCTCGATAACTACATCACATTGTTTCGCCAAAATCTTCAATTCTAATAAGCGACATTGTTGCTACTAAAGTTAAGAGAATTAAGGCAAGCAATGAAATGCTAAAAAGCACAATTGCTATTTTTGCTTTTATTTGACTGAAATAAGAAAAAATTTGTAGACTGATAAAGATAATACTAAAAGTAACAAAGGTTATAAAATAATGAAATGGAAAAAAAGTAACATTATTTGGGATAAGACATTTTTCAAGAATAATTTTAATTTCATCATAGGCATTGGCACGATTACTTCCAGTTAAGGGCGTACAACAAAGAGGTAGGGAAATAACAAAAAGACGATAATTATCGTCTTTTTGTTCTTTTGTAAAAAAAATATGCACTTCGTATAAATATTGGAGATTGGTTTATATTATGTGTGTAAGGTAACCATTTTAGACCAGTAAGAATACTCCTTCCTCTTAACAATAATTTTTAAAAGGAGGTAGGTATTTTAATTAATAAAATTAAATCAACTTTATTTCCCTACCTCTTTGTTATACGCCCTCCAGTTAAACTATTAGGATAAAGAAACATCATTGTTGTTCAAAAAATAATGTTAAAGATTAGTCGCACTGTTGTGACCGTAAAAACTATGTTGCGATTTGTCATATGTTTTTCTCAATCAGTTCTGTTCAGCGGTCTTTTCAGTGAATAGCACAATCTCTGGATAAGGCCCTCCTCAGCAATCTGTTCAAGTGTGGTATCTAATTCTATCAATATCACTAACATAGTGAAATTTAATTTCATCACCATTACCTAGTTTATCTTGTAAAAATAGTCCAATTCAATCATAACTAAATCGTTTTCATCAATATTGAATAGTAATACCATTATTTAATTTATTGCTGACTTGATAAATATCATTTGTTGTAAGAAAATTTTGTGAAAATATATAGCCTTTTATATAGTCAAAATAATATTTTGGTTTGAAATAATTATTTATTTTTTATAAAAGACCTACTGCTTTTAATGCTTTTCATATATTAAGAATTATGACTGGAATTGCATATTGGGTATTATCGGTTTTTTTAGTTATAAATATATCTTCAATTTTTGTTTTGTTTCATTCTGCTAATATTAATGCTGTTTCACAGTCATTGAAATTAGCAATATAACGATATTGTAACGCTAATCAGCCACCCTTTACTTCTTTAGATGAACCAGTAGATTTTCCATTGACAATCATTTTTTCACTAGTAAAAGAATTTTTTAGATATACTGGTGAGCTGTCAGCAAAGCGATACTCACGATAATAATCATTTTCATCAATTATTCCAAAAGTACAGTATTTATCAAGTTTAATATTATTTTTCTTTTGAGTTTGTGATAATTTAATGTTTACTTTTTTTAATAAATTTTCAATTGCTATTTCGCGAATTATTAATTAGACTTGGTAAATAACTATAACTAGCTTAATTCAAAATTATATATTCCTGAAATTAAGTTAAATCGTAATCCAAATCTTCTAATCTTATTGCGATAACGATAAACTAGTATTTTAAATCTTTTTAATCTAGCAAAAACATGTTCAATGGCAATTCTAACTTTACTTAAAAAGCTATTATATTCCTTTTTATCTGGATTTAAAGGATTATTTTTACTCTTTTTAATTGGCAATAATGTATTTTTATGAACATTTTGCAAACCTTGATATCCTGAATCAGCAATTAATTCTAATTTTGGATTTATAAGTGTATTTGATTTTAAAAATAACTTATAATCATGAATACTACCATAACAAAAATCTACTGAAATAATTTTATTGTTAAATAAATCAATAATTATTTGCGATTTTAATGAATGTTGCCTTTTCTTACCAAAAAATAATAATTTTAGTTTTTTTTAATTCTTTCAATTGGAATTTCTGTAGCATCAATTGCTAATAAATTATTATTAGTACCCTTATTTTCCAATAATATCTTTTTGCCAGGTATATGAAAGTGACTATTTTTTATTAGAGTATTTTCAACTCAAAAGATATTACGAATACAACTAACATGACTAATATTATATTTTTTTTGCAATAATACGATATGTACCAAGTCTATTGTATGTGCTTTATTTTAATGTTATATTTTTACTTTTTTGACTTGTTAGTTGTGGAATTATTAATCCGTTGTTGATAATGCATAAGACACTAAAATATCTAGTTAGTACTTTTGTATTCATTATTTTTACCTCTTTCTTAAAAGAACTTATTTTATTAGACTTCTTGCATTACTTATTAAAATAATTACAAATTATTTGTAAATAAAAAATACTATATAGTAATTTCTAACTTTTATTAGGTTAATACTTATGGATTTTATTAAATGTGTAAATTTTGACACAACAAAAAATTATTTTATTATTTGCTGAATTATACTTGTAAGTGCAAGTAAATAAAATTGCAAAAAATCTCATATAAAAATTTCATGATGCTAAGTTTATTTTAGAAAAAACAAAGCAAGGAGTTTTTATATGGGTTACAAACATCTTGGCATATATGAAAGAATTTATATTGAGAATCAATTGAAGTTTAAAGTAAAAATTAGTGAAATAGCTAAAAATCTTAATCGAAGTATTAGTACTATTATTCGAGAAGTCAATAGAAATAAAGATAGTAATCATTATTTTTCATTAATTGCACAAAATAAAGCAGAAAACAGAAAACAATCACATGTTTATTTTCATAAGTTTAAAAATAGAGAATTAGTAAAATATGTACAACAAAAATTACTATTAGGTTGATCGCCTGAACAAATTTATGGCAGAATTAAAAATTTTCATAAAGAATGAATTATTAGTTTTAAAACAATTTACAATTGAATTTATTCTGGATTACTTGAAAAAGTTACTAATAAAAATTTAAGAAGAAAAGGTAAGAAACGAAAATCTCAAGAAAATCGCGGTAAATTTAATGGTAAATCAATTAAAAAACGAAATATTAATGTTAATAATCGTATAACTGTTGGTCATTGAGAAGGTGATACTGTAGTATCATCACGAGGTAAAAGTAAATCATGTTTAATAACTTTAGTTGAAAGAACATCAAGATTTACTTTAGCAATGTTAGTTGAAAATAGAACTACTAAAGTTGTTAACGAAAACATTAGCCATTATTTATCAATTCTTCCAAATAATCTTGTTAAGACTATAACATTTGATAGGGGTAAAGAATTTTCTAATTGACAACAACTTGAAAAAAATTTAAATGTGAAAATTTATTTTGCTAATGCGTATTCGCCTTGACAAAGAGGTACTAATGAAAATACTAATGGTTTAATTAGAGAAAAATTTCCTAAAAAATTTAATTTTTCAAATACTACTAAAAATGCAGTTCATAAATTTATATTGTCTTTAAACCAAAGACCAAGAAAAATACTAAATTATCTTTCACCAATCGAATATTTGGTTAGAAAAATAATTTAGTTGCACTTAACTTTACAATTTGGCAGAATAGCAAAAATATTTTCAATAATAATTCTCATTTTTGAAATTAATTTATTATTATGTTTTTGTTCTTTATTTAAAGGGTTTTTCTTTGTTTTTTTCTTAGGTATTAGAACATTACTATGAATTTTTTGTATTCCTTGATAACCATTATCAACTATTAATTTAGTATTTTTTAAAATTGGGATTTTTGATTCTTTAAATAAACAAAAATCATGCTTTTTACCGAGAGAAAAATTTGTTGCAATAATTATTTTGCTTTCTTTTTCAATAATTACTTGTGTTTTAATAGTGTGTTTTTTCTTTTTTCCTGAATAAGATTGTTTTTGTCTTTTTTTGGGCGTTGAATGGGTGTTTCTGTAGCATCAATAATAATTGTTTTATCATTAAAATAATCATTTATTAATGCTTTTTTACCAGCAAGTTGTTGAAAATCAGGATGTTTGATTAAAATATCTTCAATTTACTTGATATTTCGATAACAACTAGCTTCACTAATATCAAAACTTTTACCAAGATGAAAATAAGTACGATATTCTCGTCAATATGATAAAGTCATCAATAATCTATTTTCTAATGATAATTTATTATTTTTACCACCTCTTTTAAACTTTTTTAACTCAGCTTCTTTTAAAATATTTAACATTTTATTAAAAGTACTTTGCTTTATTCCAGTTAATCGTAATAATTCTTTATCATTAATAAAATTAAATTTATCAAATTTCATAATCTTAAATTCCTTATAATTTCTATTTTAAATATATTTTATAGGAATTTTGTTTAATAAATAAGTAATGCAAGAAGTCTATTATTTAAAAAGCAAAAATATTTTTTAATTTGGTCAAAACCCCTCCGTATTAAATTTTATTATAGCATTGATTGTCTGAATATATTTTCACAATTAGATGCGATTTTATTCTTTCAATTTAATTATCAGTTATAATTAGTTAATATTGATAGAAGGAGTGCTTAAATGAAAAAGCGAATTATTACTAGTGTCTTTTTAATTTCATTTGCAATTTTATATTTATTTGTTGGGGGGATATATCAAGAGTGAAAAGGTTTTAATGTTTGATATATGCCATATGCATTTTTAGTAGTTAATAGTATTTTATTAGGGATTACAATTTTTGAGGTGATGAATTTAAGGAAAGGAGAAAATTTTAATTGAATTATTAAAATTATTATTTTTGTTTTTGCAATTATATTATTATGGTTTCCAATAGCAGAGAATATTAAGTATGAACCGTATTGAAATAAGTATGATGGTCCAAGTCGTATTGAATGATGACAATCATGAATGGTATTGTTAATTTATATGATATTTTTATTAGTTATTTTACTAATGGTGAAAATTTTTAAGAAGTTCAGTGCTAATGATGCATTATTTATATTTTGTATGACACTTTATTTAGTATTTGCTTTTAAAACAATGAATTATATTATGCTCCAACCAGGGTTTGGTTGACCAGCAGTTAGTGTGGTTTTATTAATTACTATTAGTAATGATACATTTGCTTATATTGGAGGAACATTAGTTGGCAAAAATGCTCTCGCTCCAAAAATTAGCCCTAGTAAAACATTAGAAGGGGCGATTATTGGTATTTTAGTAACCTTGGTGCTTGTTTTAGGATATATTGCTTTATTGACAGAGTTTACGAAGTATCAACCATTTGCTAACTTTTTTACAACGAAAACAGATGATTATAAATATGTAATTTATTTCTTGTTAATTTTATTTTTATCATTAATAAGTCATATGGGTGATTTACTTTTTTCATTTATTAAACGGAATCATAATATAAAACATTTTTCTAATGTTTTACCAGGTCACGGAGGATTTTTGGATCGGATTGATAGTTTGTCGTTGGTATTAATATTTACTGGATTTTTTATGTTAATCCAGAGTTTTTCAGCAATTTAAGTAAGGAGCAAAAGTATGGAAAAGAATTTACAACAATTGTGAAAAATAATGAAGTTTTCTTTGAAAAATGACATTTTACAACAAGCAAAATTATTAAAAATAGAATTTAAGAAAAAGAATGATACGCTGTATTTTACATTACAAATCAGCAAAATTTTACCAATTGAAATTATTAGAGAACTTGAACAATGTTTACTAAAACTTAGTTTTCGTAGTAAAATAACTTTTTTATGTGTTGATGCTAATTATGTAATGGAACAAATTGTTGATTATTGAGAATATATTAAGCAAACTAAGACAAAACAAAAAGAGTATATTAATAGTAATATTTCTTGTGATAATTTAGTGTTGGAAAATAATGATTTATTTATTAAAGTTCACAATGAATCGCAAGGGGCATTGACTAATCGGCATTTGAAATATTATCAGGAGCGAATGTGTCGGTATGGTTTTCAAAATTTGTCATTAAAAATAAAAATTGAACAATGTGATGGTTCTATTGAGCCAGCAATGATACAAATTGAAGAAGAAGAACGAATGAAAGTCCAACAAAGAGAACAACAACAAGTAAAGGTTTTGCCTGCAAAAAAACGGGGGTTTAAAGGCAATTTATCTAGTAGTGATAATTTATTGTCGCAAGTATCCTGTAAAATTTCAGAATTGGAAGAAGATGTTCGGGGGGTTATTATTCAAGGACAAATTTTTCGTAAAGATTGTAAATTAACAAGAACTAAACGATGAATTTATTCAATATTAATTAGTGATTTTAGTGATGCGATTGCTTTACGACATTTTACAAGTGATGATATGAAAGACAAGCTTTTGGAAGAACTACAAGAAAAGGATTGAGTTGTTGTTAAAGGCGATGTGCGGTTTGATAATTTTTCTCGTGAACAAGTTTTGTGAGTAAATAAAATTCAAAAGATTGCTGATCCGCACTTACGAACTGATGATATGGCAGAAAAGCGGATTGAATTTCATTTGCATACAAAAATGAGTGCGATGGATGGTGTTACAAGTATTGGTGAATATATTAAACAAGCAAATCTTTGAAAACATTCAGCAATTGCAATTACTGATCATTTAAATGTTCAATCATTTCCTGATGCACAAATGGCCCAAAAGAAATATCCTACTGTTAAGGTTATTTATGGTGTGGAAATGCAAATGATTGATAGTAGTGTTAAAGCGATTACTAATGCTACTAGTGATGCGATTAATGCTTGTAAGTTTGTTATTTTTGATATTGAAACAACAGGATTGTCTAGTCGTTATGATGAAATTATTGAATTTGGAGCGGTAGTTATTGAGGGTCGGGGGTTAAGTGATAAAAGATATGATTTTTTAATTAAACCAAAAAGTAATGTTAGTGCTTTTAGTGAGTCATTAACTGGGATTAGTAACGAAATGTTACAAGATAAACCACCAATTGAAATTGTGGCTGCTGAGATTAAAGAAGTTTTACAAGATGCTGTTCTTGTGGCTCATAATGCATTATTTGATATTGGTTTTATTCAAGAACTGTGAAATCAAATGGGTTATGAAAAACTTACTAATCCGATTATTGATACTTTGCAATTATCACGGTTATTACAACAACAGTTACGCTCTCATCGTTTAGGAACGGTTGCTAGAAAATATAATATTAAGTATAATGAAGAAATTGCTCATCGTGCTGATTATGATGCTGGAATATTAGCTGATGTGTTTGCCGTGATATTAACGGATTTAGAAGATAATTATCAAGTAAAAACATTATTAGATATTGAAAAGATTAATTATGAACCAATTTTTACGAAATTATTTGGTAATCATACGACAGTAATTGCTAAAAATGAGCAAGGATTGAAAGATTTATTTTCGTTAGTTTCGTTATCGCATACTAAGTACTTTTATAGTAGTCCTAAAATTACGATTGCGGCATTGCAAGAGATGCGTGCTAATGTTTTTATTGGTTCTGGTTGTGTTAATGGTCAGGTTTTTGAGTTTGCTCGTAATCGGAGTCAACAAGAATTGGAAGCAATAATGCAATTTTATGATTATATTGAAGTGCAACCGTTAGGTGTTTATAATCATTTAGTTGAAAGTGGTGAGATAACAGTTGAGCATTTAATGCGGATTGTAAAAAATATTGTTCATACTGCAAAGAAACTTAATAAAGTGGTTATTGCTTCCTCCGATGTTCATTATTTAAATCCACAAGATAAGATTTTTCGTGATGTATATATTAATACTAAGGGTTTAGGAGGAAGAATGCATCCTTTATTTGACCGTAAAGGTCGTGTTAAAAATAATCCTGAGCAACATTTAAGAACAACTGCTGAGATGTTAAATGAGTTTAGTTTTTTAGAAGATGAAGTTTTAATTAAGGAATTGGTTGTTACTAATCCTAATTATTTAAATGAGCAAATTTCGTGGTTGCGACCGATTAAAGATAATTTGTATACCCCAGTAATTGATAATGGTGATGTTGATAGCAATTTGAAAAAATTATGTTATGATAACGCGAAAAAAATTTATGGTGAAGTATTGCCAATAATGGTAGAAGAAAGGTTATCTCGGGAATTAGATGCTATTTTAAAGCATGGTTTTGGGGTTGTTTATTGAATTGCTCATTTGTTAGTTACAAGGTCATTAAATGATGGTTATTTGGTTGGTTCTCGTGGTTCTGTGGGGTCGTCTTTAGTTGCAACAATGGCGAAGATTACCGAAGTAAATCCATTAGTGCCACATTATGTGTGTTTGCAATGTCAATATAGTGAATTTGTTAGTGATGAAAATATTCGTAGTGGTTATGACCTGCCACCAAAAAATTGTCCGCAATGTCGTCATCTTTTAACTGGCGATGGTCATGATATTCCGTTTGAAACTTTTTTAGGTTTTGACGGTGATAAAGTACCGGATATTGATTTGAATTTTTCTGGTGAGTATCAAATGATTGCTCATAATTTTACTAAAGAGATGTTTGGTGTGGATAATGTGTTTCGTGCGGGAACGATTTCTACCGTGGCACAAAAAACAGCATTTGGATATGCTCGTGGTTATTTGGAAGATGTGAAAGGTAATCATTTTGTTAAAAAAGCATATTTAGAATGATTAGCACAAGGTTGTGAGGGTGTTAAACGAACAACCGGACAACATCCGGGGGGAATTATTGTTGTTCCTAAGAACTATAATGTTAATGATTTTACGCCAGTAAATTTCCCGGCCGATGATATTACTTCGCAGTGAAAAACAACGCATTTTGATTTTCATGCTATTCATGATAACTTGTTAAAGTTAGATATTTTGGGACATGTTGATCCGACAGCTTTAAAAATGTTACATGACCTTACTGGATATGATCCGCAAAATATTTTGTGTAATGATGCCGAAGTGCTTTCATTATTTAGTTCCCCAGAAATTATGAAGATTACTAGTAGTGATATTAATAATGAAAAAACTGGAGCGGTGGGTTTACCTGAGTTTGGCACTCAATTTGTTCGTAAAATGTTAGAAGAAACAAATCCGACTAGTTTTGCTGATTTAGTGCAAATTTCTGGATTATCGCATGGTACTGATGTGTGAGTAAATAATGCCCAAACATTAATTACCCATCAAGATTTAAAATTAAAAGATGTTATTGGTTGTCGTGATGATATTATGACTTATTTAATTCATCGTGAAATTCCATCAGATATTGCTTTTAACATTATGGAAACCGTTCGTAAAGGAAAAGGGGTTACTGATGAGCAACAAAAAATTATGATTAGTCATAATGTTCCCCAATGATATATTGCATCGTGTCAAAAAATTAAGTATATGTTTCCTAAGGCACACGCGACAGCTTATGTTTTAATGGCTTTGCGGATTGCTTGATATAAAATTAATTATCCGCACGAATATTATGCAACTTATTTTTCAACGCGATGTGATGTTTTTGATATTAAAACGATTGCTAAGGGAAGGAATGCTGTTTTAACAAAATTAACGGATATCTTATCGCGAATGGATAATGGTTATAATGTTGTTAATAAATTAACTCAAAAGGAGAAGGATTTAGTACCAGTGTTGGAAGTAGCGTTAGAAATGTATGCTCGCAAAATTGAATTTATTAGTATTAATTTAGAATATTCTTTAGCAACAAATTTTGTTGTTCAAGAGTTTGATGGTGTTAAAAAGATTGTTCCTCCATTATCAGCATTAGATGGTTTGGGTAGTACTGTTGCTAATTCAATTGTTGAAGCTAGAACTGAAAGAGCGATTGCTTCTTTGGAAGATTTGCAAAAAAGAACTAGTATTACTAAAACTCATTTAAAGGAATTTGAGGAGATGGGTATTCTATCAGGTTTAGATAAATTTGATCAAATATCTTTGAACTTTTTTGAATAAAATGTGAATTAAGTTTTGTCAAAAGCAGTAAGGATAATTTCAGAAAGCAAATAAAAAGGTCATCAACTTGATGGATTAACAAGAGATGGAGATGGTATAATCATTTCTTTTATTGCTTCTGGGTTTATTGTATAACCATTATTGAATTAATATGAACCATTCTTGGTTTTATTATCGGTAATAAGTTAGGTTATTTAAAGGGAGAAGATAGTAGTAGAAGTTTTCTTTTTTTGTTCGTATTCTTACAGGAATATTTATTAGACTTCTTGCATTACTTATTTATTAAACAAAATTCCTATAAAATATATTTAAAATAGAAATTATAAGGAATTTAAGATTATGAAATTTGATAAATTTAATTTTATTAATGATAAAGAATTATTACGATTAACTGGAATAAAGCAAAGTACTTTTAATAAAATGTTAAATATTTTAAAAGAAGCTGAGTTAAAAAAGTTTAAAAGAGGTGGTAAAAATAATAAATTATCATTAGAAAATAGATTATTGATGACTTTATCATATTGACGAGAATATCGTACTTATTTTCATCTTGGTAAAAGTTTTGATATTAGTGAAGCTAGTTGTTATCGAAATATCAAGTGAATTGAAGATATTTTAATCAAACATCCTGATTTTCAACAACTTGCTGGTAAAAAAGCATTAATAAATGATTATTTTAATGATAAAACAATTATTAGACTTCTTGCATTACTTATTTATTAAACAAAATTCCTATAAAATATATTTAAAATAGAAATTATAAGGAATTTAAGATTATGAAATTTGATAAATTTAATTTTATTAATGATAAAGAATTATTACGATTAACTGGAATAAAGCAAAGTACTTTTAATAAAATGTTAAATATTTTAAAAGAAGCTGAGTTAAAAAAGTTTAAAAGAGGTGGTAAAAATAATAAATTATCATTAGAAAATAGATTATTGATGACTTTATCATATTGACGAGAATATCGTACTTATTTTCATCTTGGTAAAAGTTTTGATATTAGTGAAGCTAGTTGTTATCGAAATATCAAGTGAATTGAAGATATTTTAATCAAACATCCTGATTTTCAACAACTTGCTGGTAAAAAAGCATTAATAAATGATTATTTTAATGATAAAACAATTATTATTGATGCTACAGAAACACCCATTCAACGCCCAAAAAAAGACAAAAACAATCTTATTCAGGAAAAAAGAAAAAACACACTATTAAAACACAAGTAATTATTGAAAAAGAAAGCAAAATAATTATTGCAACAAATTTTTCTCTCGGTAAAAAGCATGATTTTTGTTTATTTAAAGAATCAAAAATCCCAATTTTAAAAAATACTAAATTAATAGTTGATAATGGTTATCAAGGAATACAAAAAATTCATAGTAATGTTCTAATACCTAAGAAAAAAACAAAGAAAAACCCTTTAAATAAAGAACAAAAACATAATAATAAATTAATTTCAAAAATGAGAATTATTATTGAAAATATTTTTGCTATTCTTAAAAAATTTAAAATTATTACTGAAAAATATCGTAATCGTAGAAAACGATTTAGTTTAAGATTTAATTTAATTGCTTCAATTTATAATTTGCAATTATAGATAACATAAAATATTTATTTAAAATTAAATTTAAATAATAAAATAATTTTTTGTTGTGTCAAAATTTACACATTTAATAAAATCCATAAGTATTAACCTAATAAAAGTTAGAAATTACTATATAGTATTTTTTATTTACAAATAATTTGTAATTATTTTAATAAGTAATGCAAGAAGTCTATTGATTGTTGAAAAAATGGAATAGATTAAAATTTAGTAAAACCCATTAAGGGTTTTACTTTTTTATTATTTACTGTAATATTATTAATAAAGAGGAGGATAATTAAAATTATGTCGAAAGAAGAATTGTTTAGTAAGTTATGAAAAGCTTGTAATGATTTAAGAGGAAAAATAGTTCCATCAGAATATAAATATATTATTTTAACAATAATGTTTTTAAAATATGCTTCTGATACTTATAATTTAAAATGACAAGAAATTATCAAAAATAAAGATAAAAATTTTATTGATAACTTAGAATTTTTAGGTAACCAACTGTTAGTAGTACCTCATGGTTATATGTGAACAGATATTGTTAAACATAAAAATACTGGAGATATTCATACTTTCATTAGACTTGGTACATAACTATAACATTTTGCACCTACCAAACTATAAAATTCACTTTCATGGTCGCGTTTAGTTTTCTTAGGTGGGTAAATATTTGAATAATTTTGAAAGAAAAGTAATTACAATTTAATTATCATTTTATTTGAAAAATAAGTAATAAAACAAAATATTTAATATTAACAAACATAATCTCAATAAAAGGTTATAAAAACTAAGTAAAATGCTTATAAAAACAACATTAAAATAATTTTTTATAACAAAAATCATACATAAGAAATATATACTTAATTTGCATATTGAAATAATTTATAGTAAATGATTATTTTTTCTTTTTTTAAAAAATACCTAAAAAAACTAAACGCGACCTTTAATAGGTTTTTAACCTTTATTAAATACAATTTAAGTTAAGTAACAACCAAGCATTTTGGCACTTTTGTAAAATATGTTATAAATTAAAAAATAATAATGTATATTTAAATTTAAGGGGTAAACTACTTACCCCCCCATTAAGTATCAAGAAAAAATGTCTATAAAAATAGTTCTAAAAAGTGTTGCCATTCCATGCAATTTAATATTAAAAATATAATCAAATAAAATTTATTGTAAAATTATATTAAACAAAATTCAAAAGGTTATTTTATGCAAACCGATTCAAAAAAGAAAGTGATTGGAAAATTTTATATGAATAAAAGAAATAAAACTCTTGTAGAATTATGTCTTATTAATATTTTTATTTCATTATTAATATTTTTTTTAGGTATTATATTTATTTGACTTTTAATAAAAGACATAGATGATAAATTTTTAAAAACAATAGAAATTATTGTTAGAATAATTTTTATTTTTTTAGGACTACTTCAATTATTATCAATATATTTTAGTATTAAATTATTAAGAAATGTATTAAAAGGAAAAATTAAATATAAAAATCATGTATGAATATTATCTATAATTACGATTATATCATATGTAGTTTTATCATCATTTTTTTACAAACAATATTCGATATTATTTTTATTTGCAATTTTATACTTACCATTTTCTATTGCTAGTGAAGGATTTTTGCGATCTTTTAACAAAAAATATAAAATACCTATTTTAGCTAATTTTGATTATGATAAAACAGAAAAAAAATATATAATTAGTTTTAATGATCATAAGTTAAATCAAGTTAATATAATTTTAAGTGAAAAAAATGATGATATTTTTAACAAAATAAATTATTTTTTAAATTTAAATTTAGAAAACAATGTTACAAATTTTTCACAAAGTAAAAATATAAATAAAATTAGTTTTACGTATACTAAAAAATTGGAATCTAAAAATCCAAAATGCGTAGACTACTATGTCGAAAAATTAAAATTATTACAATAACATATAAGACTTGGTACATAACTATAACATTTTGCACCTACCAAACTATAAAATTCACTTTCATCTTTATATTTATCTAATATTTTTGCTTCATCTAGAAAATAATATTATCAAAATAGTAGATAAAATTGAGGGTTATGTACCAAGTCTATAATAATAAGCATCTTGGAAAATTCATGATTGTTAAAAAGAATGCAAGAACTGTTAAAAATCCTAAAACTGGTCAAATTTCACAAATGAGTGAACACTACTCACCAAAATGTCAAAATCAATAAATTCAAACAAACTATTAAATCAGCAGTTATTCTAAATTTTCAAATTTTTTACCCTTGATAAATTCAGTTTTAAAGGTTTTGTAAGTTGTTTCAGCCACAGCATTATCATAAGGACATCCTTTAGCGCTTAATGATCTTTTAATTTTAAAAGTGCTTAAAATTTCATCAATAATTTTATTTTTAAACTCATTACCACGATCGGTATGAAATAAAATAATTTGCTTTAATGGTCTTGTAATTGAATAGATTTCTTGCATAACCTATTAAAATAATAAAAATTTTAAATTTAACCACTTTAAAATAAACATTTTTCTAAAATCTAAAATAATTTTGATAACAATTAACTAGGTTATGCAAGAAATCTATTGTTTGATTTTCAAAATGTATTTTTTAAGGTGTATTTTTGATTATTAATGGTTTATTTGTTAATGACAGTTGTTAAGTTAATTATTAAGCGTTTTTATTTTAATAAAGTAGTTAGAAAACATCAAAAAGAAGTTATTAATATTTCTGAATGTCCATTATATTATGAATATAAATTTTCTCATGCTTTTAAAGTAATAAAAGAGAGTTTTAAGTCGTGATGAGATGCATAAGATTATTTCTTGATTTATTATAATGTTTATTAGTTTGGTACCGTTAGGGGCGTTCTTTGATACAAAACAACCACCAAAACCTAATATGGAACAATCCTCCTTTATGAAACGACAAAAACGAACCACAAACCCCAGTCAATGTGGTAATAGTTGCGAGTTAGAGTTTTCAGAAATTCTAAATACTGTTTTATTTCGTGATAATTATTCTTTAAATATTGAAAGTGTTAAAAATAAATTGCCTGCCGATGTACTTGCAAGTACATCTGGATATGCTTTATTTGAAATTAGCTCTGTTGACGGCAGTTCCTGACAAAAAATTATTAATTTTTACAAAGATAATGGTGTTAAAAGTAGTGATAATAATCGATATAACATTGATAAAATCATTAATGCTAAAATTACTCTTACTAAATTTGAATCTCGTCATTATTACATAACTTCATTAGACTTCTTGCATTACTTATTTATTAAACAAAATTCCTATAAAATATATTTAAAATAGAAATTATAAGGAATTTAAGATTATGAAATTTGATAAATTTAATTTTATTAATGATAAAGAATTATTACGATTAACTGGAATAAAGCAAAGTACTTTTAATAAAATGTTAAATATTTTAAAAGAAGCTGAGTTAAAAAAGTTTAAAAGAGGTGGTAAAAATAATAAATTATCATTAGAAAATAGATTATTGATGACTTTATCATATTGACGAGAATATCGTACTTATTTTCATCTTGGTAAAAGTTTTGATATTAGTGAAGCTAGTTGTTATCGAAATATCAAGTGAATTGAAGATATTTTAATCAAACATCCTGATTTTCAACAACTTGCTGGTAAAAAAGCATTAATAAATGATTATTTTAATGATAAAACAATTATTATTGATGCTACAGAAACACCCATTCAACGCCCAAAAAAAGACAAAAACAATCTTATTCAGGAAAAAAGAAAAAACACACTATTAAAACACAAGTAATTATTGAAAAAGAAAGCAAAATAATTATTGCAACAAATTTTTCTCTCGGTAAAAAGCATGATTTTTGTTTATTTAAAGAATCAAAAATCCCAATTTTAAAAAATACTAAATTAATAGTTGATAATGGTTATCAAGGAATACAAAAAATTCATAGTAATGTTCTAATACCTAAGAAAAAAACAAAGAAAAACCCTTTAAATAAAGAACAAAAACATAATAATAAATTAATTTCAAAAATGAGAATTATTATTGAAAATATTTTTGCTATTCTTAAAAAATTTAAAATTATTACTGAAAAATATCGTAATCGTAGAAAACGATTTAGTTTAAGATTTAATTTAATTGCTTCAATTTATAATTTGCAATTATAGATAACATAAAATATTTATTTAAAATTAAATTGCCAAATTGTAAAGTTAAGTGCAACTAAATTATTTTTCTAACCAAATATTCGATTGGTGAAAGATAATTTAGTATTTTTCTTGGTCTTTGGTTTAAAGACAATATAAATTTATGAACTGCATTTTTAGTAGTATTTGAAAAATTAAATTTTTTAGGAAATTTTTCTCTAATTAAACCATTAGTATTTTCATTAGTACCTCTTTGTCAAGGCGAATACGCATTAGCAAAATAAATTTTCACATTTAAATTTTTTTCAAGTTGTTGTCAATTAGAAAATTCTTTACCCCTATCAAATGTTATAGTCTTAACAAGATTATTTGGAAGAATTGATAAATAATGGCTAATGTTTTCGTTAACAACTTTAGTAGTTCTATTTTCAACTAACATTGCTAAAGTAAATCTTGATGTTCTTTCAACTAAAGTTATTAAACATGATTTACTTTTACCTCGTGATGATACTACAGTATCACCTTCTCAATGACCAACAGTTATACGATTATTAACATTAATATTTCGTTCTTTAATTGATTTACCATTAAATTTACCGCGATTTTCTTGAGATTTTCGTTTCTTACCTTTTCTTCTTAAATTTTTATTAGTAACTTTTTCAAGTAATCCAGAATAAATTCAATTGTAAATTGTTTTAAAACTAATAATTCATTCTTTATGAAAATTTTTAATTCTGCCATAAATTTGTTCAGGCGATCAACCTAATAGTAATTTTTGTTGTACATATTTTACTAATTCTCTATTTTTAAACTTATGAAAATAAACATGTGATTGTTTTCTGTTTTCTGCTTTATTTTGTGCAATTAATGAAAAATAATGATTACTATCTTTATTTCTATTGACTTCTCGAATAATAGTACTAATACTTCGATTAAGATTTTTAGCTATTTCACTAATTTTTACTTTAAACTTCAATTGATTCTCAATATAAATTCTTTCATATATGCCAAGATGTTTGTAACCCATATAAAAACTCCTTGCTTTGTTTTTTCTAAAATAAACTTAGCATCATGAAATTTTTATATGAGATTTTTTGCAATTTTATTTACTTGCACTTACAAGTATAATTCAGCTAAATTTAAATAATAAAATAATTTTTTGTTGTGTCAAAATTTACACATTTAATAAAATCCATAAGTATTAACCTAATAAAAGTTAGAAATTACTATATAGTATTTTTTATTTACAAATAATTTGTAATTATTTTAATAAGTAATGCAAGAAGTCTATTATTGATGCTACAGAAACACCCATTCAACGCCCAAAAAAAGACAAAAACAATCTTATTCAGGAAAAAAGAAAAAACACACTATTAAAACACAAGTAATTATTGAAAAAGAAAGCAAAATAATTATTGCAACAAATTTTTCTCTCGGTAAAAAGCATGATTTTTGTTTATTTAAAGAATCAAAAATCCCAATTTTAAAAAATACTAAATTAATAGTTGATAATGGTTATCAAGGAATACAAAAAATTCATAGTAATGTTCTAATACCTAAGAAAAAAACAAAGAAAAACCCTTTAAATAAAGAACAAAAACATAATAATAAATTAATTTCAAAAATGAGAATTATTATTGAAAATATTTTTGCTATTCTTAAAAAATTTAAAATTATTACTGAAAAATATCGTAATCGTAGAAAACGATTTAGTTTAAGATTTAATTTAATTGCTTCAATTTATAATTTGCAATTATAGATAACATAAAATATTTATTTAAAATTAAATTTAAATAATAAAATAATTTTTTGTTGTGTCAAAATTTACACATTTAATAAAATCCATAAGTATTAACCTAATAAAAGTTAGAAATTACTATATAGTATTTTTTATTTACAAATAATTTGTAATTATTTTAATAAGTAATGCAAGAAGTCTATTGATTGTTGAAAAAATGGAATAGATTAAAATTTAGTAAAACCCATTAAGGGTTTTACTTTTTTATTATTTACTGTAATATTATTAATAAAGAGGAGGATAATTAAAATTATGTCGAAAGAAGAATTGTTTAGTAAGTTATGAAAAGCTTGTAATGATTTAAGAGGAAAAATAGTTCCATCAGAATATAAATATATTATTTTAACAATAATGTTTTTAAAATATGCTTCTGATACTTATAATTTAAAATGACAAGAAATTATCAAAAATAAAGATAAAAATTTTATTGATAACTTAGAATTTTTAGGTAACCAACTGTTAGTAGTACCTCATGGTTATATGTGAACAGATATTGTTAAACATAAAAATACTGGAGATATTCATACTTTCATTAGACTTGGTACATAACTATAACATTTTGCACCTACCAAACTATAAAATTCACTTTCATGGTCGCGTTTAGTTTTCTTAGGTGGGTAAATATTTGAATAATTTTGAAAGAAAAGTAATTACAATTTAATTATCATTTTATTTGAAAAATAAGTAATAAAACAAAATATTTAATATTAACAAACATAATCTCAATAAAAGGTTATAAAAACTAAGTAAAATGCTTATAAAAACAACATTAAAATAATTTTTTATAACAAAAATCATACATAAGAAATATATACTTAATTTGCATATTGAAATAATTTATAGTAAATGATTATTTTTTCTTTTTTTAAAAAATACCTAAAAAAACTAAACGCGACCTTTAATAGGTTTTTAACCTTTATTAAATACAATTTAAGTTAAGTAACAACCAAGCATTTTGGCACTTTTGTAAAATATGTTATAAATTAAAAAATAATAATGTATATTTAAATTTAAGGGGTAAACTACTTACCCCCCCCCCATTAAGTATCAAGAAAAAATGTCTATAAAAATAGTTCTAAAAAGTGTTGCCATTCCATGCAATTTAATATTAAAAATATAATCAAATAAAATTTATTGTAAAATTATATTAAACAAAATTCAAAAGGTTATTTTATGCAAACCGATTCAAAAAAGAAAGTGATTGGAAAATTTTATATGAATAAAAGAAATAAAACTCTTGTAGAATTATGTCTTATTAATATTTTTATTTCATTATTAATATTTTTTTTAGGTATTATATTTATTTGACTTTTAATAAAAGACATAGATGATAAATTTTTAAAAACAATAGAAATTATTGTTAGAATAATTTTTATTTTTTTAGGACTACTTCAATTATTATCAATATATTTTAGTATTAAATTATTAAGAAATGTATTAAAAGGAAAAATTAAATATAAAAATCATGTATGAATATTATCTATAATTACGATTATATCATATGTAGTTTTATCATCATTTTTTTACAAACAATATTCGATATTATTTTTATTTGCAATTTTATACTTACCATTTTCTATTGCTAGTGAAGGATTTTTGCGATCTTTTAACAAAAAATATAAAATACCTATTTTAGCTAATTTTGATTATGATAAAACAGAAAAAAAATATATAATTAGTTTTAATGATCATAAGTTAAATCAAGTTAATATAATTTTAAGTGAAAAAAATGATGATATTTTTAACAAAATAAATTATTTTTTAAATTTAAATTTAGAAAACAATGTTACAAATTTTTCACAAAGTAAAAATATAAATAAAATTAGTTTTACGTATACTAAAAAATTGGAATCTAAAAATCCAAAATGCGTAGACTACTATGTCGAAAAATTAAAATTATTACAATAACATATAAGACTTGGTACATAACTATAACATTTTGCACCTACCAAACTATAAAATTCACTTTCATCTTTATATTTATCTAATATTTTTGCTTCATCTAGAAAATAATATTATCAAAATAGTAGATAAAATTGAGGGTTATGTACCAAGTCTATAATAATAAGCATCTTGGAAAATTCATGATTGTTAAAAAGAATGCAAGAACTGTTAAAAATCCTAAAACTGGTCAAATTTCACAAATGAGTGAACACTACTCACCAAAATGTCAAAATCAATAAATTCAAACAAACTATTAAATCAGCAGTTATTCTAAATTTTCAAATTTTTTACCCTTGATAAATTCAGTTTTAAAGGTTTTGTAAGTTGTTTCAGCCACAGCATTATCATAAGGACATCCTTTAGCACTTAATGATCTTTTAATTTTAAAAGTGCTTAAAATTTCATCAATAATTTTATTTTTAAACTCATTACCACGATCGGTATGAAATAAAATAATTTGCTTTAATGGTCTTGTAATTGAATAGATTTCTTGCATAACCTATTAAAATAATAAAAATTTTAAATTTAACCACTTTAAAATAAACATTTTTCTAAAATCTAAAATAATTTTGATAACAATTAACTAGGTTATGCAAGAAATCTATTGTTTGATTTTCAAAATGTATTTTTTAAGGTGTATTTTTGATTATTAATGGTTTATTTGTTAATGACAGTTGTTAAGTTAATTATTAAGCGTTTTTATTTTAATAAAGTAGTTAGAAAACATCAAAAAGAAGTTATTAATATTTCTGAATGTCCATTATATTATGAATATAAATTTTCTCATGCTTTTAAAGTAATAAAAGAGAGTTTTAAGTCGTGATGAGATGCATAAGATTATTTCTTGATTTATTATAATGTTTATTAGTTTGGTACCGTTAGGGGCGTTCTTTGATACAAAACAACCACCAAAACCTAATATGGAACAATCCTCCTTTATGAAACGACAAAAACGAACCACAAACCCCAGTCAATGTGGTAATAGTTGCGAGTTAGAGTTTTCAGAAATTCTAAATACTGTTTTATTTCGTGATAATTATTCTTTAAATATTGAAAGTGTTAAAAATAAATTGCCTGCCGATGTACTTGCAAGTACATCTGGATATGCTTTATTTGAAATTAGCTCTGTTGACGGCAGTTCCTGACAAAAAATTATTAATTTTTACAAAGATAATGGTGTTAAAAGTAGTGATAATAATCGATATAACATTGATAAAATCATTAATGCTAAAATTACTCTTACTAAATTTGAATCTCGTCATTATTACATAACTTCATTAGACTTCTTGCATTACTTATTTATTAAACAAAATTCCTATAAAATATATTTAAAATAGAAATTATAAGGAATTTAAGATTATGAAATTTGATAAATTTAATTTTATTAATGATAAAGAATTATTACGATTAACTGGAATAAAGCAAAGTACTTTTAATAAAATGTTAAATATTTTAAAAGAAGCTGAGTTAAAAAAGTTTAAAAGAGGTGGTAAAAATAATAAATTATCATTAGAAAATAGATTATTGATGACTTTATCATATTGACGAGAATATCGTACTTATTTTCATCTTGGTAAAAGTTTTGATATTAGTGAAGCTAGTTGTTATCGAAATATCAAGTGAATTGAAGATATTTTAATCAAACATCCTGATTTTCAACAACTTGCTGGTAAAAAAGCATTAATAAATGATTATTTTAATGATAAAACAATTATTATTGATGCTACAGAAACACCCATTCAACGCCCAAAAAAAGACAAAAACAATCTTATTCAGGAAAAAAGAAAAAACACACTATTAAAACACAAGTAATTATTGAAAAAGAAAGCAAAATAATTATTGCAACAAATTTTTCTCTCGGTAAAAAGCATGATTTTTGTTTATTTAAAGAATCAAAAATCCCAATTTTAAAAAATACTAAATTAATAGTTGATAATGGTTATCAAGGAATACAAAAAATTCATAGTAATGTTCTAATACCTAAGAAAAAAACAAAGAAAAACCCTTTAAATAAAGAACAAAAACATAATAATAAATTAATTTCAAAAATGAGAATTATTATTGAAAATATTTTTATTATTTAAGCTGAATTATACTTGTAAGTGCAAGTAAATAAAATTGCAAAAAATCTCATATAAAAATTTCATGATGCTAAGTTTATTTTAGAAAAAACAAAGCAAGGAGTTTTTATATGGGTTACAAACATCTTGGCATATATGAAAGAATTTATATTGAGAATCAATTGAAGTTTAAAGTAAAAATTAGTGAAATAGCTAAAAATCTTAATCGAAGTATTAGTACTATTATTCGAGAAGTCAATAGAAATAAAGATAGTAATCATTATTTTTCATTAATTGCACAAAATAAAGCAGAAAACAGAAAACAATCACATGTTTATTTTCATAAGTTTAAAAATAGAGAATTAGTAAAATATGTACAACAAAAATTACTATTAGGTTGATCGCCTGAACAAATTTATGGCAGAATTAAAAATTTTCATAAAGAATGAATTATTAATTTTAAAACAATTTACAATTGAATTTATTCTGGATTACTTGAAAAAGTTACTAATAAAAATTTAAGAAGAAAAGGTAAGAAACGAAAATCTCAAGAAAATCGCGGTAAATTTAATGGTAAATCAATTAAAGAACGAAATATTAATGTTAATAATCGTATAACTGTTGGTCATTGAGAAGGTGATACTGTAGTATCATCACGAGGTAAAAGTAAATCATGTTTAATAACTTTAGTTGAAAGAACATCAAGATTTACTTTAGCAATGTTAGTTGAAAATAGAACTACTAAAGTTGTTAACGAAAACATTAGCCATTATTTATCAATTCTTCCAAATAATCTTGTTAAGACTATAACATTTGATAGGGGTAAAGAATTTTCTAATTGACAACAACTTGAAAAAAATTTAAATGTGAAAATTTATTTTGCTAATGCGTATTCGCCTTGACAAAGAGGTACTAATGAAAATACTAATGGTTTAATTAGAGAAAAATTTCCTAAAAAATTTAATTTTTCAAATACTACTAAAAATGCAGTTCATAAATTTATATTGTCTTTAAACCAAAGACCAAGAAAAATACTAAATTATCTTTCACCAATCGAATATTTGGTTAGAAAAATAATTTAGTTGCACTTAACTTTACAATTTGGCTATTCAAAAAAATCCTGAAATTAGTAGCTGAAATTATGTTTATATTTTCCACGGTATTAATTTACAAGTAGTTTATTTTCTACCGTTTTTAGGTTATATTTTCTATTTTATTAGTTTTGGTTTATACTTATATTATTTTTTTACTAAATGCAATAAAAAATAAGATTTAGATATTTTTTTCAATAAAAAAATAATATAATAGACTTGGTACATAACCCTCAATTTTATCTACTATTTTGATAATATTATTTTCTAGATGAAGCACAAATGTTAGATAAATACAAAGACGAAAATGAATTTTATAGTTTGGTAGGTGCAAAATGTTATAGTTATGTACCAAGTCTAATATAACTAAGGAGGTTTAACAAATGCAATTCGTTATTCGTGGTAAAAATATTGAAGTAACTGAGGCGATTCGTGAACGCATTATTAATAGTTTAGAAAAAATTAGTAAGTATAAAATTATTAATCATGATGATACAATTCATGTTGAAGTAAGAACTTATAAAGAAAATTTAAGTCGTGTTCGTGTTGTTCTTGATTTAAGAGGAAAGAGTAATCATTTACAAGCTGAAGCTCAGCATATTGATTTATACGCTGCCATTGATGAAGTGCGTCATAAGTTGGAAGAACAATTACGAAGAATGAAAGATCGTTGAATTCCGCGCGGTAAAGAAAAATTTACAAAAGTAGAATTTCCTCTTGACTTAACATTAGATGAAGATATCTAATGCCATTATTAAATTAAATAAAATATCTTTTATTTTAAAAATTTATTGCTATAATTAACCCATAGTTTTAACTCTTAGTGGAGGTGATGGGTTAATTTAATAAATTAGCATTTGGAAATTAAATGTTTATTTTTTATAAAAAATAATCAAAGAAGTTATTGTAAAAATAAAATTTCAAAGTAAAATAATATATGTAGTAAAATAAATGAAAAGGGAGAATTAAATATGAAGTTATCAGGATTAAGATTAATAACAGCTTTAGCAGGGCTTCCTGCTATCGTAGTATTACCAATTATTGGTTGTGCAAAAAAAGCCGCAGCAACTACAGTTACTGATAAAGCAATTGATAGCATTAAGATTGAAGATGCTGATGCTGTTGAAGTTGCTGACGCAGCGGGATGAAAAGATGATGTTGTTCTTGCACTGATTAATACAAAAGTTAATGAGAAAGTTACAGCAGCGGATGACGCGGCTAAAGCGGTTGAGGCAACATTAGTTGAAGCACTTCCAGCAGCTCTCGGAGTAGGTAAAAGTGCCAATATTAAATTTACTGTAAAAGCAAAAGACGCAACTCATGGAACATTTTCAAAAGAATTTACAATTAAAGTTACTCAAAAAGGATAGTAATATAGAAAAAGTGATAATTCTTATTTATTAAGAAAATACACTTACAGTTGTAAGTGTATTTTTTTATAAAAATTATTTATTAATTAAATTCCTTGAAAAACTAATATTTGTTAGTAAAATGTTTATATAACAAAACTTGAAAAGAGGAATTAATTATTTATGAAGTGATTTATACCGTTTTTAACAACTTTGACATTAACACCACTAGTTATTGTGATGCCATTAGTAAGTTGTAGTGGTACTGAGATGAAAGAGTCAGGAAGTTTAGATAGTCAGATTAGTAGTTTGCCAGATACTGTGGAAATTAAAGATATTTTTCCGGCTAAGTGAAATTCTTTTGGTTTGCAATTGTATGCTGTTATGGATTTGATAGAAAAACTTGGAATAGATTTAAATAAAGCGAAAGCTAATTTAAACTTTGATGAAAGTTCTCCGTTTGATACATCCTATAATGTTGTTGAGTTAACGATTACTGTGCGAGCAATGCCAAATAAAGGGAAAGCAAAAAAAGAAGTTAAATATATTTTTACAATAGACTTGGTGCATAACTATAACTAGCTTAATTCAAAATTATATATTCCTGAAATTAAGTTAAATCGTAATCCAAATCTTCTAATCTTATTGCGATAACGATAAACTAGTATTTTAAATCTTTTTAATCTAGCAAAAACATGTTCAATGGCAATTCTAACTTTACTTAAAAAGCTGTTATATTCCTTTTTATCTGGATTTAAAGGAATATTTTTACTCTTTTTAATTGGCAATAATGTATTTTTATGAACATTTTGCAAACCTTGATATCTTGAATCAGCAATTACTTCTAATTTCGGATTTATAAGTGTATTTGATTTTAAAAATAACTTATAATCATGAATACTGCCATAACAAAAATCTACTGAAATAATTTTATTGTTAAATAAATCAATAGACTTCTTGCATTACTTATTTATTAAACAAAATTCCTATAAAATATATTTAAAATAGAAATTATAAGGAATTTAAGATTATGAAATTTGATAAATTTAATTTTATTAATGATAAAGAATTATTACGATTAACTGGAATAAAGCAAAGTACTTTTAATAAAATGTTAAATATTTTAAAAGAAGCTGAGTTAAAAAAGTTTAAAAGAGGTGGTAAAAATAATAAATTATCATTAGAAAATAGATTATTGATGACTTTATCATATTGACGAGAATATCGTACTTATTTTCATCTTGGTAAAAGTTTTGATATTAGTGAAGCTAGTTGTTATCGAAATATCAAGTGAATTGAAGATATTTTAATCAAACATCCTGATTTTCAACAACTTGCTGGTAAAAAAGCATTAATAAATGATTATTTTAATGATAAAACAATTATTATTGATGCTACAGAAACACCCATTCAACGCCCAAAAAAGACAAAAACAATCTTATTCAGGAAAAAAGAAAAAACACACTATTAAAACACAAGTAATTATTGAAAAAGAAAGCAAAATAATTATTGCAACAAATTTTTCTCTCGATAAAAAGCATGATTTTTGTTTATTTAAAGAATCAAAAATCCCAATTTTAAAAAATACTAAATTAATAGTTGATAATGGTTATCAAGGAATACAAAAAATTCATAGTAATGTTCTAATACCTAAGAAAAAAACAAAGAAAAACCCTTTAAATAAAGAACAAAAACATAATAATAAATTAATTTCAAAAATGAGAATTATTATTGAAAATATTTTTGCTATTCTTAAAAAATTTAAAATTATTACTGAAAAATATCGTAATCGTAGAAAACGATTTAGTTTAAGATTTAATTTAATTGCTTCAATTTATAATTTGCAATTATAGATAACATAAAATATTTATTTAAAATTAAATTTAAATAATAAAATAATTTTTTGTTGTATCAAAATTTACACATTTAATAAAATCCATAAGTATTAACCTAATAAAAGTTAGAAATTACTATATAGTATTTTTTATTTACAAATAATTTGTAATTATTTTAATAAGTAATGCAAGAAGTCTATTACAACAACAAAAAATAATCTTAATCAATATGAGATTAAATATGAGATTATTAATTTGATTTGTAATTTAAACTAACTCAATATAAACCATCGGTGCATTATCACCTCTACGGTCATCAGTTTTTAAAAGTCTTGTATAACCACCAGATCTTTTATTATATCGTTTAGCAATATCAGTAAATAGTTTTTGTAAAACCGTTTCTGTTTCATTAACATCAATATTTCGTAAAATACTTGATGCTTGTCTTCTGGCATGTAAATCTTGTCTTTTTGCTAAAGTAATTAATTTATCAATTGTTTTTCTTAATTCTTTAGCTCGTTTTTCAGTTACAAGCAATCTTTCATGAACAACTAATTCTGTTGCTAAATTACGCATTAATCCTTGTCTTCAACTAGTATTTTTACCGCGTTTTTGAATAAATGACATATTCTGTTCCTCCTTTTATTCTCGTTTAAAAGTTAGCCCTAATGCTAATAATTTGTCTTTAATTTCAATAAAGGATTTTCTTCCTAAATTTTTTGTTGCTAAAATATCATTTTCTGTTCTATTAGTTAAATCCCCAATAGTAAAAATTTCTGCTCGTCTTAAACAATTATATGAGCGAACTGTTAAGTCTAATTCTTCAATCGTTTTTTCTAATTCATATGTTTCTTGTTTTTCAGAAATAGAAATAATTTCTAATGATTGTGCTTGTTCACTTAAACTAACAAAATGTTCTAAATGAGCAATTAAAATCTTCGCAGTAATCGCAATTGCTTCTACTGGAGTAACCGAACCATCGGTTGTTAATTCTAAAACTAATTGTTCTAAATCAGCACTTTTTCCAACTTTAGTTGGTTCAACATTATATTTAACATTAACAATTGGTGAATAATTAGAATCCATAGGAATAATACCAATATTAGTAATTAATCGTTTATTATCATCAAATGATTTATAACCACGAGAATTTTGAGCATACATTGTCATTTCTAATTTACCACCTTTAGCAACAGTAGCAATTAAATAATCACCATTTAATACTTCAACTCCTAGTGGACAAATAATCATTGATGCTAATACTTCACCAGCTAAAGCATCTACTTTTAATGAGACACTTTCTTCTTCTTTAAAGATAGTACTATCAATTTTTAAAATAATACCTTTTAAATTTAAAATAATTTGAGCAACATTTTCAACAACCCCTTTAATTGTTGAAAACTCATGACTAACCCCTTTGATATCAACACCATAAATTGAAGCTCCTGGTGTTGCTGCTAATAAAGTTCTTCGTAAAGCGTTACCAATAGTATTACCAAATCCTCTTTCTAATGGTTCTACTATAAAGCAACCGAAATTTTTACTAGTATTTTCAGTTTGTAATTTAAAATTTGGTCTAACAAATTGTTTCATTTATTAACCTCTTGGCCTTTTAGGCGGGCGACACCCATTATGAGGAATTGGTGTTACATCTTTAATACTTGTAATTTCCAGACCAGCTGCTTGTAAGCTTCTAACAGCAGCATCTCTTCCTGGGCCAGGTCCTTTACACTGAACTTCAATCGTTCTCATTCCATGTTCTATTGATGCCTTAGCAACTTGTTCTGCTACCATTTGTGCAGCATAAGGGGTTGATTTCTTTGTTCCTTTAAAACCAATTGCACCAGCCGCACATCAAGCAATAACATTTCCTACTTCATCAGTCATTGTTACAATTGTATTGTTAAATGTTACATGAACATGGGTGATTCCTTTTAAAATATTCTTTTTTTGTTTTTTCTTTGCAACTTTTTTTACTTTTGCCATCGTGTTACCTCCACTTCTTACTATTTTTTCTTATTAGCAACTGTTTTTCTCGGTCCTTTTGCTGTTCTTCCATTTTGTCTAGTAGATTGACCACGAAGTGGTAAACCTTTACGATGACGAATACCACGATAAGAACCAATTTCCATTAATCGTTTAATATTTAGTTGGGTTTCGCGTCGTAACTCACCTTCAACTTTATAATCTTTGGATATTTCTGCTCTAATATTTGTTAATTGTTCTTCTGTTAATTGTTTAACACGAATATTTTTATCAATACTACATTGTTTTAAAATCCTTTGAGCACTGGATAAACCAATCCCATAAACATATGTTAAAGCAACAACAACTCTTTTATCATTAGGGATTTCTACTCCTGCAATTCTTGCCATATTTAACCTCCTATTTTTAACCTTGTCTTTGTTTGTGCTTTGGAGTTTTACAAATTACTCGCACACATTTTTTTCTATTAATTATTTGACATTTATCACAAATCTTTTTAACTGATGATCTTACTTTCATTTAATTTGTCTCCTTTTACTATTTTTATTCTTTTACTTATGACGATAAGTAATCCGCCCACGTTTTAAATCATACGGAGAAAGTTCAATAATTACTTTATCACCTGGTAAAATTCTAATGAAATTCATGCGAATTTTACCAGAAACGTGAGCTAAAATAACCGCATTGTTTTCTAACTTTACCTTAAACTCAGTATTAGGTAAACATTCAATAACAATCCCTTCCACTTCAATAATATTTTTAGTTTCTTTTTCTTTGGTGGTCATTTAATTCCCTTCTTCCATTAAGTGTGTATTGGCAGTTAAAACTTCATATCCATTTGCGGTTACTAGAATTGTATGTTCAAAATGAGCTGAATATGTACCATCAAGAGACACAACTGTTCAATTATCATTTAAAACTCTAGTTTGATCAGTACCAATTTGTACCATTGGTTCAAGACAAATTGTCATTCCTGCCACTAATTTTAAACCATAGTCATATTTACCATAATTAGGAATATATGGGTCTTCATGTAATTGTTTACCAATCCCATGACCCGTATAATTTTTTGGCAAATGATACCCTTGTTGTTCAACAAATTGTTGAATTGTTGCCCCAATAGTACCAATTCTAACACCCGGAGCAATAATTGCTATTGCCTTATTTAAGGCTTCTTCCGTTACAATAATTAACTTTTGATATTCTGCTTTAATTTGACCGACACCAATAGTAATTGCCGCATCCGCAAAGAATCCATCAACAACAGCACCAGCATCAATTGATACTAAATCACCTGTCTTAATAATTTGATTATTAGCAATCCCATGAATTAATTCATTATTAATAGAAACACAAATATGATTAGGAAAACCATAATAACCTTTAAAAGCTGTTTTAGCATTATTTTCTTTTAACACTCTTGCTGCTATTATATCAAGGTCGCGTTTTTTTATTCCGGGAATAATTGCCTTTTTAACTTCAGCTAACATTTTAGCAACTACTTTCCCCGCAGCACGCATTGTTTTAATTTCCAACTCATTTTTAACAGTAACCATTTATTTTACACACTATCTAAAATACTTTTAATACCATTAAATACTAATTTACTTGACTGATTAGCATCAACAACATGTAATAAGTTTTCTTCTTGATAATACTCTACTAATTGTAAAGTCTCATTCAAATAAGTTTGAATTCTAATTTTAGCTTTTTCCTTCGTATCATCATCCCGTTGAATCAATGTTGCACCATCTTCATCACATTGCATCTCAATTTTAGGTTTATTAATTAATTTGTTATATGTTCGATTACAAGTTGGACAAACTAAGCGATTGGTAATCCGATCAATTAAATGTTCTAAGTCAGCTTCCAAATAAATAACAAAATCAATTTGTTGTTCTTTTTTTTCTAAAATCTCTTGCAATGCGTGAGCTTGTTTAACCGTTCTTGGAAAACCATCAAGAATAAAGTCTTCAGTTAAATTATCAATGGTTTCTTGTACAAAATTAATTACTTGTTCATCGGGTACTAATTTTCCTGCATCTAAATATTCTTTAGTTTTTAATCCCCATGATGAATTATTTCTTATCGCTTGGCGAATAATATCTCCTGTTGATAAATGTATTAAACGGTATACATTACACAACTTTTGTGACTGGGTTCCTTTACCACTTCCAGGCGCTCCTAAAAAGATTAAATTCATTTTAAATACCACTCTCTTTTATCATATATTTTTACTTTGATTTTCATCTCTTTTAAATTGAATATAAGATTGCTGGGTCAAATACCCTTGAACCTGACGAATAACTTCAATCGCAACACCAACCATAATAATAACTCCTGTACCACCAATTGCTAACATTGGCGGTAAATTTGTTAATTTAGAAATTAATGTTGGTAACACGGCAACAAAAGCTAAAAAGACACTCCCCCCTACACTACTTAAACGATTTAAAGTTGATTTAATATATTTCTCCGTTTCTTTTCCTGGTTGAATTCCAGGAATAAATGTGCCATTCTTTTGAAAATTCTCTGCCATTTGTTCAGGATTAATTTGTACTTGTGAATATAAGAAAGTAAAAAGAATAATTAAAATCACAAAAATGCTCATTCCTGATCATGAATCTAATGCTAAATAAGCCTCTGTAAAATTAGTAAACCCTGTCCCTTCGGGATTATTAGCTTTAACAATTTGAGCAATTGTTAAAGGTGCTGTTATAATTGCTGAAGCAAAAATCACAGGGATGACACCAGCCGAATTAATTTTTAACGGCAAATACGGTGCTTTTTCATTTTTTAAAGCTAACCCACTCCCCGTCTGTTGAATCGGGATTCTTCTTTCTGATTCAGCAAAGAATACAACCATTAAAATTACTAAAAGAAACCCAACCATATAGAGTAAAAACTTTAAAAAACCACTAAAAACAACTATTGCTTCACTTTGACTACCAACTCAAAATTGAAAAGTTTTAGCAATATTAAATGGTAAACTAGAAGCAATTCCAGCAAAAATAACTAAAGAAACACCATTACCAATTCCACGAATCGTAATTTGATCAGCTAGTCAAAGAATTAAGAATGTCCCTCCTAAAAGCAGTGTTGGTACCAAAATATAATAAAACACTGCTGATGTGGCAACATTTCCAGCATCTGCTTCTTGCCATTTAAGACTAATAATTTTTTGTTGTGCTAAGGTCATAATTGTTGCAAAACCTTGCATAATCCCAAACGGCAGTGTTAATCATTTAGTTAATGAATCTAATTTTCGTTTCCCTTTTTCTCCTAATTTGGCTCAACGAGATAATGCTGGAACTAAATCAGTAGATAATAATTGGACAATAATAGAAGCAGTAATATATGGTGATAACCCTAAAGCGAAAAGTGAAAATCGATCAATAGAGCCCCCACCTAACATTGCAATTAAATTAAAAAATTCTCTTGAATCCTTATTAGATTCATTAAGACTTTTATTTATATTAACACCTGGAACAGTAATTAATGCTCCTAAACGAATAATAAATAAAACCAATAATGTAAAAGCTAATTTTAATAAAATATCTTTATTATTACGATAAAATTTTTTAATGGTTGTTATCACTATTAAATCACCTCGGTTTTACCATTAGCTTTCTCAATAGCATCTTTAGCCACTTTTGAAAACTTATGGGCTTTAACAACTAATGCTTTACTAATTTTACCATTAGCAAGAATTTTTACTAATGATTTTTCACTATTAATTAATTTTTTATTTTTTAAAACTTGTGGTGTAATTTCAGTTACATCTAATTGTTCTAAAGCACTTAAGTTAACAATTTCATATCGTTTCTTTGTAAAATTGGTAAAACCGATTTTAGGGATTCTACGAAATAAAGGAGTTTGTCCGCCTTCAAATCCAGGACGAACACCACCACCACTTCTAGCATTTTGACCTTTATGACCTTTACCAGAAGTTTTTCCATGCCCTGAAGATGTTCCTCTTCCAAGGCGCTTTTTATCTTTACGAGATTTTTTAGTATATTTAAGTTCATGTAATTTCATAATTATTGTTCCCTTGCTAGTGATTTTTCACTAACTTTTTCTTTAATTTCTCGTAAACTATAAACTTGTTCTTTAGTTCGCATTTGTTTTAAACCATCCATTGCTGCTCTAATCATAATAAGTGAAGTATTAGAACCTAATGACTTAGCATAAATATCTTGAACACCAGATACTTCAATTAAAGTCCGAACTGGACCACCAGCAATAATTCCTGTACCTTTTCTAGCAGGTTTAATTAATACTCGTCCCGCACCATAATGACCAATAACATCATGAGGAACAGTAACCCCCACCATTGGAATCATAAAAGTATTTTTCTTAGCAGCTTTTGCTGCTTTTTTAATAGCATCTGGTACTTCATTAGCCTTACCAGTAGCAAAACCAACTTTTCCCTTATGGTTACCAACAATAACTACTACTGAGAAACGAAAATGCCGCCCCCCTTTAGTTACTTTAGTTACTCTTCTTACTTTAACGACCTTTTCTTCAAACTCTTCAACTGGTTTTTGAAAATTAGCATTTGACTTTTTAGTTCATCGTTTTTTATTTCGTTCACCATCATTACCTCGATTAGCAAAATTAGGTTTAGTTGGTGATGTCGTTAAATTTTGTTGATCTTTTTTTTCTTGCATTAACATACTTCTCCTCTACTAAAATTTCAATCCATGTTCTCTTGCAGCCTCCGCAAAAGCAGCAATTTTCCCGTGATACAAATGCCCACCACGATCAAAGACAACAGTGGTAATATTGTTTTCTAAAGCTTTCTTTGCTAACATTTCTCCCAAAAGGGCAGCACTAGCTTTATTTAAATTACCCTTACTTGCCATTTGCAAAGTTGAATAAGAAACTAGTGTTTGGTGCTGGTTATCATCAATAATTTGTGCATAAAGATTCCTATTAGAACGAAATACATTAAGTCGGGGCCTTGATTCAGAGCCATTTATTTTTTTACGAATACGAAAATGTCTAATTTTTCTTGCTTCATAGCGATTTGATTTCATTTTTAACTCCTTTAACAGTAAATTTAGACTATCGTCTATTTACCTGCTGATTTCCCTTCCTTGCGAATAATGTATTCATTATCATATTGAATTCCTTTGCCTTTGTACGGCTCTATTGGCCGAAAAGCACGAATATCGGCTGCTACTTGTCCAACTAATTCTTTACTAATTCCTGAAACAATAAGTTCTGTTGGTTTAGGACAAACAACTGTTATTCCTTCAGGGATAGTATATTGAATCGGATGTGAAAACCCTAAACTTAAATTTAGTTTATCACCCTGAATATTAGCACGATATCCCACCCCATTAATTAATAATCTTTTACTAAAACCAGTAGTAACCCCTGTTAACATTCCTTCTAACAATGAATTAGTAGTTCCATGTAATTGCTTAGTATGCTTTTTTTCATTCGGTCTTATAGTTTTAATCGTTTGGTTTTCAACAATAATAGTAATTTTTTGTGGTAATTGTTTATTGAGTGTTCCTTTAGGTCCCTTAATAGTTATGATATTATTTTTTGCAACATTTATTTCAACGCCATCTTGTACAGAAAGAATGCGATTACCAATTCTTGACATAATTTATCACCCTATCAAACAAAGGCAAGAACTTCGCCGCCTAAACGATTTTCTCTTGCTTTTGCATCAGTCATAATCCCAAGCGATGTCGAAATAATTGCAATTCCTAAACCATTTAAAACCTTTGGAATCTCACTATTTTTAACATATACTCTAAGACCTGGTTTAGATATTCTCTTTAAACCTCAAATTACCTTTTGGCTTGCTTTATATTTCAATAAAATATCAATTTTACTATGAGTTCCATCTTTAGGTTTCTCATTAATTTTAAAATCGGTGATATACCCTTCTTCTTTTAAAATTTGGGCAATCTGTAATTTTATATTAGAAGTCGGAATGCTTACCTTTTTAAATTGTCGTTGGTTAGCATTGCGAATTCTTATTAGCATATCGCTAATTGGATCTGTCATCATATTTTACTAACTACCTCCTATCATGAAGCTTTCTTAAGCCCAGGGATTTGCCCTTTATTGCCAAATTCACGAATACATATGTGACATAATTGAAACTTTTTTAATACTGACCTTGGTCGGCCACAATTTTGACAACGAGTGTATGCTTGAACTGCAAACTTAGGAGTTTTTAATTGTTTTACTTTTAGTGATTTTTTTGCCATCAGTTTCTTTCCTCTCCTATTTCTTAAAAGGCGCATCCATTTTTTTTAGTAAAGAAAATGATTCATTTTGATTATTACTAGATATTACAATAGTAATACTCATTCCTCTAGTTTTTACAACTTTGTCGTAATCAATTTCAGGAAAAATCAATTGTTCTTTAATTCCTAATGTATAGTTACCGTGTTTATCAAAACCTGCTTTATTTAGACCACGAAAATCACGAACCCGAGGTAAATTAATATTAAATAACTTATAAAGAAAATCATACATTTTAGTACCCCGTAAAGTTACTTTACACCCAATTGGCATTCCTTCTCGTAACTTAAAACTAGCAATTGATTTTTTTGCTCTAGTTATTACTGGTTTTTGTCCTGTAATTAAGTACAATTCTCGCATTACTATTTCAATATATTTACTATTACTAACAGCATCACCAATACCAACATTAACAACTACTTTGATAATTTTAGAAACTTGCATTGTAGAAGTAAAATTATATTCTTGCATCATTGCCTGAATGATTTCATCTTGATATTGTTTTTGTAAATAATTCATCAAATTTTAACTCCTTAAATTAAATTCTTGTCTTGGTTTTACGAGCAATCCGATATTTTTTACCATCTTTAATCTCATAACCAATTTTAGTTGTTTTAGTTTTATCTTTACTATCTAGTAAAGCAACATTGGAAAGATGAATGCTGGCAGGAATTTCTTTAATTCCCCCTTCATCATTTTGACTTGGCTTTTGGTTTTTTTTAACTGTAATGCCTTCAATTTCCACACGAAGTTTTTTCTTTAAAATATTAGTAACTGGTCCTTTAAAACCACGGTGTTTACCAACAATAACTACTACTTGGTCACCTTTTTTAATTTTTATTTTTATCATCTTATATCACCTCAGTTGCTAAAGAAGCAATTTTATTAAATCCCGCTTCTTTTACTTCTCTAGCAATCGGGCCAAAAATTCTTGTTCCTCTTGGCATTTTATCATCTTTAATAAGAACAGCCGCATTTTCCGAAAACTTAATATATGTACCATCACTTCTACGGACAGCTTTTCTAGTACGAACAATAACAGCTTTAACAACTTGTCCCTTTTTAACAGTTCCCCCTGGTGTTGTTTGTTTAACTGAACAAACAATAACATCACCAACACTTGTAAATTTACGCACCGAACCACCTAAGTTTCGAATTACTAAAATTATTTTTGCTCCTGTATTATCAGCGACCCTTAATTGAGACTCAGTTTGAATCATAATCTATACTTCCTTTTCTATAAAATAATTGCTTTTTCAACAATTTTTACTAAACGAAAGCGTTTAGTTGCTGATAATGGTCTTGTTTCCATAATCAAAACGCGATCACCCTCTTGAGAAGAATTGTCTTGATCATGAGCTTTAAACTTTTTTGAATATTTAACGCGTTTTTTATATATCGGAACTTTTTTATATGTTTCTACTAAAACAGTAATTGTCTTCTCCATTTTACTAGAAACAACAACACCAGTATAAACCTTACGGTTATTTCTTTCCATCATTATCGCCTCGCTTTTCATCAGTTTTTGTTTTGGGGGTTATTGTTGCTGCTTTAGATTTAGTAACTTTTGCCATTTTAACACTAACTTCTTTACTATCGTTACTTGTTAACTTCGTAGAAGCTTTCTTTTCTTTAATAACTGGTGCTACAACATCTTTAATTTTTTTAATTTCTTTCGCCATTAATTTTTGATTTTCCAGTTCAATTTGTTCAGTAACAACATTATCTTGCTTTTCAACAACTAATTTCTTTTCTTTAAGTTTAAGTTTTGCTTTCTCCTCAACAATTTTAGTTTTTTGTTCAATTTCTTCTTGTAATGTTTTAGAAATAACAACTTTTTGTTGATTCAATGGTTTAACAACTTTATCTTCAGCTTTTCTCATTTGTAAATGAGTTAATATTCTAGCAACTTCTCTTCGCAATTCTTTAATTCGATGGGGCTTTTCTAATTGTCCGGTTGCTGATTGAAATCTTAAGGCAAACAATTCTGCTTTTAATTCTTCAGCACGATGTTGTAAATCATGAATGCTTTTATCTTTAAATATTTTCTTTGCCATTATTCTTCACCTCGTTTAACGATTTTACATCTGATTGGCAATTTATGCATTGCCAATCTTAATGCTTCTCTTGCTACTTCTTCAGTAACACCAGCAACTTCAAACATAATTCGTCCTTTTTTAACAACAGCAACAAACTCTTCAGGAGACCCTTTTCCAGAACCCATTCGGACTTCAAGTGGCTTTTTAGTTTTCGCCATCTGAGGAAAAATGTTAATTCAAACTTTTCCCCCTCGTTTCATATATCTTGTCGCTGCAATTCTTGCTGCTTCAATTTGTTTTGAAGTAATTCAAAGACCTTGTAATTCAGGTTTTTTTTGTACTTGATCAGTATTGACAACAATACTTCTTTTAGGCATAACTAATTTGCCAACTGCTTGTAATCCATATTCACCAAACGAAACCTTAGTTCCTCTTGTTGCTTTACCTTCATAAAAAACACGATGCGGACGGCGATATTTAGTTCGTTTTGGCATTAACATAATTACTTCGCCTCCTTAACAGAATTTTTCTTTTCTGGTAAAATTTCACCCTTATAAATTCAAACCTTAATTCCAATTAAACCATAAGTTGTTAACGCTGAGGTTTTAGCATAATCAATATCACTTCGCAAAGTTGCCAAGGGAACACTTCCTTCAGAATAACCCTCACTACGAGCCATATCAACACCGCCAAGTCTTCCCGATACTAAAGTTTTAATTCCCTTCGCCCCAGCTTTCATTGCTTTACGAATTGCTAATTTTTGTATCGTTCTAAACGATGCCCGATTAACAATTTGTTGAGCCATATTTTCAGCAACAAGTTGCGCATCCAAATCAGGAACTTTAATATCAACAACATTAATCTTAATATCTAATTTACTTTTAGTTGTCAAACCAATCGCTTGTCGAATAGCTTTAATAATATTTTCAATATTTGAACCTTCTTGTCCTAAGATAACACCAGGACGCGAAGAATGAATGAACACCGTAACATTTTCTTTCGTGCGTTCAATTTCAATTTTAGCAATTGCTGCATTTTTTCATTTTTTTAAAATTACTTTACGAATTTTAATATCAGAATGTAATCAATTAGCATAATCTTTATCTTTAGCATATCATCTTGAGTCTCAGTCTTTATTAATACCAAGTCGTAATCCATGTGGACTTGCCTTTTGCCCCATTATTGATTACCTCCCTTTGCGTCCGTTACAACAATTGTAATGTGACTAGTTCTTTTTAATATTTTATAAGCTTGTCCATGATCTGATGGTCGAAACCGTTTTAAAGTTGCACCCTCATTCACTAAAACCTCTTTAATTAATAACGCATCCCCATCCATCGCATAATTATTTACTGCATTAGCAATAGCTGATTTTAGAAGTTTAAGTACTGGTTCACTAGCTTTTTTATTAGTATTCATTAAAATCGCTAAAGCATCAGTAACTGGTTTTCTTCTTATTAATTCAGCAATTAATTGCACCTTTCTGGGGGCAATTCTAATTGTTCTTAAAATAGCTTTTGCTTCCATATTTTAAACTCCTTACTATTTCTTCTTCTTATCATTTCCGTGCCCACCAAACGATCTTGTTGGTGCAAATTCACCAAATTTATGACCAACCATATCTTCAGTTACAAAAACCGGAACATGCTTTCTACCATCATGAACAGCAACTGTATGATTAATGAAGGCAGGAGAAATAGTAGAGCGACGCGATCAAGTTTTCATTACTTCTCTTTTATTATTACTATTCAACAACTCAACTTTTTTCAATAAATGTGACGCAATATATGGCCCTTTTTTTAATGATCTTCCCATCCTTAACGATTTCCTTTCATAAGCATTACCCTATTTTTTCTTTCTTCTAATAATTAATTTTGTTGAAGCCCTACGAGGATTACGAGTTTTCATCCCCAATGTCTTCTTACCTCAAGGTGTTACCGGAGCTACTCTTCCAATCGGCGCTTTTCCTTCACCACCACCATGTGGATGATCATTAGGATTCATAACTGAACCTCTAACCGTCGGACGAATCCCTCTTCAACGATTTCTTCCAGCCTTTCCTCAATTAACTAAGTTCCGATCTTCATTACCAACTTCACCAATTGTTGCTCGACAAGATGCTAATATCTTGCGAACCTCACCAGAATTTAAACGAATCGTAATATAACGACCACTTTCATCTTTTCCTAATAATTGAGCACTAGTTCCCGCGCTTCTAGCTAATTGACCACCTTTTAAAGGTCGCAATTCAATATTATAAACTACTGTCCCCTCAGGCATTTTCCCCATTGGCATACTATTACCAACTTTAATATCAACCAACGCACCACTAACAATTTCCATTCCCACTTCAAGAGTTTTAGGTGTTAAAATATATCTTTTTTCACCATCAAGATAATTAATTAATGAAATAAACGCATTACGATTGGGGTCATACTCAATACTTGCTACTTTACCAATAATATTGTCTTTATCACGTTTAAAGTCAATAATACGATATTTTCTTTTATGACCGCCACCTTTATGACGCGTAGTAATAATTCCCCGATTATTCCGACCAGATTTCCTATTCAGTGTAGTTAATAACGATTTCTCTGGTTTATCAGTTGTTAAAACTGAATAATCAAGAGTTGTCATATTACGACGACCATTAGTAACTGGTTTATATTTTTTTATTGCCATAACTCTTACTCCTTAATATTATTCGTTATTAAATAACTCTAATTTTTCACCTGGTTTTAAAGTAATAATTGCTCTTTTACTAGCATTAGTTAATCCTTCAAACCGTCCCATTTTTTTAGCTTTCGGTTTCTTTTTAATAATATTTACCTTAAGAACTTTTACTTCAAAAATAGTTTCAAATGCTTTTTTAATTTGTACCTTATTAGCCTTATAATTAACTTCAAAAGTATATTTACCATCAACATTAATTTTTAAATATGACTTTTCTGTTAAGACGGGCTTTTTAATCACTTCGGTAATACGCATTATGCCAATACCCCCTCAATGTTTACTAACGCCTCTAAAGTTATTAATAACTTATTAGCGTGCAATAAATCATAAATATTTAAATTATTAGCAGCAATAACATTAAATTTTGCAATATTACTTGCTGATTTAACAATCATTTCATCAGCTACTTTAGTAATTAATAATGTTTTATTATCCACTAACTTTAAATTTTGACAAATTTGTAAAACTGCCTTTGTTGAATATTTTTCTAAACTAATACTGTCAACAATAATAAGTTCATTATTTTGTGCCTTTAAAGATAACGCCGATTTTAATGCTAACTTTCTTACTTTCCGATTAACATGCAATTTATAATTTCTCTCAACTGTTGGACCAAATACAATTCCCCCACCTTTTCATTGTGGCGAACGAATTGAACCTTGTCTGGCTCGTCCTGTCCCTTTTTGCTTCCATGGTTTTTTACCACCACCGCTAACTTCACCACGAGTTTTAGTTTGATGTGTTCCCTGTCTTCAAGACGCTTGTTGAGCAATTGTTGCATCAAACATTGCTTGTTGATGAGGCATAATATTTCAAACTTTCTCATTTAAACTAACATCTTTAACAACATTACCATTAATATCTAATACTTGTAACTTCATCATTTTTTCTCCTTAATAATTATGCTGCTGGGGCAACGCTACTAACATCTACTGTAGTAGTTTCAACAGGTGGTTGATTGTTAACTAAATTTGGTGGTGTTTTTGTTTTTAAGCCCTTAATCGCTTCAGTAATAACAACAAACTGTTTTTTAGGTCCTGGAATTGAACCTTTAACTAATAACGCATTCTTAGCAACATCAATATGAATTACTTGCAAATTTTGCATTGTAACTTGTTGATGTCCCATTCTTCCCGGCATCTTTTTTCCTTTAAAAATTCGGTTCGGAGCAATCGCACCCATTGAACCAATTTCACGATGAAACCCAGAACCATGAGCCATCGGCCCTCTTGAATAATTATGGCGTTTAATAACTCCCGCAAAGCCTTTACCCTTGCTAATAGCTCGCACATCTACTAATTCACCAGGAGTGAAAATATCACAATTAATAATATCTCCCATATTAAACCCTGACATTTCACGAATCTCTTTACTAAACCGCTTCGGAGTTGTCTTAGCTCTTTCAAAATGTCCTTTCAATGGTTTATTAACTAAATTAGGTCTTTTATCTTCTACCGCTAACTGCAACGAAGTATAACCATTTTCCTCTGCTGTTTTAACATCAGTAACAACATTAGGTTGCACTTCAATAACTGTTACGGGAATTATCTTTCCTTCAACAGTAAAGACCTGAGTCATAGCAATTTTTCTGCCTAAAATTCCTTTCATAAGAATTTTACCGTCCTTTCCAACTTATCATTATTGTGTATATCATTGCCTTTTAAAATATATTTCTAAAAGGTTGACTAAGTTAATTGCGTTTATAATTGTTTATAATTTAATCTCAATATCCACACCACTAGGTAGTTGTAATCTTGATAAACTATCTACAGTTTTTGGTGTTGGATTAATAATATCAACTAATCTGTTATGAGTTCGGATTTCAAACTGTTCACGAGCATCTTTATGTTTATGAACAGATCGTAAAACAGTATAAATTTCTCTTTTGGTTGGCAAAGGAATCGGTCCCTTAACTTTTGCTCCTGTCAATTGCACTGCTTGAACAATTTTAAGAATTGACTGATCAACAGTTTTGCTATCATAACCACATAAACGAATTCTAATTTTTTGAGCCATAACACGGTCTCCTTCCTGAATTAAAAATTACTTTTGCTACAACGCTTCTTGGCGTATCGATAATGGTACATATAATATACACAGTTAAATATTATACACTATTCCTTAGCAATTACAAATATATTTTACTACGGTGGTCGCGTTTAGTTTTCTTAGGTATTGCTTTTAAGAAGTAAAACAATCAGCTAATTATATTATTTAATTACTAAACTAACCATACCTTTCTTGTTATTGTCATTTTTATTGACTACTATTTTATCATATTATTGAATTTTTACACAATAAAAATTATTAATTATTATTAAATTTTAACTAAATATATATTAATTTTATATTTTGGACGCATAAAGTTTTGTTAGGTGGGCAAATATTTGAATAAGTATTAAGGCAGTCAGCAATGATTGTCTTTTTATTTTATAAGGTGTTAAAATTTGTTCTTTGAAAATTAAATACAAGTGAATCAATAATGTTGGTATGTATTAAAACACGATAAATTGTGGGTGGTCGCCATAACCAAAAGAAGTTTACCAGTTAATAGATAACACCCTATTAGCTATAGCAATTTGTTTCATTTTGCAATAAAAAAATGAATGGGTGGATTTCCTAAAAATATACACGCTATTAAATTAGTTCCAAGGGTAGGATGCGGATGTTAAAGTGTAGAAATTTCTATATAGGGGTATGTTAAGTTTAAAATTATTAAAATCTTTATCTAATAAAAAAACAAAATTTATTAACAAAGCTTGTTAAACACTTAAATCTGCGATATTTAAGTGTTTAAAAAACTAAGTTAACTAACTTAGTTAATATACTTAGTTTATCTATAAGAAAGGTAATTTATTATGAAAAACATTGAAAACATTTTCTTAAATACTAAAAAATATCTCTTAAAAGAAACGCAAAACGCAATGCTTATTAAAGCCCCTAAAATTCCGTGATTTAATGAACAAATCGGTATTTGGTTTCCAAAACGATTTGTTTATAAAGGAAAATATGAAAATTCTATTTGCATCGGAATAATAAAAGATAGTAAATATCAAATAATTTCAATTAATAAAAAAGAAAATGAAACCAAGTTAATTAAAGGACAAGAATTATTAAGCTTCTTCATTGCCAAAAAAGAAAACAATAAAAAAGATATAAATTATAACTATTTTAAAGGAGTTTAAAAATGAATATTGCGATTGGAATAATATTTATTATCATCTGCATCATGCTATTGGCATATTTTGCTTATAAAATTTATGCCAAAATAAAAATTAGAATTAAATATAAAAATGCCATCAAAAATAATACTGGTAATTTCACAAAAGACGAAAAAGTGTTTATTGCCCGCTTTGAAGAATGGGTTAAAGCTCCTAATTCAAAAGAAAATAACGCGGATAAAAAATAATGTTTTGAGAAATTATTATGGAGTTCTTAAAACTGTTTGTTCCAATAGAAAAAATGCCTGCACAAGTTGCGTTTATTGCCGGATTAATTATTATCATTACTTTTCTTTTCGCCTTAATTTCAATTATGTATTTACCAATAAAAATGATTTTTGGGAGATAAAAAATGACAGTAAATTTAAAAGAATTTAATTGAGAACAAATTAAACAAACTTTCTGAGATTTATTTATTCAAATTACAACTATTCCAGCTCACATTACTGGTGGTAAAGAAATTAAATTAACCGAAGCACCACTTTGACTTTTAATAGCAAACATTGCCTTTTGATTCTTAACAGCGATTATGGTGTGATTTATTCTAATGCTACTTTGAAAAACCATATCAGTATTTAGATAGAGAAAAAAATAATGTCAAGAAGTTACATTGTGATGCATTCCCAAAGAAATTCAAAATTAATTAGGAAAAAATATAATCGTGTTAAGGTTAATCGTGGTTTTAACAAATTTAAGAAAAACTTTGAATATAAATGATGAATGTTTTAAAAAGAAAGGGGGTGATTATATGATTGGAACTTTCTTAGCAGGAGAAGCGCCAGCAACAGTAGAAAAAATAACAGCTAGTGACGCGATGACTAAATTGTGAAACGCAATTATAACAGCGTTTACTAAAATGTGAGAAATTATTGCTGTTAATATGCCACAAGTCGGTAACTTCTTTGCTGACTACTGAATATTCATTTTTCCATTTATTTTGGCAATATTCTTTATTTGTTTTAAAATGTTTGAAAAATTACTTGGAGCGGTACGCTAACAAAAAAATAAAGTGAGGTGCAAGATGAAATTTTGCAAATGAATAATAGAAAAAAATAACCATTTTATTGAATTAAATCGCACCTCATTTTTAATTTTATGACATTGGGGAGCAATTTGATATATTTACAACGGTTATTTTAAAAACATTGTAAGCTATTTATTTTTAGCAGGTTGTATTTTAATTTTCCTTTTCAAAATTGGTAATTTAACACAAATCAACAAAGTTATTAACTTCTTAAAAAATTTTCACCATTAAACATCGTTATTGGTTCATTAGGAACTGGAAAAACTGCCTTTCTAGTATACGCATCAAAATTACTAAAAAAGAAAAAATATCATATCGCCTCAACATTTCCATTACTAGAAACCCAAAAATTAAGTTTAGGACATATGGGATTGTTAGACTTTGATTATCCGGTATTGCCAGACAAAACCTTACTTTTGTGAGATGAAACCAATTTATTTTTAGAAGGAACTGATTGAGAAAAAAATAATACTAAAAACGAAGAAACCGGTATTCAAGAATATTTCGCTCTGGCACGGCATTTTGGTCATATTGTTCTCGCTAGCGGTCAAAGAGATAAACATATATGAGTTAAAGTTCGTGATATTGCCAATAATGTAATTGTGGGAATTCGTAAAAAACCCGTTAATATTTTTCGCCCCTACTTAAAAGTTATCTATGGCATCTTTACTAGTATTGAAGAATATGAACGCTGACGAAACACCTTAATTGATGCTAAAAATAGTAAAAAAGGTCGTCGCATTAAATATCGTGATATTCCGGAATTAGACATTTATTTCTTTAAATTGAAAATTCCCCTGCCAATACTTAACACTTACAATTCTTTTTACCTAGCATTTTTAAGAGAATACTTAAATTCAAAAGTAAATTCTGACTATGAAGACAAATACTATAATGACACCGCAATTGATTTAGAAGACTTGGAATACTTAAAAATGGATAAATTTAGCAAATTTTTAAGAAAAATGAAAGAAAAATAACGGTTAATTCCGTTTTTAGTAGCGTCAGTTATTTGGTAGACATTAACTTAATTAAGTTGAGCTTTATTTAATATTTTTGTTTCATTATCAGCACAATTCTAATAACAATCATAATTCAGAAAAAAATTGCCATTAGTGTAAAACGAAATAAAAAATCAAATACTTTATATTTTAAAAGAGTTCAAACTTCTTCTAAAAATTTTAAAGAAGGTGGATAAAGTTTTTGTAAAAAATGCTACTAAGCTACTAAGAAATTTCATACTACTTTTTACCCACACTAGAAACAATCGTATTTATCATATTTCACCTCCTTTTTAAAAAATATTGTCGCTACTAAAAACAGAATTAACTACAACATTAGACTTCTTGCATTACTTATTTATTAGACTTCTTGCATTACTTATTTATTAAACAAAATTCCTATAAAATATATTTAAAATAGAAATTATAAGGAATTTAAGATTATGAAATTTGATAAATTTAATTTTATTAATGATAAAGAATTATTACGATTAACTGGAATAAAGCAAAGTACTTTTAATAAAATGTTAAATATTTTAAAAGAAGCTGAGTTAAAAAAGTTTAAAAGAGGTGGTAAAAATAATAAATTATCATTAGAAAATAGATTATTGATGACTTTATCATATTGACGAGAATATCGTACTTATTTTCATCTTGGTAAAAGTTTTGATATTAGTGAAGCTAGTTGTTATCGAAATATCAAGTGAATTGAAGATATTTTAATCAAACATCCTGATTTTCAACAACTTGCTGGTAAAAAAGCATTAATAAATGATTATTTTAATGCTGAATTATACTTGTAAGTGCAAGTAAATAAAATTGCAAAAAATCTCATATAAAAATTTCATGATGCTAAGTTTATTTTAGAAAAAACAAAGCAAGGAGTTTTTATATGGGTTACAAACATCTTGGCATATATGAAAGAATTTATATTGAGAATCAATTGAAGTTTAAAGTAAAAATTAGTGAAATAGCTAAAAATCTTAATCGAAGTATTAGTACTATTATTCGAGAAGTCAATAGAAATAAAGATAGTAATCATTATTTTTCATTAATTGCACAAAATAAAGCAGAAAACAGAAAACAATCACATGTTTATTTTCATAAGTTTAAAAATAGAGAATTAGTAAAATATGTACAACAAAAATTACTATTAGGTTGATCGCCTGAACAAATTTATGGCAGAATTAAAAATTTTCATAAAGAATGAATTATTAGTTTTAAAACAATTTACAATTGAATTTATTCTGGATTACTTGAAAAAGTTACTAATAAAAATTTAAGAAGAAAAGGTAAGAAACGAAAATCTCAAGAAAATCGCGGTAAATTTAATGGTAAATCAATTAAAGAACGAAATATTAATGTTAATAATCGTATAACTGTTGGTCATTGAGAAGGTGATACTGTAGTATCATCACGAGGTAAAAGTAAATCATGTTTAATAACTTTAGTTGAAAGAACATCAAGATTTACTTTAGCAATGTTAGTTGAAAATAGAACTACTAAAGTTGTTAACGAAAACATTAGCCATTATTTATCAATTCTTCCAAATAATCTTGTTAAGACTATAACATTTGATAGGGGTAAAGAATTTTCTAATTGACAACAACTTGAAAAAAATTTAAATGTGAAAATTTATTTTGCTAATGCGTATTCGCCTTGACAAAGAGGTACTAATGAAAATACTAATGGTTTAATTAGAGAAAAATTTCCTAAAAAATTTAATTTTTCAAATACTACTAAAAATGCAGTTCATAAATTTATATTGTCTTTAAACCAAAGACCAAGAAAAATACTAAATTATCTTTCACCAATCGAATATTTGGTTAGAAAAATAATTTAGTTGCACTTAACTTTACAATTTGGCAAATAATAAAATAATTTTTTGTTGTGTCAAAATTTACACATTTAATAAAATCCATAAGTATTAACCTAATAAAAGTTAGAAATTACTATATAGTATTTTTTATTTACAAATAATTTGTAATTATTTTAATAAGTAATGCAAGAAGTCTAATAAATGATTATTTTAATGATAAAACAATTATTATTGATGCTACAGAAACACCCATTCAACGCCCAAAAAAAGACAAAAACAATCTTATTCAGGAAAAAAGAAAAAACACACTATTAAAACACAAGTAATTATTGAAAAAGAAAGCAAAATAATTATTGCAACAAATTTTTCTCTCGGTAAAAAGCATGATTTTTGTTTATTTAAAGAATCAAAAATCCCAATTTTAAAAAATACTAAATTAATAGTTGATAATGGTTATCAAGGAATACAAAAAATTCATAGTAATGTTCTAATACCTAAGAAAAAAACAAAGAAAAACCCTTTAAATAAAGAACAAAAACATAATAATAAATTAATTTCAAAAATGAGAATTATTATTGAAAATATTTTTGCTATTCTTAAAAAATTTAAAATTATTACTGAAAAATATCGTAATCGTAGAAAACGATTTAGTTTAAGATTTAATTTAGTTGCACTTAACTTTACAATTTGGCACGAAAACATTAGCCATTATTTATCAATTCTTCCAAATAATCTTGTTAAGACTATAACATTTGATAGGGGTAAAGAATTTTCTAATTGACAACAACTTGAAAAAAATTTAAATGTGAAAATTTATTTTGCTAATGCGTATTCGTCTTGACAAAGAGGTACTAATGAAAATACTAATGGTTTAATTAGAGAAAAATTTCCTAAAAAATTTAATTTTTCAAATACTACTAAAAATGCAGTTCATAAATTTATATTGTCTTTAAACCAAAGACCAAGAAAAATACTAAATTATCTTTCACCAATCGAATATTTGGTTAGAAAAATAATTTAGTTGCACTTAACTTTACAATTTGGCATTAACTAAGTTGTTAATTAACTTAGTTTTTTAAACACTTATATATCCCAGATTTAAGTGTTTAACAAGCTTTGTTAGTAAATTTTGTTTTTTAATTAGATAAAGATTTTAATAATTTTAAACTTAGCATATCCCCTATATAGAAATTTTTACACTTTAACATCCGCATCCTACCCTTGGAACTAATTTAATAGCGTGTATATTTTTAGGAAATCCACCCATTCATTTTTTTATTGCAAAATGAAACAAATTGCTATAGCTAATAGGGTGTTATCTATTAACTGGTAAACTTCTTTTGGTTATGGCGACCACCCACAATTTATCGTGTTTTAATACATACCAACATTATTAACTCACTTGTATTTAATTTTCAAAGAACAAATTTTTAACACCTTATAAAATAAAAAGACAATCATTACTGACTGTCTTAATACTTATTCAAATATTTTCCCACCTAACAAAACTTTATGCGTCCAACAACTAAGTAAAATTTCCATAACTCTTAAAAAGAATTATGGAAATAATAATTAAATATTAATTAAGTTACTTTTACAAAACTATTAATCTTAATTTGTGATAAATCATTGTTATAATCTCAAAAAAATGCCAACTTATCAGTTTTTTCTTCCTTCGGATTAAGTTTCACAATATTATATTTTCAATTAACAATACCACTAAACTTATACTTTTGGGCAATGCCTTGAAAAAAAACATCAAAATCAATTTCTTTAGGTGCTGTCTTATCATCAGTTACCTCTGCTTTAATACCATCAATTACTTTAATCTCAGCTCCATTAAAATTCAATTTATCATTAACAAACGAATTATTAATATCAAACTGATATGAAAATGTATCCCCCGACCTTGTATAAAAATCAGCATAAAATTGAGTTGATAATTCACTATTCAATTGCTTTACTTTCTCTTTATTACTTTCTGCTCACGCTGTTTTACCAGTTTTTTTATAAGTATAAAATAAACTATTTATTGTCTTAGTAACCGCCTCAGCACGAAAAATCTTATCAAATATTGTTGCTTCATTAGCAGCATTAGTAATATTAATTGTAACCGAATGCGTCTTCATGCTACAAGCAACAATACTAAATATCGTTACAAAGCTAGTCATTCAATGACTAATTATTGAAAGCATTCTCCTCATATTTTGTTCCTTCTTTCTTTTCATTTTTATTCACAATCTTATTATAATCAATAAAACTACCATACTTTTGTAAAAAAAGTAATTCTACTGTTCCAGTCGGACCATTACGATGCTTAGAAATAATTAATTGTGCTTTATGTGATTCTTCATTCAAACTATCTTCTTTCTTTTCATAATAGTCTTCACGATAAAGAAACATAATTAAGTCAGCATCCTGTTCAATTGCTCCTGATTCCCGCAAATCAGACATTAATGGTCGTTTATCTTCTCTTGATTCTACTTTTCGCGATAACTGTGATAAACAAACAATTGGTACTTCTAGTTCTCTTGCTAATGCCTTTAAACTTCGAGAAATATTAGAAATTTCTTGTTGCCGATTCTCACCATCACCAACTAATAATTGCAAGTAATCAATAACAACCAACTTTAAATCATAATTATGACTTAATTTTCTTAATTTAGAAATTAATTCAATCACTCGCAATCCTGGGGAATCATCAATAAAAATATTACTTTGCTTTAATTTACTACCAACACTAGTTAAATCTTGTCAATTCCGACTTGTTAAATTTTTTCCTGTTTTAATTTGCATTGAACCAATTTTTGTTTCTGAACCTAAAATTCTCAAAATTAATTGTTCGGTTGGCATTTCTAAAGAAAAAATGACCACAGCACTATCTTTATAAACTCTTGCACAATTAACAGCAAAATTTAATGCTAAAGCTGTTTTCCCCATTGAAGGACGAGCTGCCAAAATAATAAAATCACCATTTTGAAAACCATTAGTAATCTTATTTAATTGCATAAAACCACTATCTGAACCTGTTAATTGATTATCACTATTTTGTAACTTCTCAATCTTAGATAATGTTGCATCAACAATATCCTTAGTACTTTTAAACTCATTTTTTTTACGATTATTAGCAATTTCCAAAATTTTCCGTTCAGCAATTCCTAAAAGTTCCCACACACTAATTTCAGTATTAATTTTCTTAGTAATATCTTGAGTTACTAATTGCAAATTTCTTAACATTGTGCGTTCAACAATAATTTTTAAATAATCATCTAAATTAGCATCACTAATATAACTTTGAGTAATCAAAGTTAAATATTCCACTCCACCAGCCTGACTAAGACTTTGTTGTTTAACTAACATATCAGTTAAAATTGGTAAATCAATTGGTAATTGGTGATTATATAACGAAGTAATTGCTTTAAAAATTAATTTATGTCGGGAATTAATAAAATCATTCTCATTAAGAAAAGCAACAACCTCATCACTAGCAGTTTTAGAATTAATAACTGCCGCTAAAACACTAACCTCAGCATCTTCTAATAAAAAATTATTAGTAATAGTCATTACTTTTTACCTACAACTTGAATTTTCAAAATTGTAAAAATATCATTAAATAATTTAATACTAATATTATTAATACCAATAGTATTAATATTTTGATAATTAACTAACTGTTTTTTATCTAATTGAATATTATACTCTTGACTTAATTTTTCAATAATCTGTTTACTAGTAATTGCTCCAAATACCTTATCTTTATTAATTTTCAAATCAAAATTTAAAATTATCTTTTCAATTTCTAATTTTAATGCTTCATTTTCAAGCTTTTTTTCATTAACTTCATGATCAAATTTTTGTTGTTGTTTTCCTAACTGCACTAAAGCTTGACTTGAAGCCACAATTGCTATTTTTTGTGGTAATAAATAGTTTTTTGCATATCCATCAGCAACGGTAATAATATCGTTTTTCTTACCATAGTTTTTTAAATTTTTCAATAAAATTACTTTCACCTTATAACACTCCACATCACAATTTTTTTGCATTAGACTTGGTACATAACCCTCAATTTTATCTACTATTTTGATAATATTATTTTCTAGATGAAGCACAAATATTAGATAAATATAAAGATGAAAGTGAATTTTATAGTTTGGTAAATGCAAAATGTTATAGTTATGTGCCAAGTCTATTATATATAATATGTTAACATTACTTACTAATTGTAATACAAAAAGCATACTTAATACAAATATTAAGTATGCTAATCAACCCTAATTATTTTACAAGATATGGTAATAAAGCCACTGTTCTTGCTCTTTTAATCGCCATTGCCACCATTCTTTGATGGAAAGCACAATTACCACTAACTCTTCTTGTTAAAATCTGTCCATTAGCAGAAATATATTCTTTTAATTTTTCAACATCTTTATAATTAATGTAATTAATTTTATTTTTTGTAAAAAAACATGGTTTTTTTCTCTTTTTAAACTTATTTACGCGTTTATTTTCCATAATTTACTCTCCTCACGCAATAGCATCATCATTATCAAATGTTAAATTTGCTCCTTCGTTATTTTCTTCTTGCTTATTATTATCAATACCATTATTGTTATTAACAAAATTAAAATTCATATTATCAAGATTAAATGCCTGATCATCAATTTGGTTCTCGACCGGAGAACTATAATCATTAACAAATGACGGTGTCGAAGCATCTCGAGAATTTTCAACCCCAGCACCACTACCTCTTGAATCTAAAAACTTAACACTAATCGCTCTAACATCAGTAATCGTTGTTAGCACACCATTTTGTTCTTGTCTTCTTGATTGAATGCGACCTTCAACCGCTACTAATGAACCTTTACGAAGATTATTATACATTGAGTCTGCCACTTTTTCTCAAGCAACACAACTAATAAAATCTGCTTGATTATTAAAATTATTAATCGCTATTGTAAAATATAAAAATGATTTATTATTTTTTGCTGACCGTAAATTTAAATCATTAGTAATTCTGCCAATTAAAATTACTTTATTTAACATAATATATTCATTCCTTTATTGTATTTACTTATTTTCAGGTTTTTTATAAGTTTCACGCGGTACATAAGGTCTTTGTCTTCTTTCACCACTATAACGATTTGATCACTCATCATTTTCATTAGTATTTAACTTTAACTCAGCAACCATTTTATCACTATGATTTTGTTCAGTATCAAGATTAATAATTAAATGACGATAGATATCTTGTTCAATTTTAGCAACACGCATAAACTCATTAATTGTTTCTTTATTAACTTTAACTTTTAATATTGTATAATAAGCTTTATTTTTATGATTAATTGGATATGCTAAATCTCTTAACCCTCAATCAGTAACACTTTCAACTTTTCCCGTTTGTTTTAAAATATTATGCATCTTTTCTTGCAATGCTTTAATATCTTTACATTCTGGATTAATAATATACATAATTTCGTACTTATTCATCGTTTCAACCTCCTCTGGACAATAAATATTTATTGGTTCTTTTAACAGAACAAGAAATTAATATGGGAATTTATTAATTCAACAATAATTATATAACAATTCTTAACATAATAATACTATTATTTATTTTTATTCTGTTTATGAGCAACAACAAATTTAATTTTACAATAGACTTGGTACATAACCTTTAATTTTATCTACTATTTTGATAATATTATTTTCTAGATGAAGCACAAATATTAGACTTCTTGCATTACTTATTAAAATAATTTGTAATTATTTTAATAAGTGCCAAATTGTAAAGTTAAGTGCAACTAAATTATTTTTCTAACCAAATATTCGATTGGTGAAAGATAATTTAGTATTTTTCTTGGTCTTTGGTTTAAAGACAATATAAATTTATGAACTGCATTTTTAGTAGTATTTGAAAAATTAAATTTTTTAGGAAATTTTTCTCTAATTAAACCATTAGTATTTTCATTAGTACCTCTTTGTCAAGGCGAATACGCATTAGCAAAATAAATTTTCACATTTAAATTTTTTTCAAGTTGTTGTCAATTAGAAAATTCTTTACCCCTATCAAATGTTATAGTCTTAACAAGATTATTTGGAAGAATTGATAAATAATGGCTAATGTTTTCGTTAACAACTTTAGTAGTTCTATTTTCAACTAACATTGCTAAAGTAAATCTTGATGTTCTTTCAACTAAAGTTATTAAACATGATTTACTTTTACCTCGTGATGATACTACAGTATCACCTTCTCAATGACCAACAGTTATACGATTATTAACATTAATATTTCGTTCTTTAATTGATTTACCATTAAATTTACCGCGATTTTCTTGAGATTTTCGTTTCTTACCTTTTCTTCTTAAATTTTTATTAGTAACTTTTTCAAGTAATCCAGAATAAATTCAATTGTAAATTGTTTTAAAACTAATAATTCATTCTTTATGAAAATTTTTAATTCTGCCATAAATTTGTTCAGGCGATCAACCTAATAGTAATTTTTGTTGTACATATTTTACTAATTCTCTATTTTTAAACTTATGAAAATAAACATGTGATTGTTTTCTGTTTTCTGCTTTATTTTGTGCAATTAATGAAAAATAATGATTACTATCTTTATTTCTATTGACTTCTCGAATAATAGTACTAATACTTCGATTAAGATTTTTAGCTATTTCACTAATTTTTACTTTAAACTTCAATTGATTCTCAATATAAATTCTTTCATATATGCCAAGATGTTTGTAACCCATATAAAAACTCCTTGCTTTGTTTTTTCTAAAATAAACTTAGCATCATGAAATTTTTATATGAGATTTTTTGCAATTTTATTTACTTGCACTTACAAGTATAATTCAGCATTAAAATAATCATTTATTAATGCTTTTTTACCAGCAAGTTGTTGAAAATCAGGATGTTTGATTAAAATATCTTCAATTCACTTGATATTTCGATAACAACTAGCTTCACTAATATCAAAACTTTTACCAAGATGAAAATAAGTACGATATTCTCGTCAATATGATAAAGTCATCAATAATCTATTTTCTAATGATAATTTATTATTTTTACCACCTCTTTTAAACTTTTTTAACTCAGCTTCTTTTAAAATATTTAACATTTTATTAAAAGTACTTTGCTTTATTCCAGTTAATCGTAATAATTCTTTATCATTAATAAAATTAAATTTATCAAATTTCATAATCTTAAATTCCTTATAATTTCTATTTTAAATATATTTTATAGGAATTTTGTTTAATAAATAAGTAATGCAAGAAGTCTATTGAAGGAAATAGCATTGTTAACAAAATATTTCAATTAATAGCCAAAACTGCTTATTTAACATAAGTAAATATTGCCAAAGAAAAGGGTTCATTTCCCTTCTTAAAAGACCACAACGCCTTTATTAATACTGGTTATATGAAAAAAATGAACCTCAAAATTCGTAATGCTATTAAAAAATATGGAATTCGTAATTCCCACTTACTAACTATCGCTCCTACGGGAACAACCGGAACAATGGTTGGTGTTTCTACTGGCTTAGAACCATACTTTGCTTTTAACTTTTATCGGAGTGGTCGCCTTGGTAAAAATATTAAAGTTAATGTTAGAATCGTTGACGAATGACTAAAATATCATCCAGAATATGTTAATAAACCCCTACCTAATATTTTTATTAGTGCGATGAAACTAACTCCCGTTGCTCATGCTAATGTACAATAGACTTGGTTGGTACATAACCCTCAATTTTATCTACTATTTTGATAATATTATTTTCTAGATGAAGCACAAATGTTAGATAAATATAAAGATGAAAGTGAATTTTATAGTTTGGTAGGTGCAAAATGTTATAGTTATGTACCAAGTCTAATGTATTATTCAACGCTGAGTCGACTCATCAATTTCCAAAACCGTTAATGCCCCTGTTGGATATACCGTTAAAAATGTGGAAAAACTATATATGCGCTTATACAAAAACAGTGCCAAAGGTGGTACTGTTTATGTTGATGGTTCAAGAAACGCCCAAGTGCTATCCCTAACTGATGACAGCGAACCAATCCAAGAACAACTAGGTCTCTCGCCATTAGAAGCAACCATTGTCACTAATACTAATACCCCATCCCCTAACAATGTCTTTCTTATAAACCAATACCGCGGTATTAAACAAAGGACCACATCCGTGGAACTAATATCCGCGACCTGTGTACTTTTTTTGCAATGAAGGCAACATCGTTGAAGCAGGAGGATGCAATACCCTGCGATAATTGCAGTACTCAACTGCAATGTGGGTTATAACATCTTAGAATTAACAAAAAAGAGTAAGGAATTTAAATTCCTTACTCTTTTTAATTCTTATTCTTTAATTCTCGCATATGAGGAAATAATAACACATCTTTGATTGATGATTGTTCAGTTAATAACATTACTAAGCGGTCAACACCAATCCCTAAACCACCAGCTGGTGGCATCCCATATTCTAAGGCTTCAACAAAGTCTAAATCCATTTCATTAGCTTCCTCATCACCTAAATCTCTTAATGCTAACTGTTGTTCAAAACGATTATATTGGTCAATAGGATCATTTAACTCGGAATAACCATTAACATACTCTCTCCCCCCAATAAATAGTTCAAAACGATCAGTAAACCGTTCATCAGTGCAACTCTTTTTCGCTAATGGCGACACTTCTAGTGGATATCCATAAATAAACGATGGTTGAATTAAAGTTTTTTCAACTAATTGTTCAAAAAACGCATTAATGATATGACCAATCGTATGATGATGCTTTTCTAAAAGTATCTTATGTTCTTTAGCTAACTTTTGTGCTTGGATTAATGTCATTTCGCGATTAAATTCTACCCCACTAACATTTTTAATTGCTTCCACCATACTCATTTTATTTCATTGCCCAAAATTAATTTTTTGATGATCGTAAGTTATTTCACTATTAGGCAAAATTTCCTTAACTAAATAACTAATTAAATCTTCGGTTAACTGCATCATAAAATTCATATCCTGATAAGCAACATAAATTTCAATCGTGGTAAACTCAGGATTATGTTTTGCTGACATGCCTTCGTTGCGAAACAATCGTCCCATTTCAAATACTTTCTCAAAACCACCAACAAGAAGTTTTTTTAAATACAATTCGGGAGCAACTCGTAAATAAAACGGCATATCCAAAGTATTATGATGCGTTTTAAAAGGTTTCGCTGTTGCACCACCTAATATTGGTTGTAAAACTGGCGTTTCTACCTCTAAATAGTTTCTTGCTTGTAAATATTGACGAATTAAATTCAATATTTGCGTTCTTTTAATAAATACTGCTTTAACTTCTTCATTAACAATCAAATCAACATATCTGCGACGATATCGTTCTTCGGTATCTTTCAACCCATCGTGTTTATCGGGTAATGGTTTTAATGCCTTACTAAGTAATTGAAATGATATTAGTCTTAAAGTCAATTCCCCAACTTGTGTTTTCATTACTCTACCAGTAGCACTAATGATATCTCCTAAATCTAATTGTTGAAAACTAAGAAATTTCTCCTTAGAAACTTCATCAAGACGAAAATAAACTTGAATTTGACCATCTTGGTCTTGAACATTAGCAAAAATTGCTTTCCCGGCGGTTCTTAAAGCTCTAATTCTTCCCCCAATAATAATAACCACATCTGTTTTTCCTTGCAATTGTTCTTTACTATACACATCATATTGTTCTTTAAATTCAGCAGTAGTATGAGTTCGCTCTACCTTAAAAATAGCAAACGGATTATGGTTCGCTTTTACTAATTGCTCTAATTTATCGCGTCGCACAACTTCCTGTTCTGAAAACTTTCTTGACATAAATTAACTTCTCCTTTAGTTATTTCTTAATTTTACTAGCGCCAATATGAATTATATCACTAGTGCGTCCAAAAGGTGGTGCATATACCAAATCTAACTTCGCAATTTCTGGTAATGTCATTTGCTTTCAAATCGCAACTGCTAAAGCATTAATTCTTAAAACTGCTTTATTATAACCAACAATTTGTGCTCCTAATAATTTTAATGAATCAACTTCATAAAGCAATTTTAATTTTAAAGGCATCCGCTTTGACATATAACCTGGCAAATCATAATCATCAATCATAATTGTTTGATAGTTAAAATTCATTGCTTTTGCTTCTCATTCACTCAATCCAGTTCGGGCAACTTGCAAATCTATAATTTGTAAAATAGAACTCCCTAAAGTTGCTTCTAAACGATCATCAAGATTGGCAATAACATTAGCAATAACGCGAGCTAATTTAACTGCTGTTGTTGCTAAAGGAAGATATGATTGTTTTTTAGTTACTAAATTAGTAATTGTTGCACAATCACCAACACTATAAACATTAGCAATATTAGTCTTTCCTTGATGATCAATAACAATTGCCCCATTATCCAACATTTCTAAATCGGCATCCTTAAATAATTGCGTATGAGGACGAAATCCAAGCGCTAAAACTACTAAATCAGTAGCAATAATTTCATTATTTGCTAATACAATTGCTTGAACATCATTTTCTCCTTGAAAACCTAATAACTTTTTTGAACAATGCACTTGAACAGTTTTTGCAAATAAATATTCTTGTATTATAGTAGTAATCTCAACATCAAAAGCTTTAGCAGCAACTCGTTCTAAAGTTTCAATAAGAACAACTTCTTTCTGCAAATGACTAAATGCTTCAATAAGTTCCAAACCAATAAAACCACCACCAATAATAGCAATTTTTTGTTTATCCTTAACTTGTTTTCTAATATTGTAAGCATCTTCTTTACTAACGGCTGTAAAAATATTTCCTAAATGGTCATTTTCAAATTTAGGAACAATTGGTATTGCCCCAGTAGCAATAACTAAATTATCATATTGCTTAGTAACTATCTCTGAAGTTACTTGATTACAAATTGTGCCAAATTGTAAAGTTAAGTGCAACTAAATTATTTTTCTAACCAAATATTCGATTGGTGAAAGATAATTTAGTATTTTTCTTGGTCTTTGGTTTAAAGACAATATAAATTTATGAACTGCATTTTTAGTAGTATTTGAAAAATTAAATTTTTTAGGAAATTTTTCTCTAATTAAACCATTAGTATTTTCATTAGTACCTCTTTGTCAAGGCGAATACGCATTAGCAAAATAAATTTTCACATTTAAATTTTTTTCAAGTTGTTGTCAATTAGAAAATTCTTTACCCCTATCAAATGTTATAGTCTTAACAAGATTATTTGGAAGAATTGATAAATAATGGCTAATGTTTTCGTTAACAACTTTAGTAGTTCTATTTTCAACTAACATTGCTAAAGTAAATCTTGATGTTCTTTCAACTAAAGTTATTAAACATGATTTACTTTTACCTCGTGATGATACTACAGTATCACCTTCTCAATGACCAACAGTTATACGATTATTAACATTAATATTTCGTTCTTTAATTGATTTACCATTAAATTTACCGCGATTTTCTTGAGATTTTCGTTTCTTACCTTTTCTTCTTAAATTTTTATTAGTAACTTTTTCAAGTAATCCAGAATAAATTCAATTGTAAATTGTTTTAAAACTAATAATTCATTCTTTATGAAAATTTTTAATTCTGCCATAAATTTGTTCAGGCGATCAACCTAATAGTAATTTTTGTTGTACATATTTTACTAATTCTCTATTTTTAAACTTATGAAAATAAACATGTGATTGTTTTCTGTTTTCTGCTTTATTTTGTGCAATTAATGAAAAATAATGATTACTATCTTTATTTCTATTGACTTCTCGAATAATAGTACTAATACTTCGATTAAGATTTTTAGCTATTTCACTAATTTTTACTTTAAACTTCAATTGATTCTCAATATAAATTCTTTCATATATGCCAAGATGTTTGTAACCCATATAAAAACTCCTTGCTTTGTTTTTTCTAAAATAAACTTAGCATCATGAAATTTTTATATGAGATTTTTTGCAATTTTATTTACTTGCACTTACAAGTATAATTCAGCTTTACAAATAATTTGTAATTATTTTAATAAGTAATGCAAGAAGTCTATTATACAATTATCTGCAATTAATTTAAATACTTTAATTAATCATTTATTTTTAAAGCTTCAATTGGATTGACGCGTTTTAAAATAAATCAACCAACAACAAATGTAATCGCATAAATTGTTAAAATAATCGCTAAAACTGCAAAGATTAGTCCTCAATTAAAGTAAAATGGCATAACTCAAGTTGAATTTAACGCTAAATAATTAACCAACTGATTCATAATTACCCACGCCGCAGGAAAACCAATAACAAAAGAAATAAACACAATAGGTAAATACATTCCTAATGTTAGTCAATTAATTTTATAATCACTATAACCAATAACTTTCATTGTTGCAATTAACCGACTATTTTCGGTAATAATTATATTAGAAGTAATTAAAATTATCACAAATGATATTAATAAAGAAATCATCATAAAAGCCCATAATATTGAATCAGCAATACCTTTAATTTCATCAAATGCCGATTGATGTGTTGCAATCGGCATTGCAAAAGCAATTGCTCCTTGTCCTAATCCAATATACTTTTGAACTAAATCACCAGAAATCTTATCCTTAGTTACCTTAGTTACCATACCATTTAATGTTAACTGCGTAAAATCACCATACATTTGTGCCACACTAATACTATCAGTAATATCAATAATATTTTTATTTAATGAAAATTTAGCATTAAACAAAGGAAACATCGCCTGCACAGCCTCATTATAAGTCATATTAGGAAATCTTTGCTTAAATTTTGGCATTGTATCATTAACAAACTGAGTAACTTCTTGAAATACATCTTTAATTTTCTGATAATGTTCTGAAAGCTCTCAACTTTTACCTTTTTCAATATAACCCATCATCACATCAGCATCATATTTAGGTAAAAACATTTTAGGGTCACCATAACCCTCTTGGATACCAATAACGCGCATTTTTTGATTTTGATTATCTTCAGTTTTAATATAAACATCACCATTAGTAATTTTCTGATACATTTTTGAAGGGACATCCCCCATTGAACGATACAATTCTATTTGTTCTGCAATATCACTATTTATCACTTCTTGGAAACCAATACTTAATTCTTTTAGATTCCATTTTTTAAGGTCAACAATCTTATTATCAGCTGTGGCAGCTTTAGAATATAATGATTGCTTATTAGGATTAATATCTAAAATGTCACCTTGATTAATTTGCAAATGTTTAGCAATAGTTTGATTAATAACTACAGAAACAATTTCCGCATTAAGTGAATGATTTTCATACATTACTTCTAAAAGATTATTATTATCTTTATCTAACAAAAGATTCATTTTACTACTTCGTTCAATACCATAAGCTTTAAGCTTTAACATTTTTTTATTTTCATAAGTAATATTACCACGAGAAATTTTTTCAATATTAGGTTTAAAATAAGTTGCTAACTCATCTTCATCAGGATTATAGGGCGTCAATCCAAATTGAATATTAAATGTTTTAGTAAGTCCTAAATCATTAGCAATTGCTTTCAGTTTTATTATCACCTTATTTAAATACCGATTTCATTGTTCATCATCTTTACTTGGCTTAGCACTTTGACCATTATTAAGTCGCTTTTTAATTTCTTCATAAATTTTTAACACCACATCATAGCGTTTTTTATAATCAGCATCATTAGTAGCAACAACATTCATTTCATCAATAAAGACATTATTTTCTTGTAAAGTTAACGGATTACCATTAGTAAATTCTGCAGTAGGATTCATTAAATCTCCTGACTGCAAAATATCAATTGCTAAACTAACTTCAATTTTTCTTAAAGTTAATTCTAATGATGATAACTTACTACGAACAAAATAAGGCGACTTTTTTGTGGTACCAATAATGATACAATCAGTAATTGCATATTTTGCCTGCTCGGCTTTTGTTTTTTCTTTCCAACCATCAACCGCCAGCATGCAAGTAATATTTTTAAATGGCGTTAATTCAGCTGTTGGTTCTAACTTCGTTAAAATTGAATTAAGGTAAAAATTTAAATCAAAAAGACGATAATTTAAAGTTGCGAGCTTTACTAATTCTGACCATATCGGACGATATCGTTTTACATTCGGCTTGATTTCCTCTTCAACCATTAATTTTGGTGAATAAAGATCACCATCAATCCCTTGTTGATTATTTTTAATTTTTGGATTATAAACACCATACGATGAAAGCATTGAATTTCAAACCGGAGTTTCATATTCAGTAATTGATTCATAGTTAATTTCCTTATAAGTTGCAGTTCGCATATCTTGTAAAGCTTTTGGTCCTGTAATTGAAAATGTTAATAATAATGTTGCTGAAACCATTGTAATCATTACTGTTAACATCTTCGTAATTGATTTTGAAAAAACTGCTCAACGAAACCGCGTTGTAAATCGTTTGCCACGATTTAAATAATTAAATCATCTTGTTAAAATCGTTGCCCCCATATTTTCTTCGGGATGCAATAATTTCAAAGGACTACCTTTAATATATCAAATTGAGGCCACAATTGTTATTAAACCTAATAAAAGAAAAGTTCCGCCAATTGAAAACAATAATGATAACCAATTAAAACTAAATTTCCCTAATGGAAACGTAAAATATCAATTAAATACACTTATAATAGGAATTTGTAAACAAATACCAACTAAATATCCAATAATTCCCCCAACAATAGCAGCAATTAATGGATATACTAAAAACCCTTGGGCAATACTAAATGAAGAATAACCTAAACTTTTTAAAACTCCAATTTGCGTACGAGAATTTTGAACTCGTTTTTTTGTTACTAATGCAATCACAAATCCTGCAATGATAAGCACCATTAATAACAAAGCAATTGCCATAATTTGATAAGCAACCAAAATTGTTTTTAGCGTATTAACACGACCACTAAAATCATATTCAGGATAATTGGCATCATTAACCGCAAATACAAAATCATTATTACTATCATTACTAAGAAAATAATCTTGTAATTGTTTTTGAATTAAGGAAATATTTTGTTCACTACCAGCACCTCACTGAGCAACAAAATATCCTTCACGATCAACTTCAGCAGTTAACGAAATTTTTTCAACACCTTTATTATATTGTCACTTAATACCTTTTTCAATTAATTGCGTATTATTAGGACTAAAAAGTCCTAATTGATGCGGATGAACAAATGCCATACCCTCACGCGCTTGATTAGGAATTGGCGTTGTTAAATCAAGTTGAGGAAACATATAATCAACAGAAGTTCCTAATCCAACAATTTTTAAAACATTATTATCAGGATTATTATCATCACACGGTTTTGACTGTAAACAAATAATATCACCAACACGATATTTATTTTCATTAGCAAACTCAGGTGATAACACCACTTCCTGCTCATTTTCAATATTGCGACCTTCCATAATAACTAATTTATCAATTGTATCTTGAATATCATAAGCAATAACTTTAAACAAACTTACATTATTATCAATAACACGAGAAACCATTCGTCCTTCACGATATGCAAACACAAAATTATTATTTGTTTCATTAGCAAGTCTTACTTTTTCCATTGCTCATTGAACATAAGCAGTTTTCTCAACTAATGCCTTTTGAATATTAACATCAGTTTCATCAGCTTCTTTTCCCGGAATCCGATCTTTATTTCTTAAATCAACAACAAAATGATGCAAATTAGATGCAGTAATAAAATTCTCATAAGAATTATTAATTCTTTGTGTTGTCGTATACATTAAAGTAAAAATAACTGCCGTTAAAACTATTAAAAGGACTAACCCAATCATTTGAATCTTATTTCTTAAAACTGATTTAAAAGCGTTTTTAAGAATGTAATAGTTTTTGAGTTTTCCAAGATTAAAACCTTGTAGCTTCCTTTTTTCCACTATTAAACTCCTTTTAAATATGTTGCCCTGCTTTTTTGCATTATTTGAATTATACATTAAAAAATTTTATTCTTGAAATTCCTTAATTTTTTGCACAATACTTTGTTGATGAAGCTTAAAAACACCAATAAAATATGATACTAAGTATACTACTAATTCAATAGCAATCCCTACTATAATATTTCATCACTTTCAATTAACCGGTAAACTAAATTCAGTTAATTTAGCAACAAAAATAAATAACTCTTTTAAAATAATAATACTTATCGGCACCCCAACTAAAAATGCAATAATGATAGTTGGAATATAGGCATTCATAATAATATTTGACACTTCATGAATTTTATAACCTAAAGTTTGAAAAACAATAATCATCTTTTTATTTTCAGTAATAACAATATTAGTAATCATTACTAAAATAACAACTGATATTGTGGTTGCAAAAAATATTATAATTGCAATCATGATTGCAATTATAATATTATACTTCAAAGCAATTTGCTTAATAGCACTCATATCCAATAATGAATTTAATAACGGTTTTAAACCTTGCAAATTACTATTACCATCAGTTCTTAAAGTTATTCAATCTTGAACTTCTAAATTATCTTGTTGTGAATATTTAGCATTATAAGAATTCTCATCCAACCCAAAAACAAAACACATCGCATCAAGTGGTGCATACACATAAGAATTTTGATAAAAATCAGCAATCCCAATAATTTTAAAATTTACTTTTTTGTAAAGTATCATTATATTTAAACTCAATTACAAAATAATCATTAATCTTTAAATCACGCAAAGTTGCCATTACTGAATTAATTACTAATGGTATTGGTTCATTAATATCTTTAGCTTCATTTCAATTGTCTAATTCTTGTTCTAATAATGGATACAAATTATTTCCATCATCATCTTCTAATTTTAAAAAAGATTTGTAATGTTCAAAATCAACGCTATGAACCATCAAACTTCCTAAAGTCTTGTTGTTATTACTAATAGTTTCACCAAGAAGCAACAAATATGGTAATTCATTATCTTGATAAGGAACAAAATTAAAACCAACATTTGTTGTAATTACTTTTCTAACATTACCCTCATCATCAGTTTTAGTTGTTTTTGAAAGATCCGCTAATTCTCGTAAAATAAATCAGTTTTCAACAACCATTTGTGTTTGCTGAATGGTAACACTTTCTTTAAAAGAAAATAAGTTATTAATTGCCTTTGTTAATTTATTAGACTTCTTGCATTACTTATTTATTAAACAAAATTCCTATAAAATATATTTAAAATAGAAATTATAAGGAATTTAAGATTATGAAATTTGATAAATTTAATTTTATTAATGATAAAGAATTATTACGATTAACTGGAATAAAGCAAAGTACTTTTAATAAAATGTTAAATATTTGCCAAATTGTAAAGTTAAGTGCAACTAAATTATTTTTCTAACCAAATATTCGATTGGTGAAAGATAATTTAGTATTTTTCTTGGTCTTTGGTTTAAAGACAATATAAATTTATGAACTGCATTTTTAGTAGTATTTGAAAAATTAAATTTTTTAGGAAATTTTTCTCTAATTAAACCATTAGTATTTTCATTAGTACCTCTTTGTCAAGGCGAATACGCATTAGCAAAATAAATTTTCACATTTAAATTTTTTTCAAGTTGTTGTCAATTAGAAAATTCTTTACCCCTATCAAATGTTATAGTCTTAACAAGATTATTTGGAAGAATTGATAAATAATGGCTAATGTTTTCGTTAACAACTTTAGTAGTTCTATTTTCAACTAACATTGCTAAAGTAAATCTTGATGTTCTTTCAACTAAAGTTATTAAACATGATTTACTTTTACCTCGTGATGATACTACAGTATCACCTTCTCAATGACCAACAGTTATACGATTATTAACATTAATATTTCGTTCTTTAATTGATTTACCATTAAATTTACCGCGATTTTCTTGAGATTTTCGTTTCTTACCTTTTCTTCTTAAATTTTTATTAGTAACTTTTTCAAGTAATCCAGAATAAATTCAATTGTAAATTGTTTTAAAACTAATAATTCATTCTTTATGAAAATTTATTAATTGTTGCTTCTCTATTTTTCAAAGTCATTTGATTAAGCGGATAAAAAGAAAAATGGTGCGAATTACCTTTACCTTTATCTAGCAAAATACTAAAACTTCTTAACAACTCACGATTAGATTGATTAATAGCAGAAAAAACAGTTACTGATAAAAATATCAACACAATTAGTCCAAAAAACTGCACTCATTTTTTATTAATTGATCGTAATCCGTTAATAAAGAGAAACAACATTGTTTTTTCACTCCTTGAATAATAATATTCTTATCAGTAACTGTTTTATTAATCCAATTTTATTAAGCTCATTTTATATCTTTAGGTTTTTTAGGGTCTTTATTAACTTTTAATTCATCAATAATACCATTTCTCACATGAATAACAATATCTGCTAACTGAGCAATATTAGGATTATGAGTAACAGTAACAATCGTTGTTTTTTCTTTTTTATTAATATCTAACAAAATTTCTAAAACTTTTCGTCCCATTTCTTCATCCAAAGCCCCTGTTGGTTCATCACAAAACAAAATTGAAGGATTTTTAGCAATTGCTCTTGCAATTGAAACTCTTTGCTGTTGCCCTCCAGATAATTGTGAAGGTTTTTTATCCATTTCTGCTGACATGCCAATTGATACAAAAATTTCTTCCAATGTCATGACACGCTTTTTATTCTTAGCTAAGTTTTCACCAACTTCAGCATTTTCTTTAGCACTTAAAGTATCTAATAAATTATAATTTTGAAAAACAAACCCAACATAATTACAACGAAAATCAGTTAAATGACGATTTTTTAATAATGTTAAGTTATGACCATCAACAAAAACATCACCAGTTGAAGCTTTATCTAAACCAGAAATAATATTTAATAATGTTGTTTTTCCACTACCACTAGGTCCTAAAATAACAACAAATTCACCACGACTAATTTTTAAATCAATCCCTTTTAAAACTTTATATTCAATTTCTCCCATTACATAAGATTTTTCTACATTATGCAATTCAATAATAAATTTCTTTAAATCCGGTTTATAACCTAAGGTAGAAATAATTTCACCTTTTAAAATTCTTTTGGAGCAAGCCTTAGTCATCTTCTTTTGTAACTTTAAATTTTCTTTAATCGTCGTTAAAAGTGCTTTATTATTTTCTAATGAAATAATACTCTTATCATTTTCAGATTTTTTTGAAGATCGCTTTTTTGCCATTACACTTACTCCCAACTTTTTCTAATTATACCACTGATTATTATTTATCTTCTTTATCTTTTTTATCATCAGATTTAATATCCGATGATAAAATATCAGAATTTCTCCCCTTAGGTTTTGCTTCAATAACATCACCACGAAGTTCTTTTTCACGAAATTCTTCTTGAGTTTTTTTAGCAGCCAACACATCTGGTGGTAACTTTTCATTTTCATCAATATATTCAATTTGTTCGGCAGTAATTGTTTCTAAAACTCTTAACGATTCGGCAATTAAATCTAAAATATTACGATGTTTCTTAATTACTTTTTTAGCTTCAAGATAACATTCATCCAAAAATTTATTAATTTCAACATCAATTTTTTGAGCAATATCATCTGAAAATTTATTAGCACTATTAACACCCATATACTCATCTTTAGCACTTTCAAATTGTCGCAATCCCAAATCAGACATTCCAAACTCAACAACCATTCGGCGTGCAATATTAGTTGCCTTTTCTAAATCATCATGTGCTCCTGTAGTTATTTTTTCAACACCAAAAATTAATTCCTCTGATGCTCTTCCACCTAAATAACCAGTAATAGTTGCCAAAAGATTATCACGGGAATGTAAAAAACTCTCTTCTTTTGGCGTCATAATCGTATAACCACCGGCATTTCCACGAGGAATAATTGTTACTTTTTGAACTTTAGATGCATGTCTTAATTTTAAACCAATTAAAGCATGCCCCGCTTCATGATAAGAAACTACTTGCTTATCATTTTCCGTAATTGTTCTTGAAGTTTTAGCAGGTCCACCAACAACACGGTCAATAGCTTCATCAATATCGGCTAAATCAATAACAGTTTTTCGCTTTCGCACCGCTAATAATGTCGCTTCATTAAGCACATTTTCCAATTGGGCACCACTAAATCCTGGGGTTCGGTCAGCAATCCGATTAAAAGCAATTTTAGGTGATAAATTCTTATTACGAGCATGTAATCGCAAAATTGCTTCTCGTTCACGAATATCTGGCAATGATAATTGAATCGTACGATCAAACCTTCCTGGTCTTAAAAGGGCTGGATCTAAAACATCAACACGATTAGTTGCCGCAATGATAATAACACCAGCATTCGTCTCAAAACCATCCATTTCCACTAATAATTGGTTCAAAGTTTGTTCACCAGCTCCTGACCCCATTGACAATGAGCGTTTTCTTCCCACAGCATCAATTTCATCAATAAAAATAATACACGGCGAACTTTTTTTCGCATTATTAAATAATTCTCTAACCCGCGATGCACCAACACCAACAAACATCTCTTCAAATTCCGAACCAGAAATTGAAAAGAAAGGAACATTAGCTTCACCAGCTACTGCTTTTGCTAACAAAGTTTTCCCTGTCCCCGGAGGACCTTCTAACAAGACCCCTTTGGGTGTCCTTGCCCCCATTTGTGCATACCTTGTCGGATTTTTTAAATAATCAACAATTTCCACTAATTCTTGCTTTTCTTCATTTATTCCCGCCACATCAGTAAATCTAACTTTTGATTCTGTTTGTCGCGCTTTATTTTTCCCCATTGAAAACGGATTCATTCCACCGCCGCCACCAGGAGAACGCATCATTCTTAAAGTAAGAAATATTGTTGCTCCAATTAATAATAAGAAAGGTAATATTCGCAATAATTCAGTTCAAAGACTTGATTCATTAGGATTATACACCGTTGGTAATTTATCTTTAAAAATAGGGTTTACTCCATCATCATTAAACAAGACATTAACTGTTTTTCACATTGAATCAACTAAAACCATTTGAAATTGATAGCGTTGTCCATTGCCTAACTTAAAAGTTCCAAATAATGTATAATTTCCTGATGATTGTCCCATTTTTCAACTAACATCAGTAATATTTTGGTCCTCAATTTTACCTTCTTTAAGTCAAATTTTAAGGTCATTAAAATCGCGATACTCATAACCACCTTTTAAAAAGTATCATATTAGAATCCCTAATAATAATGCGAACAGTAAAGTAATAAAAATAAAACCTAAATTTCTTTTACGATTTTGCACAATCTTTTCCTCTCTTCATAATTACTAACTTATTTTAACATAAATCAATTACTTTTGTTTTCCAAATGATTAGCATCAACAGCCAACATTGGAATCGCAATTAATTGTTGATGACAATTATATATTACCGGTCAATTAATTCTTTGCTGAAAACTAATTTTATTGTTAATAAATAAACGATTAATTTTTTTTGTACCATTCTTAGTTTTAATTTTCTCATTAAACTCGTTACACTTAATATAAATTGGAAACTCATCATTAGCAACAAAAAATCCCATTCCTTTAATATTACCATTATTTTTTAATTTTAATATTAAATAACGACTTTTAAAATTTTTTAAGTTAGTAATTGTATAGCAATAATTATCCTTAATAATTGGTTTACTTAGATATATAAATTCATATTCTTTAATAAAAATTCATTGATCATTTAATTTAATATGAATATTTGGCTTATTACTTTTAAGTACACCATTTAAAATTCTTTTTAAATAATTTTTAGTTACTAATTCATCATCAATTGTTAATAAATATTGATAAATTAATTTTTGTTGTCATTTTTCTTCTAATAATAAAAACAACTTGTAATTGATTTTATCATCAATTGTCATCAACACCAATAATTTTATTATTTTTTGTTGTTCTTCCTTTAAAAGGATATTTTTCTCATTAATTTCTTGTAATAAATTATTAATTTCAAGATTTGAAAAATAAGCAATTTTTTTTCGAATAACATTACGAGCATAAATATCCAATTCATTACTATCATCAACTTGAAAATCTAATTGTTTTTTTTCTAAATAATTAAGAATCATTTGTTTTTTTACTTCCAACATTGGTCGAAAAACTGTTAAATTTTTAATTTTTCGCTTAAAAGGTAAACCATAATATGAAACTAAACTTTTTCTTTGTTTTTGCAATAAATAAGTTTCTAATAAGTCATTAAATTGATGAGCAATAACAAGATTAAAAATCTTTTGTTTTTTTGCTATTTTCATAAAAAAATCATAACGAATTTTCCGAGCTTGATTTTGAAAGTTTTCTTTCCCATATTGTTCAGGTTTTACTCGTAAAACAGTATATTTAATATTATTTTTTAAACAATAATTAACAACAATCATTTCATCTTGCCAACTATTAGTTCTTTTTTGATAATTAATATGAACAACAAAAATTTTAAATCCTGCTTGATACAAATTATCTAACAAAAACATACTATCAGTCCCGCCAGAAATCCCTAATAAATATTTTTCTTGAATATCAAGACTTTCATAAAATTTCTTCATAGTAACCCCATTTTTAAATTTTTAACATCATAATTATAAAGTAATCAACAAGTAAATTTTTATTAATAGGAAACTTTAATCTTTCCAAACATTCATAAATTACCATTAAGAAATAATTTTGTTTATTAGCAATTTTGCTAGTAACTTGTTTAATAAATTTTTGTTGCGTAATAAAATATTGCGGAAGTTCTAAAAAACTATCTTTTATTATTAAAATTATTAATTTTCAAAATAAAGATAAATAATTTTTCTCTAACTTATTAATTTTACTAGATAATAAGTAATTATCTTCATTATTATTATTAATAAAATTAGTAATAAAATCTAATGCTAGCAATTTAATTTCCAAAAATTTAACATAATCCACATTAGCAACAATTTCATTTCAATCAGAAAAACAATTACTTATTAACTTAGCATCCTCAAGAACAACTTCTCATTCATTAATAAGTTTTGTTGCCACTGCCTCAAAATCAATTGTTGGTAATGTTAAAACTTGACTGCGTGAAATAATTGTTGATAAAACACGATTAATACTTTTACTAGTAATAATAGCGTATGTATTAATCGGTGGTTCTTCTAAAAATTTTAATAAACTATTATTAGCTTCCAAACTACCATCTTCAATATTTTGAATTAAATAAATCTTTTTATTTGTTACTTCTAACGAAGACAAACTAAATTTACTAATAATTTCACAAATCATTTCTTTTTTTAATTTTTCAGAACATAAATTTAAAATAACAAAATCAGGATAACTATTACTAATTACGCGTTGACAATTATTACATTTCCCCTCGCACCAACTAACATCCTCACATACTAAGCGACAAGTTAAATATATTGCCGACTGATAATTAGTTTCATCACTATTACTAGCAATAATTAGCGTATGTGGAAACATATTATTAATTAAATAATTTTCAATTGTCGTAATAAATTTTTTTGATAACATATTAAAATTCAACATTCGTGTATTTAACTCCATTAAATAGTTTGATTAATAATAGTTTTAAATAAAAATGTAAATAGTAATAAAATTCGTAATGCTTAACTAACTAACATTCATATTTAAAGCAAGCAAATGTTTTTGTACTAAAACTCATACTTGTTCAAAAACTATTTTTATATCTGGTTTAGCATTAATTGCTTTAATGCGTTGCGGATTCTGACTAAGTAAAATTCGATATCCTTCATAAACCTTTTGATGAAAATCTAATTGTTCTAAATCCAAGCGATTTAATTCTGATACCATTCTAAAATCTTTAATCCGTTTTAAACCAATTTCTGGTTCAAGATCAAAAAAAATTGTTAAGTCTGGCTTGGCATTACCAATAATAGTATTTTGAATATCATTTAAAGTTATAATTCCTAAACCACGACCTAAACCTTGATAAGCCGAAGTTGAATCAATAAAGCGATCACAAATAATAATTTTATTATTTTGCAATGCTGGCAAAATAACTTCAACCGTATGTTGCCTTCTAGCAGCAATATATAGCAACGCTTCCGTTCATTTATCCATTTCTGAATTTCCTTTATCTAAAATAATTTCTCGAATTTGTTCAGAAATTTTTACTCCTCCTGGTTCACGAGTTAAAATCACATCATAATTTTCTTGACGCAGTTTTTCTTTTAGCATTTGACCAACAGTTGTTTTTCCAGAACCTTCAGTTCCTTCTAATGATATAAAAAATGGTTTTGAATTCACAATTTTAATTTCTCCTTATGATAGTTTTTTCTACCTTCCAATAACTTTTTTAATGTAAACTGATCAGCATAATGAATTGTTGCTCCTACTGGTAAACCATGAGCAATTCTAGTAATTGAAACATCAGAATAATTTTTTAATAATCCATTAATGTACTGCGCTGTTAAATCACCATTAATTGTTGGACTAGTAGCAATAATTATTTCTTGTCAATTTTTATTACTAACACGAGTTAGTAATAAATCTAAAGATAAATCATTTGGTGAAATACCTTTTTGTAAATCAATTTCTTGCATCAAAAAATAATAGACTTGGTACATAACCTTTAATTTTATCTACTATTTTGATAATATTATTTTCTAGATGAAGCACAAATATTAGATAAATATAAAGATGAAAGTGAATTTTATAGTTTGGTAGGTGCAAAATGTTATAGTTATGTACCAAGTCTAATACATCCCATTAAATACTTGATGATTTTCTAATGCTCATAAATCTTGTCAATTACCAACAATGCAAAGAACATTTTGTTCCCTTTTCGTATTTTGACAAATCGTACATATTTTTTCATTACTAATATTATTACATTGCCTACATAACATTAATGAGTCCCACACTTCTTGTAATGTGATAACTAAATCATTAATAAAATCAAACTTTTGCAAAAATATTTGTAGAACCATCCGTTCAGCATTCTTTTTTCCTATTGCTGGAATTTTTTTTAAAATATCGACTAACTTTTCTAAAATTCAGGATATTGCATAATCGTTTACTTGATTCTCCTTTAAATTAGTCAATTAAGATAATATTATCAAATAATTCTTGCACTGTTTGATAAACTGAATTATCTAATAGCTTCTCTTTGGCAATAATATCTTCTTCTTGACGATAATAATCTTTAAAATTAAGCACATATGGCGTTGGTAACTTATTAGCAATTCGTAAATGATAATATTCTTGGCGAATATATGCTAATTCTGGAGTATGAACCGCCATAATAATTAAATTTCTCGTAAGCAAAATATCTTTCAAAAAATCTTGCATATTTTTAGTAAAACTATAATTATTAACAATTGTTGCTTGGCGTTGAATGGGACAAGATAAGATAATCGCCCCCTTCATGGCGGCGACAATTGTCGTATCAACTAACATTTTAGCAATCTTATGAAACGAACTATGAGTTAAATACTCATTAATCAAATTTCAGCGATTACTATATTCTGTTCTTAAATACTTATCAGCTTGTGATAAAACATTAAAATAATCCATCATTTCTCAAATAAAAGGTTTATTAATAACACTAATATTATTAGTTTCAGAAACATTTTCATCTTTTTTATCTTGATTTTCACTATCATTTTGTGATATAATTATTTTATTGGGTACTTCTTTTTCTTTAATTATTTGATTTTTTCTATCATTTTGTAAACAATTTTGTGGTATAATTATTTCATTGGTCTCTTGTTTTAAATCATCAATGGCTACTACTAACTCAGAATCATTTAATGTTAATGATTCTTTTTTATTGTCAACTTGTTGGGTTTCAATAGTAGTAATCATTTCATCACGATGACTACTAACCTCAGTCGTTACTATTGAAGTCATATTTTGAAAGTAATTCATATTTTTAAACGAAGCAATTTCAAAATACATTATTGCATTATTACTAAAACGATAATTATTTAATGCTTCTATGTAATTTTCAATAATTTTCAATAATTGTTCTTGTGTCAAAATACTAAATGGTAAAGAATCATCAGGATCTAAAATCATTAATAATTCTTTATTAGTAGTAACTTTAAAAATAATAATTTCTTTACAAATATTAATTAAATCAATCGTTAAATTATTAATATCAACACCAACTTGAAGAAAATTATTAATAGTTTGCAAAACTTTTAATGTCTTATTATTAATAATATCTAATAAAAACGCAATTTTTTCAGCTTTACTTGGAATCATAAAAAGCATATTAACACTTGCTAAATTAACAAATTCACGATTATAAGCAATTACTTGTTCTAAAATAGTTAATGAATCACGAACTGCTCCCGAACTTAAAAGGGCAATTTGTTCTAAACCATCTTTTTCATAAGGAATTTGTTCTTGTTGCAACACTGTTATTAAATTTTGTACTAAATTATTTTTATTAACTAATTTAAAATCAAACTTTTGACAACGAGAAACAATTGTTAAAGGAATTTTATATACTTCTGTCGTTGCTAAAATAAAAATTGCATGTCGCGGTGGTTCTTCTAATGTTTTTAATAAAGCATTAAAAGCACTAATCGTTAACATATGAACTTCATCAATGATATATACTTTATATTTGCAAAGGGATGGTAACAATGAAATTTTTTCTTTTAATTCTCTAATTTCATCAACACCATTATTCGAAGCACCATCAATTTCTAATAAATCAAGACAAGAATTATTATTAAAACTTTCACAAATATAACATTCATTACAAGCTTCACCATTAATTATTTTTAAACAATTAATAGTTTTAGCAAATACTTTAGCAATTGAAGTTTTACCAACGCCTCTTGGTCCACAAAGCAAATAAGCATGACTAAACTTATCATTAATAATTGCATTTTGTAACGAAGTCACAATTTGATTTTGACCAATAATTTTGCTAAATCTATTGGGACGATATTTTCGATATAGCGTTAAATATTTCATTTAGTAATCCACCTTTATAGTTATTAAGATTATACTCTCAATAAAATTATATAATAATTATGGCGATCAAAAAAATTTTATTTACAATTATTTATTAGACTTGGTACATAACCCTCAATTTTATCTACTATTTTGATAATATTATTTTCTAGATGAAGCACAAATATTAGATAAATATAAAGATGAAAGTGAATTTTATAGTTTGGCAGGTGCAAAATGTTATAGTTATGTACCAAGTCTATTATTAATTTTTGCGAACTTCTTGAAAAAATCTTTGTAAAATTTGTTTTACTGGCAATTCTAATAACCCTTCATCATATGATGCTTGATGATTAAACTTATTTTTATCTAGTAATTGATTTTGGGAAACAACAGTGCCAAACTTAGGGGCACTAACAGCAAAAAAAACTTTTTTTATTCGTGACTGTAAAATCGCTCCCGTACACATTAAACATGGTTCTAAAGTTGAGTATAAAACGCAATCTTTTAACCTTCATTGACCTAATTTTTTAGCGGCATTAGCAATAGCAACCATTTCTGCATGCTCCAACGGATTATTATTAACTTCTTTAGAATTATAACCTTGACCAATAATAATACCATTCGGATCAACAATTACTGCTCCAACTGGAACATCACCATTTTGGTATGCGATTTTAGCAAGGGATATGGCTACTTTCATATATTGAATATGTGGCATTTTTTTACTCCTATTTTATTAATTTATTTTAGCACAAAAAAATACCACTACACATAGCACTTTTCCTTATGGCTGCTACTTTTGTCCTGACCAGGTTCAGAGGTTACTATTGTAATGGTTATATTAATTATAATACATAACTAGAAAAAATAGCAATAAATTTTAAAAAATGGTCGCGTTTATTTTTCTTAGGTATTGCTTTGAAGAAGTAAAACAATCAGCTAATTATATTATTTAATTACTAAACTAACCCTACCTTTCTTGTTATTGTCGTTTTTATTCATTACCATCTTATCATATTATTGAATTTTTACACAATAAAAATTATTAATTTTATTAAATTTTAACTAATATTTTTACTTACTTAAACCTACTATATTTATTTGTTAAAATATTACATTTATAATTAATTCAACTATCATCATTTTTATTATTATATTTATTTCATAATGAATTTTTATATATTTCTTTTCTGATTTCTATTTCTGAATTAATATTTTCATTAATATAATGTAATACATTTAATTTGTTTAAATTTGCCATTCTTAAATGTAATAAGTTATTTAAATTCTTATGATTATATATTTTTGCCCCATATCCTAATTGTTGTTTTACTAAATGAGATACATCACTTTCAATGCTACAACCGATATTTCATTCTAAATTTTGGTTATGAATACCTTGCTTATTATTACTGAAATAATTACTAGCTTTCCTTAACTTTGTTTTAATATCTTTATTTAATTCATTTTTAGCAACATTACGAATGATTTTGATTAATTCTTGATGATTTCCATCCTTATATAATTCAATTCAACTATTTAGTGTTACTTTGCGATTTTCAAAAATAATATTAAATGCTGTTTGTTTTAATTTTTTAATAGCGTGGTACCCATCCAAAATATATCTAACATTACCAAAACTATTAGCAATTTCTCTAATTCAAGTATCCCCATCACCACAAACAATTATTCTGTCATAATTAATATTCACATAATGTTTTTGTAATTCTCTAATTAATAAATCACGATAATCCATCGTATTTATTCTTTTGCCAACTTTTAACATTAGAAAATGACCCCGTTTATTTTCTAACGCTCTACGAGCATTTTTGTAATTTTTTTCTTTATGTCCGGTATGAAAAGTAACTAAACGAATTCTTTGGTCTTGTTTAACTTTATGATCTAATGTCGCTAAAAATGTCTCATCTAGTTGTATGTATAAATCCTGATTTTTGACATCAATTCTAGTTTTAGTTTCTTTTTCTGCGAGTTGAAAATATTCGGCAATATCATATTTATTTAAAATATTTGAAATACTAGCTTTTGAAATATAACAATGATTTAGGGTATCCAAAACATCGCGATACCGCTTACCGTCGCCCAAAAGACTTAAAACTTTAAATTGGACATCAAAATAAATACGTTGTTTGGGTAATAAACCAATTTCTTTATCCAACAAACATACATATTCAAATTTACCTAATTTTTGATTTCAATATTTATATCGGCGTCGTTTAAAAGTAACATCACCAAAAATTGTAATAATTGTTCTTGATGAAAAATGAACTACTTTATAACCTTGTTTTAAGCGATAATGATATTTATATAAGTATTCATCTAATTTTTCATATTCATTAGCCAGTTGTTGGCATTTGTTGGTGTACATATTTTTATGGGTTGTAAACAAACTAAACCAATGCTTGTTTTCTGAACTTTTTACATTATTATTAATTTTTAACATAATAAATTACCTTTCTTGATAGTAATTTTAATAAAGTTTAGTTAGCTTATTTTTTTGCTTTAATGATAAATTTTTTTAGAACTAGTATTCAATATCCTAAAAAAATAATAGAAATTCTTATTTAATTGTTTATAATTAATTTGTATTAATTAAACTTTAAAAATTTGAGAAAGGATGCTGATTACTTTGTAAATTTTATTAATTAGTAAAAATTCACGAAAAAGGATTTGCTTAATATGAAAAAATTACTCAGTTTATTGAGTTTTTTAACAACTAGTGGTGCCACAATGCCAATGGTCGTTGCCACAGCCCCTTGTCAACAAACTAATAATTTACAAATTTTAAAAAGAAATAAAAGAGAAAATATTAATTTAGAAAAAGAAAATAACTTAGCAAAATTAAGTACCGAACAAACACCAAATATTAATTTAGAAAAAGAAAATAACTTAGCAAAATTAAGTACCAAACAAACACCAAATATTAATTTAGAAAATAACGAACAAACACCAAATATTAATTTAGAAACTTTAAGTAGAACAAAAAGACAAGATGATAAAAAAAGTATTATTGGAATTTCGGAATTAGTTATTACAACAAATGGAAATGTTGAATCTTCTGGTGTTGCCTTAAATAACAAAGTTTATTTTGGTTCTAACGATCATAATGTATATGAATATACTCCTTCAACAGGAGAACAAAAAGTAGTTATTAGAACAAATGGAGATATCGCTTCCTCAGGAGTTGTATTAAATAACAAAGTTTATTTTGGATCTTATGATCATAATGTATATGAATATACTCCTTCAACAGGAGAACAAAAAGTAATTATTAGAACAAATAATTTTATACGCTCTTCTGGGGTTGTGTTAAATAACAAAGTTTATTTTGGATCTTATGATCATAATGTATATGAATATACTCCTTCAACAGGAGAACAAAAAGTAGTTATTAGAACAAATGGAGATATTGTTTCTTCAGGAGTTGTGTTAAATAACAAAGTTTATTTTGGATCTAACGATTATAATGTATATGAATATACTCCTTCAACAGGAGAACAAAAAGTAGTTATTAGAACAAATGGATATGTAAGATTTTCAGGAGTTGTGCTAAATAACAAAGTTTATTTTGGATCTAACGATTGTAATTTATATGAATATAATCCTTCAACAGGAGAACAAAAAGTAGTTATTAGAACAAGTTTTATTGGTGGTTATTCAGGAGTTTTGTTAAAAAATAAATTATATTTTGGTTCAACTAATGGTAATGTATATGAATATACTCCTTCAACAGGAGAACAAAAAGTAATTATTAGAACAAATGATATGGTTTTTTCTTCGGGCGTTGTGTTAAACAATAAAGTTTATTTTGGATCTTATGATCATAATGTATATGAATATACTCCTTCAACAGGAGAACAAAAAGTAGTTATTAGAACAAATGATGCGGTTTTTTCTTCAGGAGTTGTGTTAAACAACAAAGTTTATTTTGGATCTTATGATCAGAAAGTATATGAACACGATCCATTAGATTTAATTGAATCTGATATTATTTATATGAGAGATCATATAAAAAGAGGATTATATTTACAACACAAAAAACAAAACCCTAATTCTGAAATTAAAAATATTTTAAATATTAATTTAGAAAATTTAACAGTATCTGATGTTACTATAGAACAAACACAAAAAAATAAATCATCTAATTTAGAACAAGATCTTAATGATGTTTGTAAAGATTCTAATTCAACATTTGTAAATAATAGTAGTATTGAACAAACTCAAAATACAGTTTCTTGTTCTAAACAATTAACAGAAACAAATACATTTCAAAAAATGAATGGATTTTCTAAATCAGAAACAACATCAAATACTGATAATTGAAGTGCAAATGTAAATACTAAAGTTACAGCAAAATCTACTATAAAAGCTGATATACCACTTGTTGCAGAAGGAAAAGTTGAAGTTGGAGTTGAAGTTGGTGGTGGTTATACATGAGGGGGTTCAAAAATTTATACTATAGGAGATACTTCAAATTCTTCTAGCACAGAAATTAAAACAACGACAAACACCACAACAATAACTGTTTCATCTCAACCAGTAAAAGTTCCACCACATAGTAAAATTTCAATTTCTGTTACTTCTTGACAAAATAATATAGGACTTATTTTAAGTTATTATCAAAAAGTTGAAGGCATGGTTAGTGCAGATTTTATTGATAAAAATAATAATGAATCCACAATTTCTATTTCAATTAAGAATGCTATGCTTAATTTATTAGAAAATAATATCTTACCTTCAAAAATAAAGATAAACGATGATGATAGCATAAATTTTTCTTATGATATTAAAAGTAAAAAAGAAATAATTATGCATCAGACTGAAATTGGAGAAGCTATTCCTTTAAGTTTAGATAAACAAAATATATCTTTTAAAGATAACACAACAAGTATAATTAATAAAGTATAAACACAGTTTGAAATAAAAATATTAAGTCTTTTGGGAATAATCACTTTAAGTTAGAACAAATATAACAAGTTTAATATCTTATTAAAAAGTAAGAAAAATATTCAAACCAGTAATTTTAATTAATTAAAATTACTGGTTTTATTTTGTTAAAATAGAAAAAATGAAAAGTTGTTTAAGAAGAGTATTGTCATAATTAAAAACCATCTTTCTTGGAAAGAAATTTTAACATTTTATATATTTTTATTAATTAAATAATGAATTAATTGTTGTCTTTTTTTGTATGAAATTTTTTAATATGAAATTTGTTTGAACCGGGATAACTATATTCTTGTATTTTTATTTTTACATCTTTAATTTTTTTAGCAGTATAAAAATATTCAATATTTGTTTTTTGAAAATCTTTATCAAAAAATTCTCTTTCTTCTGGGGTGCTGTTTTCTTTTTTATAATTATAAATTTCTTTAATTTCTTTAAATACTGGTTCATTGGTAAAGACAGCAAACCCTCTAGTATTTTCTCCATAATTTTTTATTTCTAAAGGTAATTGCTCTTTTACTGAGTCAATATTAATATATACTGGATCACTGCCTTTTTTATACAACGATTGTAAATAACTGTTATTTATTTCTGAAAATTTTAAGTCATATGTTTTATATTGAACTTGTTGTGTTTCACTTTCTTTTTTAGAACAGCTAACTATTGGTAATATTGTTAATGTCAAAAGAGTTATTATATTTAAAATTTTCATTATTTTAATTCCTTTATTGCTTTATTTTTTAATATATATATATATATATATATATTACAGGAAAATTCTTAATATCATTAGAAAAATGGCAAAACCGATTAAAAATTGAAAGGTATAGTAAAAAGCTGGTACCGTTTTAAAAACTGGAAAAATGGCAGTTGAAAAGTTAACTGTTGCTTTCGCAATAACCGCTAAGGGTCGTAAAATTGTAATGATTTGTGACGCTGTCAGCATTCAGTTTAGCATTTTAATACCAGCATTTTGAATGGCACAACCAATATCATTAAATGTTGGTATTCATCGTCCAGAATATTTGCAATTTGGTGGTGGAATTAAGTCGTCTCATTCTGAGTTGGTTGAACCATCAGGAATAAAAGCCGTAGAATTTAAGACATTAAAGTCATAAATTTTAAAATTGTAATTAGAGATGTTTCCTTTATGGTAAAGTGGAAATGTTAAGGTAAAAATATTAATACCGTAGCGAATATCAATATCAGTATTAAGGTAATTAATACTATTAGCGGGTTTATCAGCCAGCAAGGTAATGAGTTTATTATCATAGGATTTAAGGACATTAAAATTAATTTTATAAATGCTATTGGCGTTATTAATAGCGTTATAATTTTCTTGGTGCGTTTTTTTATCAAAAGTAAAAAAATAACTTCTTAGTAATAATTCCGAATTACCAGTAACATTGATTAAATATTTTTTTGGATAAAAGGTAATTAACGAACGATAAAAGAACCCAATTTGAATAAAGTAATCTTTGCTATAGTTGTCTACGCCTTTAAAATCAATTTCGGTATGAGTTTTTTTGTCCATGTCAAAAGTAGCGTAAAATAAACTAGCAAAAAAGTTGCCAAGGATTTCGTAAATTTCGTCAAAAACATTTTTGTAATCGCTGTTGTTAATATTAGGAATGTTGTTTTTAAAATAAAGGTAAATGTCATTTTTTAATTCAGGGTCATAACGCAGAAAACTAAATTTAACATTAAGATAATTTAAAGTTCCAAAAAGGTACTTAATTAGATAATAATCGTTGGCATTTGCCGTGTCATATTTTCAGATTTCACTTTCACCGTGTAATAATTGTAAATAATTGTTTCCGGCAATTAGACTTTTGTTAAATGCCTTAATTTTCAAAACATTCTCATTTACTATATTTTTATCATTAGAAGTTTTATGATAAAAATAGCTCTCGTCCTTAAAGCCGTGATTTTTAATCGTAAATTCTTTGTAATAACCTTTTTCTAAGGTGTTAATGAAATTAAAAACTGGTGTTCAATAAAGATAAGAGTAATTGAATTTGTCAAAATCACCCCGATGAATCATTAAATAATCAAGATTATCAACAACATCGTTATAGTTGTGGCTACCATCAAATTTCGTTGTTGTTTCTGGTAAATCAATGTCCGTACTTGGTTTAGTTTCTAATTTTGCTAAAAATTTTTTAATATGAAATTTGTTTGAACCGGGATAACTATATTCTTGTATTTTTATTTTTACATCTTTAATTTTTTTAGCAGTATAAAAATATTCAATATTTGTTTTTTGAAAATCTTTATCAAAAAATTCTCTTTCTTCTGGGGTGCTGTTTTCTTTTTTATAATTATAAATTTCTTTAATTTCTTTAAATACTGGTTCATTGGTAAAGACAGCAAACCCTCTAGTATTTTCTCCATAATTTTTTATTTCTAAAGGTAATTGCTCTTTTACTGAGTCAATATTAATATATACTGGATCACTGCCTTTTTTATACAACGATTGTAAATAACTGTTATTTATTTCTGAAAATTTTAAGTCATATGTTTTATATTGAGTTTCTCTTTTATTTCTAATTAATTGTTCTGTTGCCTTGTCATTATTATTAATTTTTTGTGGAATGGTAAAAATGTTATTTAAACTAATAATTAAAACGGTAAATATTTTCATAAACATTTTTATCACTCCTTTTTAAAATATTTTATTTTTCATTATTCTTTTAGTTTTAATCTTTTTTAATATAAAACGAATTAAACAGTTTACTATTTCTGTTGTGGTTACTCACACTAAGGAATAACCTATAATCATTAACTTACCAATTGCTCCAAAATTTTTAATAAATTGTTGCAAATTTTCAATATTTGTATATAATAATAAAACTATACTCAAAGATATGAACATAATGTAATTAAGCATTAGACTTCTTGCATTACTTATTAAAATAATTACAAATTATTTGTAAATAAAAAATACTATATAGTAATTTCTAACTTTTATTAGGTTAATACTTATGGATTTTATTAAATGTGTAAATTTTGACACAACAAAAAATTATTTTATTATTTAAATTTAATTTTAAATAAATATTTTATGTTATCTATAATTGCAAATTATAAATTGAAGCAATTAAATTAAATCTTAAACTAAATCGTTTTCTACGATTACGATATTTTTCAGTAATAATTTTAAATTTTTTAAGAATAGCAAAAATATTTTCAATAATAATTCTCATTTTTGAAATTAATTTATTATTATGTTTTTGTTCTTTATTTAAAGGGTTTTTCTTTGTTTTTTTCTTAGGTATTAGAACATTACTATGAATTTTTTGTATTCCTTGATAACCATTATCAACTATTAATTTAGTATTTTTTAAAATTGGGATTTTTGATTCTTTAAATAAACAAAAATCATGCTTTTTACCGAGAGAAAAATTTGTTGCAATAATTATTTTGCTTTCTTTTTCAATAATTACTTGTGTTTTAATAGTGTGTTTTTTCTTTTTTCCTGAATAAGATTGTTTTTGTCTTTTTTTGGGCGTTGAATGGGTGTTTCTGTAGCATCAATAATAATTGTTTTATCATTAAAATAATCATTTATTAATGCTTTTTTACCAGCAAGTTGTTGAAAATCAGGATGTTTGATTAAAATATCTTCAATTCACTTGATATTTCGATAACAACTAGCTTCACTAATATCAAAACTTTTACCAAGATGAAAATAAGTACGATATTCTCGTCAATATGATAAAGTCATCAATAATCTATTTTCTAATGATAATTTATTATTTTTACCACCTCTTTTAAACTTTTTTAACTCAGCTTCTTTTAAAATATTTAACATTTTATTAAAAGTACTTTGCTTTATTCCAGTTAATCGTAATAATTCTTTATCATTAATAAAATTAAATTTATCAAATTTCATAATCTTAAATTCCTTATAATTTCTATTTTAAATATATTTTATAGAAATTTTGTTTAATAAATAAGTAATGCAAGAAGTCTATTATTCATCAATATCTTTTTAAAAAATTAATTAACTTGTTTAGTTTCATTTTTTAAGGCTCTTTTTGCTTTAATTTTCTGAATAATAAAGCGGATTAATTTTTCAAATTTAATTGCAAAATATATTCCTCCGCCTCATCAAAAAACAAATATTCCTGCTAGCATAATACCACTATTGAACTTGCCAAAAAAATCAACCATTTGTTTATTAATAAAATCATTAAATTCGTTACTTGTTCCGGTTATTCATTTAGTATCACTTACTGTTAATGCACAAATTAATAAACTTATAAAGATGAAAATGATACTTAATACTACTTTTAACCATTGCTTTTTAAAAGAATTTTTAATTTTTAATTTTAATGGCATTTTTTCTTTTGAATTATCTTTTTTAAATAATTTTCCTAAAAGTTTTTTCATTTTAATTCTCCTTTCATATTTTTATCGTCCTTTAATCACAATAAACAAAGCAATAAGTACACAAGTGACGCCAAGAATGGTAAAGATTGGATGTTGCGAAAATGTCCGAGCCATTGGTTTAAATAGTTCTAAAATTGTTAAATTGCTAGTAATAAATTTTTGGAAATTGGCAAGCCCTTCGCTAATATAGTTTGTTAAAGTTTCAAAATGACTACCAGCCAATAGTCCAAGAACAGTTATTAATATAAAAATAATAATTAGTTTAAACATTGTTAGTTACCTTGCTTTGTTTTTATTGGTTTTATTTGTTTTTTAGTTTTTCCTCACGCACTTAAACGACCTTTATTTTTAACCGCATATTGGCGTTGTTTTTCTAAATTAACTTGTTGACTACCAAATCCAAGAATAATTGCCATAAGAAATTCTACGGCGAGGGTTAAGAATAAAGGAAATATTAACTGAATATTTGTTCCCGGTACTTCAAGACTTCAAATTAAATCAAAAACTTTATAAAGCATTTGAGCTAGAAAGTCGGCCATTTTTGCGAGATTTTCCATTTTTTATTATTCCTTTTCTTTCATTTTTCTTAAAAATTTGCTAAATTTATCCATTTTTAAGTATTCTAAATCTTCTAAATCAATTGCTGTGTCAGTATAGTGTTTATCTTCATAGTCAGGATTTACTTTTGAATTTAAGTAATCTCTTAAAAACGCTAGGTAAAAAGAATTGTAAGTGTTTAATATTGGTAGAGGAATTTTTAGTTTAAAAAAATAAATATCAAGTTCAGGAATATCACGATATTTAATGCGACGACCCTTTTTACTATTTTTAGCATCAATTAAGGTGTTTCGTCAGCGTTCATATTCTTCAATGCTCGTAAAGGTACCATAAATGACTTTTAAGTAGGGACGAAAAATATTAACGGGTTTTTTGCGAATGCCCACAATCACATTATTGGCAATATCACGAACTTTAACTCAAATATGTTTGTCTCTTTGACCACTAGCGAGCACAATATGACCAAAATGTCGTGCCAGAGCGAAATATTCTTGAATACCGGTTTCTTCGTTTTTGGTATTATTTTTTTCTCAATCAGTTCCTTCTAAGAATAAATTGGTTTCATCTCACAAAAGTAAGGTTTTATCTGGTAATACCGGGTAATCAAAGTCTAATAATCCCATATGTCCTAAACTTAATTTTTGGGTTTCTAGTAATGGAAAGGTTGATGCGATATGATATTTCTTCTTTTTTAGTAATTTTGAGGCATACACTAGAAAAGCAGTTTTTCCAGTTCCTAATGAACCAATAACAATATTTAATGGTGAGTTTTTTAAGAAATTAATAACTTTGTTAATTTGTGTTAAATTACCGATTTTAAAAAGGAAAATTAAAATACAACCCGCTAAAAATAAATAGCTCACAATGTTTTTAAAATAACCGTTGTAAATATATCAAATTGCTCCTCAATGTCATAAAATTAAAAATGAGGTGCGATTTAATTCAATAAAATGGTTATTTTTTTCTATTATTCATTTGCAAAATTTCATCTTGCACCTCACTTTATTTTTTTATTAGCGTACTGCTCCAAGTAGTTTTTCAAACATTTTAAAGCAAATAAAGAATATTGCCAAAATAAATGGAAAAATGAAGATTCAATAGTCAGCAAAGAAGTTACCAACTTGTGGCATATTAACAGCAATAATTTCTCACATTTTAGTAAAAGCCGTTATAATTGCATTTCATAATTTAGTCATCGCGTCACTAGCTGTTATTTTTTCTACTGTTACTGGTGCATCGGCCAATAAAGTTCCAATCATATAATCACCCCCTTTCTTTAATGTAACTTCTTGACATTAATTTCGCTTCTATCTAAATATTGATATGGTTTTTCAAAGTAACATTAGAATAAATCACACCATAATCGCTGTTAAAAATCAAAAAGCAATGTTTGCTATTAAGAGTCAAAGTGGTGCTTCTATTAATTTAATTTCTTTACCACCAGTAATGTGAGCGGGGATGGTTGTAATTTGAATAAATAAATCTCAGAAAGTTTGTTTAATTTGTTCTCAATTAAATTCTTTTAAGTTTATTGTCATTTTTTATCTCCCAAAAATCATTTTTATTGGTAAATACATAATTGAAATTAATGCGAAAAGAAAAGTAATGATAATAATTAATCCGGCAATAAAGGCAACTTGTGCAGGCATTTTTTCTATCGGAACAAACAGTTTTAAGAATTCCATAATAATTTCTCAAAACATTATTTTTTATCCGCGTTATTTTCTTTTGAATTAGGAGCTTTAACTCATTCTTCAAAGCGAGCAATAAATACTTTTTCGTCTTTTGTAAAATTACCAGTATTATTTTTAATGGCATTTTTATATTTAATTCGCATTTTTATTTTGGCATAAATTTTATAAGCAAAATATGCCAATAACATTATGCAAATAATAGTAAATATTATTCCAATCGCAATATTCATTTTTAAACTCCTTTAAAATAGTTATAATTTGTATCTTTTTTGTTGTTTTCTTTTTCGGCAATGAAGAAACTTAATAATTCTTGTCCTTTAATTCACTTGGTTTCTTGCTCTTGTTGATTAACTGAAATTACTTGATATTTACTATCTTTTATTATTCCGATGCAAATAGAATTTTCATATTTTCCTTTATAAACAAATCGCTTTGGAAACCAAATGCCGATTTGTTCATTAAATCACGGAATTTTTGGTGCTTTAATAAACATTGCGTTTTGTGTTTCTTTTAAAAGATATTTTTTAGTATTTAAGAAAATGTTTTCAATGTTTTTCATAATAAATTACCTTTCTTATGAATAAACTAAGTTATATTAACTAAGTTAGTTAACTTAGTTTTTTAAACACTTATATATCGAAGATTTAAGTGTTTAACAAGCTTTGTTAGTAAATTTTGTTTTTTTAATTAGATAAAGATTTTAATAATTTTAAACTTAGTATATCCCTATATAGAAATTTCTACACTTTAATATCCGCATCCTACCCTTGGAACTAATTTAATAGCGTGTATATTTTTAGGAAATCCACCCATTCATTTTTTTATTGCAAAACGAAACAAATTGCTATAGCTAATAGGATGTTATCTATTAACTGGTAAACTTCTTTTGGTTATGGCGACCACCCACAATTTATCGTGCTTTAATACATACCAACATTATTAACTCACTTGTATTTAATTTTCAAAGAACAAATTTTTAACATCTTATAAAATAAAAAGACAATCATTGCTGACTGTCTTAATACTTATTCAAATCTTTTCCCACCTAACAAAACTTTATGCGTCCTAAAAAATGGTCGCGTTTAGTTTTCTTAGGTATTTTTAAAAAAAGAAAAAATAATTATTTGCTATAAATTATTTCAATATGCAAATTAAGTATATATTTCTTATGTATGATTTTTGTTGTAAAAAATTATTTTAATGTTGTTTTTATAAGCATTTTACTTAGTTTTTATAACCTTTTTATTAAGATTATGTTTGTTAATATTAAATATTTTGTTTTATTACTTATTTTTCAAGTAAAAAGGTAATAAATTTTTAGTTGCTTTTCTTTCAAAATTATTTAAACCTTTTCCCACCTAACAAAACTTTATGTGCCCTTAAAAAATTAGATTAGACTTGGTACATAACTATAACATTTTGCACCTGCCAAACTATAAAATTCACTTTCATCTTTATATTTATCTAATATTTTTGCTTCATCTAGAAAATAATATTATCAAAATAGTAGATAAAATTGAGGGTTATGTACCAAGTCTTTTATATTTTGTTGTTGTCTTGAGAAGGAAAGGAACTTTTTTAGAATTTCATTTTCTAATCTTAAATATTCAAGCTCACTATAATTTGCCTTATGAATTTTTCTTTCAAAATTTCAATTTTTATTTTTATGTTTATAAAGTCACTGACTAATAGTGTTGCGAGAAATATTATATTTTTCAGCTAAATAATTATAACTACATCCTTCTTTTAGATGTTCATTAACAATTTTAATAATTAATTCTTTACTTCTATGAATTTTTTTCATAATAAAATGCACCTCATTTATAGTTTACACAAATGTTTTTATTTTTGTGTCTACTTTATAGGGGACATTCCATTTTTTTAGTTAATTACTGGTTTTTATTTTGTCAAAATGAAAAAATTGTTTAGTTATTAAGAAAAAAGATTTTCCCTAATGACTCATCAGTTTTTAAAATATTTTATTTAGCATTTCAAAATATGGTTAAGAAATGAACGATGCCAATTCAAAATTGGGGTAGTGCAATTTCACATTTAATGATAAAATTTAAGGACAAAGTGAATTTAAGTTAATTACCTAGAGACACAAGTTAATTTTACAATCCCCATTTTACACTTTAATTATTTTTTAATTCTGCTTTAAAAGATAGTATTTTTATTGGAGTAGTAATTGTTTCATTAGCAATTTTAACATGAGTATTTGAGGCAATAAATTCTGTTTTATCAAACATTTTGTCATTTTTCATTTTAATTCTTCTTTCATATTTTTTATCGTCCTTTAATCACAATAAATAAAGCAATCAGTACACAAGTGACACCAAGAATGGTAAAAATTGGATGTTGCGAAAATGTTCGTGCCATTGGTTTAAATAGTTCTAAAATTGTTAAATTGCTAGTAATAAACTTTTGGAAATTGGCAAGGCCTTCGCTAATATAGTTCATTAAAGTTTCAAAATTACTACCAGCTAATAATCTGAGAACAGTTATTAAGATAAAAATAATAATTAGTTTAAACATTGTTAGTTACCTTGTTTTGTTTTTATTGGTTTTATTTGTTTTTTAGTTTTTCCTCACGCGCTTAACCGCCCCTTATTTTTAACAGCATATTGGCGTTGTTTTTCTAAATTAACTTGTTGACTACCAAAACCAAGAATGATTGCCATAAGAAATTCTACAGCCAGTGTTAAGAATAAAGGAAATATTAATTGAATTTTTGTTCCTGGTACTTCTAAACTTCAAATTAAGTCAAAAACTTTATAAAGCATTTGGGCGAGAAAGTCGGTCATTTTTGCAAGATTTTCCATTTTTTATTGTTTCTTTTCTTTCATTTTTCTTAAAAATTTGCTAAATTTATCCATTTTTAAGTATTCTAAGTCTTCTAAATCAATTGCTGTGTCGGTGTAGTATTTGTCTTCATAGTCAGGATTTACTTTTGAATTTAAGTAATCTCTTAAAAATGCTAGGTAAAAAGAATTATAAGTGTTAAGTATTGATAGAGGAATTTTTAGTTTAAAAAAATAAATATCAAGTTCAGGAATATCACGGTATTTAATGCGACGACCTTTTTTGCTATTTTTAGCATCAATTAAGGTGTTTCGTCAGCGTTCATATTCTTCAATGCTCGCAAAGGTGCCATAGATGACTTTTAAATAGGGGCGAAAAATATTAACTGGTTTTTTGTGAATTCCCACAATCACATTATTGGCAATATCACGAACTTTAACTCAAATATGTTTATCTCTTTGGCCGCTAGCGAGAACAATATGACCGAAATGTCGTGCCAGAGCGAAATACTCTTGAATACCAGTTTCTTCGTTTTTAGTATTATTTTTTTCTCAATCAGTTCCTTCTAAAAATAAGTTGGTTTCATCTCACAAAAGTAAGGTTTTGTCTGGCAATACCGGATAATCAAAGTCTAACAATCCCATATGTCCTAAACTTAATTTTTGGGTTTCTAGTAATGGAAATGTTGATGCGATGTGATATTTCTTCTTTTTTAATAATTTTGATGCATATACTAGAAAAGCAGTTTTTCCAGTTCCTAATGAACCAATAACAATATTTAACGGTGAGTTTTTTAAGAAATTAATAACTTTGTTAATTTGTGTTAAATTACTGATTTTAAAAATGAAAATTAAAATACAACCTGCTAAAAATAAATAGCTCACAATGTTTTTAAAATAACCGTTGTAAATATATCAAATTGCTCCTCAATGTCATAAAATTAAAAATGAGGTGCGATTTAATTCAATAAAATGGTTATTTTTTTCTATTATTCATTTGCAAAATTTCATCTTGCACCTCACTTTATTTTTTTGTTAGCGTACTGCTCCAAGTAATTTTTCAAACATTTTAAAGCAAATAAAGAATATTGCCAAAATAAATGGAAAAATGAATATTCAGTAGTCAGCAAAAAAGTTACCGACTTGTGGCATATTAACAGCAATAATTTCTCACATTTTAGTAAATGCCGTTATAATTGCATTTCATAATTTAGTCATCGCGTCACTAGCTGTTATTTTTTCTACTGTTGCTGGTGCATCGGCCAAGAAAGTTCGAATCATATAATCACCCCCTTTCTTTTTTAAAACATTCATCATTTATATTCAAAGTTTTTCTTAAATTTGTTAAAACCACGATTAACCTTAACACGATTGTATTTTTTCCTAATTAATTTTGAATTTCTTTGTGAATGCATCACAATGTAACTTCGCGACATTACTTTTGTTTCTATCTAAATACCGATATGGTTTTTCAAAGTAGCATTAGAATAAATCACACCATAATTGCTGTCAAAAATCAAAAAGCAATGTTTGCCATTAAAAGCCAAAGTGTTTCTTGGGTTAAATCAATTTCTTTGCCACCACTAATATGAGCCGGAATAGTTGTAATTTGAATAAATAAATCTCAGAAAGTTTGTTTAATTTGTTCTCAATTAAATTCTTTTAAGTTTATTGTCATTTTTTATCTCCCAAAAATCATTTTTATTGGTAAATACATAATTGAAATTAATGCGAAAAGAAAAGTAATGATAATAATTAATCCGGCAATAAACGTAACTTGTGCAGGCATTTTTTCTATCGGAATAAACAGTTTTAAGAATTCCATAATAATTTCTCAAAACATTATTTTTTATCCGCGTTATTTTCTTTTGAATTAGGAGATTTAACTCATTCCTCAAAGCGGGCAATAAATACTTTTTCGTCTTTCGCAAAATTACCAGTATTATTTTTAATGGCATTTTTATATTTAATTCTAATTTTTATTTTGGCATAAATTTTATAAGCAAAATATGCTAATAGCATGATGCTGATAATAATAAATATTAATCCAATCGCAATATTCATTTTTAAACTCCTTTAAAATAGTTATAATTTATATCTTTTTTGTTGTTTTCTTTTTTGGCAATGAAGAAACTTAATAATTCTTGCCCCTTAATTAATTTGGTTTCATTTTCTTTTTGATTAATTGAAATTATTTGATATTTACTATCTTTTATTATTCCGATGCAAATCGAATTTTCATATTTTCCTTTATAAACAAATCGCTTTGGAAACCAAATGCCGATTTGTTCATTAAATCACGGAATTTTTGGTGCTTTAATAAGCATTGCGTTTTGTGTTTCTTTTAAAAGATATTTCTTAGTATTTAAGAAAATGTTTTCAATGTTTTTCATAATAAATTACCTTTCTTATAGATAAACTAAGTTATATTAACTAAGTTTTAGTTAACTTAGTTTTTTAAACACTTATATATATCGCAGATTTAAGTGTTTAACAAGCTTTGTTAGTAAATTTTGTTTTTTAATTAGATAAAGATTTTAATAATTTTAAACTTAGCATACCCCTATATAGAAATTTCTACACTTTAATATCCGCATCCTACCCTTGGAACTAATTTAATAGCGTATATATTTTTAGGAAATCCCCCCCCATTCATTTTTTATTGCAAAACGAAACAAATTGCTATAGCTAATAGGGTGTTATCTATTAACTGGTAAACTTCTTTTGGTTATGGCGACCACCCACAATTTATCGTGCTTTAATACATACCAACATTATTGATTCACTTGTATTTGCTGAATTATACTTGTAAGTGCAAGTAAATAAAATTGCAAAAAATCTCATATAAAAATTTCATGATGCTAAGTTTATTTTAGAAAAAACAAAGCAAGGAGTTTTTATATGGGTTACAAACATCTTGGCATATATGAAAGAATTTATATTGAGAATCAATTGAAGTTTAAAGTAAAAATTAGTGAAATAGCTAAAAATCTTAATCGAAGTATTAGTACTATTATTCGAGAAGTCAATAGAAATAAAGATAGTAATCATTATTTTTCATTAATTGCACAAAATAAAGCAGAAAACAGAAAACAATCACATGTTTATTTTCATAAGTTTAAAAATAGAGAATTAGTAAAATATGTACAACAAAAATTACTATTAGGTTGATCGCCTGAACAAATTTATGGCAGAATTAAAAATTTTCATAAAGAATGAATTATTAGTTTTAAAACAATTTACAATTGAATTTATTCTGGATTACTTGAAAAAGTTACTAATAAAAATTTAAGAAGAAAAGGTAAGAAACGAAAATCTCAAGAAAATCGCGGTAAATTTAATGGTAAATCAATTAAAGAACGAAATATTAATGTTAATAATCGTATAACTGTTGGTCATTGAGAAGGTGATACTGTAGTATCATCACGAGGTAAAAGTAAATCATGTTTAATAACTTTAGTTGAAAGAACATCAAGATTTACTTTAGCAATGTTAGTTGAAAATAGAACTACTAAAGTTGTTAACGAAAACATTAGCCATTATTTATCAATTCTTCCAAATAATCTTGTTAAGACTATAACATTTGATAGGGGTAAAGAATTTTCTAATTGACAACAACTTGAAAAAAATTTAAATGTGAAAATTTATTTTGCTAATGCGTATTCGCCTTGACAAAGAGGTACTAATGAAAATACTAATGGTTTAATTAGAGAAAAATTTCCTAAAAAATTTAATTTTTCAAATACTACTAAAAATGCAGTTCATAAATTTATATTGTCTTTAAACCAAAGACCAAGAAAAATACTAAATTATCTTTCACCAATCGAATATTTGGTTAGAAAAATAATTTAGTTGCACTTAACTTTACAATTTGGCATTTAATTTTCAAAGAACAAATTTTAACACCTTATAAAATAAAAAGACAATCATTGCTGACTGCCTTAATGCTTATTCAAATCCTTACCCACCTAAGAAAACTTTATGCGCCCCACTTTCATCTTTATATTTATCTAATATTTGTGCTTCATCTAGAAAATAATATTATCAAAATAGTAGATAAAATTGAGGGTTATGTACCAAGTCTATTGTTAATTGTTTCATGTGAAACAATTAACAATCTTAAAGATTAAACATGCTGAATTATACTTGTAAGTGCAAGTAAATAAAATTGCAAAAAATCTCATATAAAAATTTCATGATGCTAAGTTTATTTTAGAAAAAACAAAGCAAGGAGTTTTTATATGGGTTACAAACATCTTGGCATATATGAAAGAATTTATATTGAGAATCAATTGAAGTTTAAAGTAAAAATTAGTGAAATAGCTAAAAATCTTAATCGAAGTATTAGTACTATTATTCGAGAAGTCAATAGAAATAAAGATAGTAATCATTATTTTTCATTAATTGCACAAAATAAAGCAGAAAACAGAAAACAATCACATGTTTATTTTCATAAGTTTAAAAATAGAGAATTAGTAAAATATGTACAACAAAAATTACTATTAGGTTGATCGCCTGAACAAATTTATGGCAGAATTAAAAATTTTCATAAAGAATGAATTATTAGTTTTAAAACAATTTACAATTGAATTTATTCTGGATTACTTGAAAAAGTTACTAATAAAAATTTAAGAAGAAAAGGTAAGAAACGAAAATCTCAAGAAAATCGCGGTAAATTTAATGGTAAATCAATTAAAGAACGAAATATTAATGTTAATAATCGTATAACTGTTGGTCATTGAGAAGGTGATACTGTAGTATCATCACGAGGTAAAAGTAAATCATGTTTAATAACTTTAGTTGAAAGAACATCAAGATTTACTTTAGCAATGTTAGTTGAAAATAGAACTACTAAAGTTGTTAACGAAAACATTAGCCATTATTTATCAATTCTTCCAAATAATCTTGTTAAGACTATAACATTTGATAGGGGTAAAGAATTTTCTAATTGACAACAACTTGAAAAAAATTTAAATGTGAAAATTTATTTTGCTAATGCGTATTCGCCTTGACAAAGAGGTACTAATGAAAATACTAATGGTTTAATTAGAGAAAAATTTCCTAAAAAATTTAATTTTTCAAATACTACTAAAAATGCAGTTCATAAATTTATATTGTCTTTAAACCAAAGACCAAGAAAAATACTAAATTATCTTTCACCAATCGAATATTTGGTTAGAAAAATAATTTAGTTGCACTTAACTTTACAATTTGGCACATATCTTATATCACTTTAAATATTACTGCTATTTTCCAAACTACATAAAGAGTAAAATTTAAAATCTTTAGTCCAAAACTATCAATTAAATACAATAGACTTCTTGCATTACTTATTAAAATAATCATTTATTAATGCTTTTTTTACCAGCAAGTTGTTGAAAATCAGGATGTTTGATTAAAATATCTTCAATTCACTTGATATTTCGATAACAACTAGCTTCACTAATATCAAAACTTTTACCAAGATGAAAATAAGTACGATATTCTCGTCAATATGATAAAGTCATCAATAATCTATTTTCTAATGATAATTTATTATTTTTACCACCTCTTTTAAACTTTTTTAACTCAGCTTCTTTTAAAATATTTAACATTTTATTAAAAGTACTTTGCTTTATTCCAGTTAATCGTAATAATTCTTTATCATTAATAAAATTAAATTTATCAAATTTCATAATCTTAAATTCCTTATAATTTCTATTTTAAATATATTTTATAGGAATTTTGTTTAATAAATAAGTAATGCAAGAAGTCTAATAAATAAAACAAAATTTAAAAAAGATGTTTCACAAGAAACATCTTTTTTCCTTAAACAGTAATCTTTTCTAATCCATCCAAATACTTTTGCAATACCTTAGGAACAATAACCGCCTTACAATCAGATTGATAATTATTTTCTAAAATTGCCGCTACCAAGCGATCAACTGCTAATCCCGAACCATTTAATGTATGAACTAACTTAGCATTATCTTGTGACTTTTCTTTATAACGAGTTTTTCCTCTTCGGGCTTGAAAATCTTCACAATTAGAACAAGAAGAAATTTCACGATATTTATTTTGTGAAGGCATTCAAACTTCAATATCATAAGTTTTCGCAGCACTAAATCCTAAATCACCAGTACAAAGTTCAATAACGCGGTATGGTAGTTCTAAAAGTTCTAAAATTTTACAAGCATCATTAGTTAATTTTTCCAATTCATCATACGATTGTTCTGGCTTAGTAATTTTAACCAACTCAACTTTATGAAATTGATGCAAGCGAATTATTCCTCGAGTATCTTTACCAGCTGCTCCAGCTTCGGAACGATAACAAGTTGTATAAGCACAATATTTTAAAGGTAACTTATGACCATCAATAATTTCATCTTGATATAAATTAGTTATTGGTACTTCTGCCGTAGGAATTAAATAATAATCTTTTTCTTGTAATTGAAATAAATCTTCTTTAAATTTAGGCAGATTTCCAGTAGTAATTAATGAATTTGCATTAACAATTGTTGGCGGAATAATTTCCTCATAACCAGATTGATAATGAACATCTAACATTAAATTAATTAAGGCGCGAACTAATCGAGCACCAGCATTTTTATAAATAACAAAACGACTACCAGTTATTTTTGTTGCTCGATTAAAATCAATAATATCTAAATCTTTTGCAATATCTCAATGTGGGTGCGTTGATTTTAAAGCTTTATTTTCATTTCATTTTTTAACTTCAACACTATCTGCCTCACTTATACCAATGGGAACAGTAATTTCAGGAATATTTGGTGTTTTTAATAACAAATCCTTAATTTCATTTTCAACAACTAGTAATTGCTGTTTTAATGTTTCAATTAATAACTTATTACTTCCCAAATCTCCTTTTAAGACTTCAATTTCATTAGTTTTCTCTTTTTGTATTAATGATGCAATTAATTTTGATTGTTTATTATGTTCTGCTTGTTTTTGCTCTAATTTAGTAATAATTTGTTTGCGTTCCGTATTTAATTGTTTAACTTTTTTTAAATACAAAAAATCAGCATTTCTGGTTGTTAATCTTTTAATAACTTTATCAATATTTTCTGATAAATAATTTATATCAATCATTTTAACAAACCCTTTCTTATTTTAAGAATAATTCTAGTTAACAGAAATAATAGCACTAGTTTTTATCTTTTGCTCTGATTTTAACTTAATTAGTTTAACACCACTACTATTTCTTTGAGAAATTTTCATTTCACTCAAATTAACACGAATCCCAATACCATTATTCGTAACAATTAACATCTCTTCATTACCTTTAATAGCTTTAATCGTAACAATATCACCCGTTTTAGGAGTTAATTTCATTGCTTTAACACCTTTAGTAGCTCTTTTTGTTAAACGAAATGACTGCAAAGGAGTTATTTTACTTAAACCATTTTCAGAAATAGTAATAATATTACTTCCCGTTGCACTAGTGCAACCCCCAATAACAAAGCAATCATTATTTAAAATAATTCCTTTAATTCCTGTGGCTTTTCTTTGTAATAAGCGGATTTCATTTTCATTAAAATGAATTGCTTTACCATTACTAGTAGCAATAATAATTTTCGTATCACCAGTTGTTAATAAAACTTCAACAAGACTATCATTAGTTTTAAAATCAATTGCAATTTTACCTGTTTTACGAATTGAATCAAACTCACTAATAGCAGTGCGTTTTACAATCCCATTTTTAGTAATAAAAAATAAATACTGTTTACTACTTTCTGAATTTATGGCAATTAAAGTTTTAATTTTCTCTTTTCGCTCAATATTAATTAGATTAATAATTGGTGTTCCTCTTGCTGCTCGTGAAAAACTACTAATTTCATAAGCTTTTAAACGATATACTTTACCAACATCACTAAAAAATAAAATGTCATCGTGAGTATTAGCAATAATAATTATTCTGGTATCATCAGTTTCACCTAAATTTATTGTATTAACACCCGTTCCACCGCGTTTTTGGGTACGATATTCATCTAAATTTAACCGCTTAATATAACCATTTTCAGAAAAAATAATAACTACTGGTTCATTTTTAATTAATGATATTTCATCAATGGTAATATCTTCTTCATCACTAGTAATAATTGTTCTTCGCGAATCACCATAATTATTCTTAATTGTTATTAATTGTTTACTAATAATTTTTGTTTGTTCACTAACATCTTGCAAAACTTTTTGACATTGAGCAATATCATCATTTAATAATTTTAATTCTTCTTCTAATTTAACTTGTTCTAAACCAGTTAATCTTTGCAAGCGCATTTGTAAAATCGCTTGGGCTTGAATTTTACTTAACGCAAATTCACTAACTAATTTTTCAATTGCTTCTGTTGGTGCATTTGTTTTTTTAATTAAACGAACAATGGCATCAATATTAGATAAAGCAATAACTAATCCTTCACAAATATGAGCTCGTTCTTGATTTTTTTGTAATTCAAACTTAGTTTTTCGAACTAAAACAACAAATTGATGTTCTAAATATGCTTGTAAAATTTGTAATAAATTCATAAGTTTGGGGCGACCATTATTTAAAGCAATTAAATTAATTGAATGTGTTGATTGTAAAGGTGTCATTTTATATAACTTATTCAATAAAATTTTACTACTAACATCATTTTTTAATTCCATTACTACTCTAATCCCTTCGTGATTAGATTCATCTCGTAACGCATAAATACCTTGAATTTCTTTATTTTTTACTAAGTGCGATATTCTTTCAATTAAGCGAGTTTTATTTAATTGATACGGTATTTCATTAATAATTAAAGCTTTACGACCATTTTTAAATGTTTCTTCACTTACTTTTCCCCGTACCGTAATCGTATCACGACCTGTTAAATAGGCTTTTCTAATTCTTTGACTACCAATAATACTTGCTCCCGTTGGAAAGTCTGGTCCTTTAACAATATCTTGCGAAATTAATTGTTCAATTGTAACATGAGGATTTTCCAACACATAAATTAAAGCATCAATAACCTCATTTAAGTTATGTGGCGGAATATCAGTTGTAATACTAACAGCAATTCCTTTTGAACCATTAACTAGTAAGTTAGGAAAAGATGCTGGTAATACTTTCGGTTCTCGTTCGGTACTATCATAATTATCAACAAAATCAACTGTATCCTTATTCATATCGTTTACTAATTCATTAGCTAATTTACTCATTCGTGATTCGGTATAACGCATCGCGGCTGGATTATCGCCATCAATCGAACCAAAATTTCCTTGACCATCAACTAACGGATATCGTGATGAAAATTCTTGTGCCATTCTGACCATTGAATAATACACAGCAGTATCACCATGAGGATGATATTTCCCAATAATTTCTCCCGTAATTCGTGCTGATTTTTTATATGGTTTGTCATAAGTTATTCCTAAATCATACATGGCATATAAAATTCGGCGATGAACTGGCTTTAAACCATCACGAACATCAGGAATCGCTCGAGAAACAATAACTGACATTGCATATTCTAAAAAACTTTCTTGCATTTCTTTACTAATATCAATATCCTTGATATTATTTTGATTATCTAAATTCATTTATTTCACCTTCCTAAATATCAAGATGCTTAACATACTGGGCATTCTCTTCAATAAATATTTTTCGCGGTTCTACTTGTTCACCCATTAACATAATAAAAGTCATATCAGCAATACTAGCATCTTCAATTGTTACTTTTAGCAACTGGCGATTTTTAGGATTCATTGTTGTACTTCATAATTGTTCAGCATTCATTTCTCCAAGTCCTTTATATCTTTGAATACTAAATTTTTGATCATCTTTTAATAATTTTTTAAAATTTTCTAATTCTTGATCAGAATATACATAATTACTCTTTTTACCAACTTGGATTTTATATAGTGGTGGTTGAGCAATATACACACAACCAGCCACAATTAATTCGTGCATATAACGATAAAAAAATGTTAGTAATAGCGTTCGAATATGAGCACCATCAACATCAGCATCTGTCATAATTATTACCTTATGATATCGTAAGCGGTCAATATTAAAATCTTTATTAACACCACAACCTAATGATGTTATCATTGTTAAAATTTCATCATTTTCTAACACTCGTTCAATTCTTGCTTTTTCAACATTAAGAACTTTACCTTTTAATGACAAAATAGCTTGAAAATTACGGTCTCGCCCCATTTTAGCAGTGCCACCAGCAGAATCACCTTCAACCATATAAAGTTCACTAATCTTAGCATCATTACTACTACAATCAGCTAATTTACCTGGTAATGGTGCCACATCAAGTAAATTTTTCTTACGACTAATTTCACGAGCTTTTCTTGCTGCCATTCTTGCTCTAAAAGCTAATAATGTTTTTTCTAAAATATTCTTTGCAATTTGTGGATTTTCCATTAGAAAATTTTTAATAACATTACCAATCGCATTAGAAACTATTTGCCTAACGACTTTATTACTTAATTTAGCTTTTGTTTGACCTTCATATTGCGGATCAGATATTTTAACAGAAAGTAAAGCAACTAAACCTTCTTTTAAATCATCTCATAATAATTTTTCATCATTACTTTTAATATACTTATTATTTAATGCATATTTATTTATTTCTCTTGTTAGTGCCAACCGTAACCCTTCTTCATGCGTTCCACCTTCAGAAGTATTAATGTTATTACAAAAAGAATATAACTGCGTATGATATGTATCATTAGACTTCTTGCATTACTTATTAAAATAATTACAAATTATTTGTAAATAAAAAATACTATATAGTAATTTCTAACTTTTATTAGGTTAATACTTATGGATTTTATTAAATGTGTAAATTTTGACACAACAAAAAATTATTTTATTATTTAAATTTAATTTTAAATAAATATTTTATGTTATCTATAATTGCAAATTATAAATTGAAGCAATTAAATTAAATCTTAAACTAAATCGTTTTCTACGATTACGATATTTTTCAGTAATAATTTTAAATTTTTTAAGAATAGCAAAAATATTTTCAATAATAATTCTCATTTTTGAAATTAATTTATTATTATGTTTTTGTTCTTTATTTAAAGGGTTTTTCTTTGTTTTTTTCTTAGGTATTAGAACATTACTATGAATTTTTTGTATTCCTTGATAACCATTATCAACTATTAATTTAGTATTTTTTAAAATTGGGATTTTTGATTCTTTAAATAAACAAAAATCATGCTTTTTACCGAGAGAAAAATTTGTTGCAATAATTATTTTGCTTTCTTTTTCAATAATTACTTGTGTTTTAATAGTGTGTTTTTTCTTTTTTCCTGAATAAGATTGTTTTTGTCTTTTTTGGGCGTTGAATGGGTGTTTCTGTAGCATCAATAATAATTGTTTTATCATTAAAATAATCATTAGACTTCTTGCATAACCTAGTTAATTGTTATCAAAATTATTTTAGATTTTAGAAAAATGTTTATTTTAAAGTGGTTAAATTTAAAATTTTTATTATTTTAATAGGTTATGCAAGAAGTCTATTTATTAATGCTTTTTTACCAGCAAGTTGTTGAAAATCAGGATGTTTGATTAAAATATCTTCAATTCACTTGATATTTCGATAACAACTAGCTTCACTAATATCAAAACTTTTACCAAGATGAAAATAAGTACGATATTCTCGTCAATATGATAAAGTCATCAATAATCTATTTTCTAATGATAATTTATTATTTTTACCACCTCTTTTAAACTTTTTTAACTCAGCTTCTTTTAAAATATTTAACATTTTATTAAAAGTACTTTGCTTTATTCCAGTTAATCGTAATAATTCTTTATCATTAATAAAATTAAATTTATCAAATTTCATAATCTTAAATTCCTTATAATTTCTATTTTAAATATATTTTATAGGAATTTTGTTTAATAAATAAGTAATGCAAGAAGTCTATTATATTGAGCAGCAAATTCAATATGAGCATCATCATATTGTTGATCACTATAAATTATTTCTTTATGAATAACAATGCGATCACTATTTAAATCGGCAACATAATCACGAAGACCATTAAAATATTGAAATACTACTTTTTGTTGTGCTTTTTCATCAATAAGAATAATCTTTAAACCCTTATTTAAAAATGCTAATTGTTTTAATCGCGTTTTTAAAGTTGTGTAATTAAATGACTGACTTTCTTCAAAAATACTAATGTCCGGCATAAAACGAACAACCGTTCCTCTTTTGTCAGTTGTGCCTGTAATTTTTAAAGCTTCTTTTATTTTTCCCCCATTATGAAATTTTAAATCATAAATATTACCATCACGGTATACCGTAACATCTAAATAACTACTTAAAGCATTAACAACCGATGCCCCCACACCATGAAGACCACCAGATACTTTATAAGTTTCACCATCAAACTTACCACCAGCATGAAGTACGGTAAATACTGTTTCTAAAACAGAGATTTTACTTTTAGGATGAATATCAATTGGAATTCCACGACCATTATCTTCAATAATAATTTCATTATCATTTAACAAAGTAATTTTAATTTCGTTACAATAACCACCCATAACCTCATCAATCGAATTACTAATAATTTCTCATGCTAAATGATGTCATCCTTCTTTATAAATATTTCCAATATACATTGCTGGTCGTTTACGAACTGCTTCTAAACCTTCTAAAATTTGAATTGAAGATGCATCATATTTTCTTTTCAACACTAAAATCTCTCCTATCACACATTGATGTTTTTACTACTATAAATTTACACCAAATATAACTAATTATACCACTTTTAAGGACATTTAGGAAATACAATAGAACCCCCCCCGAGAGTAAATTATATATCATAATAAAAATGCCTTAAAATAGTCTTAAAAATTAAAAATGCGGATTCATAAAATGAAATTTATAAACACGCATTTTTAAATTTCTAATTAATAAGTTCGCATTGGTAAGACTAACTGTAATAAGGTTGGTTCTTCATCACTAGTAATAATAATTGGTTTATCCTCAGCTGTTAAATTAATATTTAAATCATTAGTCTTAAAAGCTCTAATTGCATCAAGCATATACTGTGAGCGAAACGCAATATTCATTATATCACCGGATAACTGAAACTTGCTTAAATGCTCATTAGAATTACCAATCTCGCTAGAACTAGATTCCACCTTAATTTTATCATTACTAATATTTAACTTAATTGTAGTATTACTAATTTCGTGACTTAATACACTAGCACGATCAATGGCATTTAATAAATCACGATTATTAATCACAATTTTACTATTATAACTTTCAGGAATAATTTTATTAATATTAGGGTACTTACCATCAATAATTTTTGATTGTAAAATTGTATTATTAACCTTAAAAACAACATTTCTTTCATTAATAATTATTATTGTAACATCATTATTTTTTTCACTAATCTTATTTACTTCTTGAATTACTTTTCCTGGAATAATAACTTCATAATCGTCCTCACTATAATAGGGAAAATTTATTTCTTTACTAGCTAACCGAAATGAATCAGTAGCTGTAACTTTTAGTTTTCCCTTACTAAATAAAAAATGAATCCCTGTAAAAATAATATTTCTCTCTTCCTCACTAATTGCAAATCCAACTTGACTAACAATTGCTTTTAAAACTGCATTACTAATAATAAATTCTTGTCCTTTAGTATCAAATAAAATTTTAGGATACTGATTAACATCTAAAGTATTTAACTGAGAATCAAAATTATTAGCATTAATGCGAATTACACTACCTTCAACAACTTCAATACGAATAATGTCACTTTCAATTTTACGAATTACTTCACTAACAAATCGAACTTTAATTAAAGTTTTTCCCATTTCTTCAATTTGTAATTTACTTTCATTAACTTTAATTTCAACTTGCATTGATAGTGTTCCTGAAGAACCAATTAAAACTAGTTTATCAGATTTAACTTCAAATAATAAACCTGTTAATGCTGGTAATGGTGATTTATACGAAATTATTCGTGAAATTTTATTAATTTCATTTAATAATCTTGTACGAGAAATAGTAATAATCATTTAGAGTGACTCCTTATATATTATATTTATTGTAATATTAGTAGTATACTGTGGACAATGTGGATAACTTTCAAATACCACTAACTATCTTACTAATATCACACATTTTTACTGTTGATAATTTGTTGATAATTTTGTTAATAACTTTTTTCCTTTAAAAGAATTTATTCTTGACATTTGTTAATTAACAAATGCACTACTTTAGCAAATTCTTTATTATTTTTAATTAAAATTTCAATTTTTTGACATGCATTCATTACCGTTGAATGGTCTTTACCACCAAATTCAATGCCAATCCGAGAAAAGGGTTCATCAATAAGTGTTCTTGCTAAAAACATTGCTAAATGGCGGGCAATGGTAATATTTGCAACTCTAGTTTTGCTAATAAGCAATTTAACAGGAATATTATAGTATTCCGCAACAATTTGCTTAATTTTTTTAATAGTAATTTTTTCTCGTTTATCAATAATAATATTTGAACTTTTAAAAGCTTCTTTAACATCTTCTAATTCAATTATTTTTTCAGCACTAATGTTCATTACTGAAAAGAAAATCATTCGGTTTAAAGCTCCTTCTAATTTACGAACATCAGTATTAAAATTTAAGGCAATAAATTCTAAAACTTCTTTGGCAAAAACCGTTGCATTATAATTAACTTCTTTAACTTTTAAGTTTAAAATATTTAATGCCGTTTCAAAATCAGGAGCATCTAAACAAACACTTAATCCACTTTGAAATCGTGACACCATCCTTTGTTCAAAACCATCTAATTCATCAGGATATTTATCAGAAGTTAAAATAATTTGTTTATTAGCATCAATAAAACGATTAAAAATATTAAAAAAGATTTCATTAGTTTTGTTTCTTTTTGCTAGTAATTGAATATCATCAATTAATAATACTTGATAATTATTAAAAGAATCTTTAAAATCTTCAATAGCATCAATACCGTGATTATATATTTCTAAAAACATGCGACCAAATTCTTCTGAAGATAAGTATCGAATTTTAATATTAGGATTATTTTTAATAATTTCATTTTCCACAGCGTGTAATAAATGTGTTTTACCTAATCCCGAATTTCCATAAATAAATAATGGATTTCAACTAACACCAAGATTTTTAATAACAGCTAATGATGCTTGATAAGCATCTTGATTACAAGCACCTTTAACAAAGTTAGTAAAGGTAAATTTTTTTTTATTACTTTTTAAATTATCATCACATTCATCATATTGTTGATGAGGCATATTTTCAATTTCATATTGTTCAAGAAATTTAACACTTAGTTGGCGATTACTAACTTGATTAATAATAATTTGAATTTTATTAGTTAAATTTTTTGTTAAAATTTCTTTTGCAAAACCACTCCGAACTAAAATGATACATTCATTATTATTAGTAATTGAATGAATATTAGTATTTTTAATATAAGTATTAAAAATAATTGGATCAATTGTTTCACCCATTAGTTTTGTTTTAACTTGTTCCCACATTTCTTTATGATTCA